>NZ_JAPPRG010000002.1:7500-312537 GCF_026672515.1 Novosphingobium sp. SL115 | reverse complement strand
GGCTTCCGCCCCGGCAAGGTTCCCGCCAACCTCGTGCGCAAGATGCACGGCGCGCAGCTTCATCAAGAAGCGCTGCAGACCTCGATCCGCGCTGCGATGGACAAGCTGGTTGCTGACCACAAGCTGCGTCCCGCCATGCAGCCCGCCGTTGCGCTGGGCGAAGGCTATGACGAAGGTAAGGACGCGGAACTGACCGTCGAGCTGGAAGTCCTGCCTGAAATCGCAGCCCCTTCGACCGATGGCCTGAAGCTTGAAAAGCTGACTGTTCCGGTAACGGATGAACAGATCGACGAGGCCGTGCTGCGTATCGCTGCCGGCCAGAAGTCGTTCACCGAAGCCAAGAAGGGCACCAAGGCGAAGGATGGCGACCAGCTCATCATCGACTTCCTTGGCAAGCTTGATGGCGTGGCCTTCGAAGGCGGCACGGCTGAAGATCAAGCGCTGGAAATCGGTGCCGGTCGCTTCATCCCCGGCTTTGAAGAACAGCTTGTCGGTGCCAAGGCTGGTGATGAAAAGACCATCACCGTAACCTTCCCCGAAGATTATCCTGCCGCTAACCTTGCTGGCAAGGAAACCACCTTCGATATCACCGTCAAGGCGGTGAAGAACCCCGGTGAATTCGAAGCGAATGACGAATTTGCCAAGATGCTTGGCCTGGAAAGCCTGGAACAGCTTCGCACTCTGCTGAAGGGTCAGCTTGAACAGGAAACCGCTGGCCTGACCCGCACCCAGATGAAGCGCGCACTGCTGGATCAGCTTGCCGCTGGCCACGATTTCGCCGTGCCGCCGTCGATGGTGGAAGCCGAATTCGAACAGATCTGGGCGCAGCTTGAGCAGGAAGCGCAGCGCGAGGAAAACCCCGAAGAAGCGCTCAAGGAAATCGAATCCGAGAAGGACGATTACCGCAAGATCGCCGAACGTCGCGTGCGTCTGGGCCTGCTTCTGTCGGAAATCGGCCAGGCCAACGGCGTTGCTGTGAGCGCGCAGGAAATGGAAATGCTGATCCGTCAGGCGGCGCAGCAGTACCGTGAACAGGATCGCCAGCGCTTTGTCGATTACGTGCGTTCGGAACCGCTTGCCGCAGCCCAGCTTCGCGCGCCACTGTACGAAGACAAGGTTGTCGACTTCCTGTTCGACAAGGCCGAAGTCACCGAACGCGAAGTGACCCGCGACGAACTGCAGGCCGCGATCGAAGCCGAAGAAGGCGCTGCTGCTGAAGCGGCTCCGGCGAAGAAGGCTGCGCCGAAGAAGAAGGCCGCCAAGGAAGAAGCTCCGGTAGCCGCTGAAGAAGCTGCTGCGGATGAAGCGCCCAAGAAGAAGGCTCCGGCGAAGAAGAAGGCCGCTGCCGAGGACGAAGCTCCGGCTGTTGAAGAAGCTCCGAAGAAGAAGTCCCCGGCCAAGAAGAAGACCGAAGGCTGATCCAATCTGGATCGACCGTGTGATTGCAGGGTCTGACAAGTGGCCCGGTGCGCATCCAGCGTGCCGGGCCACTGCCGTTTTAGCCCAGGTTTTTACGTAGATGCGCGCCGTATGAATGCGCAGTTTGCTGGCGAATTGGCCGGTCGGTCGAAACCCGATCAGTTTGGTGATTCGCAGGTGATTCGCACTGTGTCAGAATCCATCGGCAAGGCCCTCTATCCGGGGAACTGCGATGCACACCGTCCGCAATCGAGTTGCTGCCAAGCCGCGCGTTTCAGGTAGGGCAAAATCGCCCGCCAAACGCACGAACCGACGTGAGCCTGCCTTTCTGTTGAAGCACGGCAATCCGCCCGCTTTTCCGGCAGGGCTGATTATTCCGCCGCCGCGTGGTGCAGTGATTGCAGTCGTGCCCTGGCCCGAAGCGCCTGTGCCGCCCGCTGCGCCCAAACGGAAGCGTCCTGCCAAACAACGCAAGGTATCGTCGGGGCGCAAAGCCGGTCCTGCCAAGCGGCCCGCACCTGTGGCCAAGGCCGCGCGCAAAGCAGCCTCCATGCCCAATCCTCCGGTCGTCATTGCGAACGCCATTCCTGCGAAAGCCGAACCTATGCCCACCGTCGATCTGCTGTCCCGCGCGCTGGCCATGCAGGCAGCCCCTGAGGTTGAACTGCGGGTTGAGGCACGCTCCGTCGTCCCGCCTGCTGATATTATGCAGCCCCTGTCGCGCGCCCAATCGCTGGTAGCCGCAGGCCATAATGGCGGTTTTATCAATGCCATCGGTCACTGGCTTCAGGGCGCAGCGCGCTGGCTTGCCACTTGGCGGGGCCAGCGTGCCAGAATTGCGCAGGCCCGCGCGCGCCATCATGCCTTGCAATCCCGGTTCGAAGCACTTGAAGCCCTTAAGGACGTCGCGGCCGAGCAATCGGTTTAATGCCGTGAATACTATTTCCTAAGACTTTGAACGCAGAGCAGGTTCATTCAGAAATTCTGCAAGCCAGAAATCCTCCAAGGAAGCCCGCGTTGCGTTTTCGTTTTACAGGCATTGCGCTCTTGTTCGCGCTTGGCAGTTTGGCATCACCTTTGTCTGCGCAAGTGATTAACGGGCAGGCGGTAGCGCTTGATGGCGACACGCTTGAGATGACCGGGCAGCGCCTGCGTCTGGTGGAAAGCGATGCGCCTGAACTGCGTCAGACGTGCAAGCGTGATGGGGCCGAATGGGCGTGCGGGGCACAGGCCAGAGATCAGCTTGCCTCCATAATCGCCGGGCAGGAGGTAATCTGCGAAGGGCGGCAGCCCGCGCCCGACAACGCGCTTCTGGCAACCTGCCGCGCGGGCGACGTTCAACTGGCCGAAGCGATGGTGGGCGCAGGTCTTGCGGTTGTGACGCCTGAAGGAGAGGCCACGCTGGCGCACCTTCAGGAGCGGGTAAAGCGGCACCGGCTTGGTATCTGGGCAGGCGATTTCGATTCGCCCGATGTGTGGCGCAAGGCCAACCCCAAAGCGGGGTTGCCGCCTGTCCGCGCTGCCGCAGCCCGAAACGAATCGGGGCGGACAAAGGTCTATCGCAATGCCTTTGGCTGCACAATCAAGGGCAACGACAGCCGCCGAATGGGCGAGTTGATCTATTATCTGCCGGGTATGAAATATTATGATGGAACGCGCCCCGAAGCACTTTTCTGCACCGAGGAGGAGGCGCAGGCCGCAGGTTTCCGCCGTTCGCGTGGCGGATAATCACGTGGATCCCATCTTTTTGTGGCTGCGGTTCACGTCCATCCACGGGTTTGCGCGGATTTGGGGTTAACGCCCTTGAACATCGCGGCATGGCACGCGACATAGGCGGTTCAACCATATGAGGATTCCCATGCTCGACCTGTTCGGCGCGTCCGGCGCCCCCGTCTACGGCAATCAGGGCAAGTTCACCACCGATCCCGTCACCGGCGCGTTGATCCCGGTCGTGGTCGAACAATCGAGCCGCGGCGAACGCAGCTTCGACATCTATTCGCGTCTGCTGCGCGAACGCATCATTTTCGTGACGGGCGAGGTCGAGGACCACATGGCCTCGGTCATCATCGCCCAGTTGCTGTTCCTCGAATCGGAAAACCCGTCGAAGGACATTTCGATGTACATCAACTCGCCCGGCGGCGTGGTGACGGCGGGTCTGGCGATCTACGATACCATGCAATACATCCGCCCGCGCGTTTCTACCGTGTGCATCGGTCAGGCTGCGTCGATGGGTTCGTTCCTGCTGGCGGCGGGCGAACCGGGCATGCGTATTGCGCTGCCCAATGCCCGCATCATGGTGCATCAGCCGTCGGGCGGCGCACGTGGCATGGCTTCGGATATCGAAATTCAGGCGCGCGAAATCCTGCGCATTCGCAAGCGGATGAACGACCTTTACGTGAAGTTCACCGGTCGCACGCTGGATGAAATCGAAAAGGCGATGGATCGCGACACCTTCCTCGAAGCGGAAGAAGCGCTGAAGTTCGGCCTTGTCGACAAGGTGTTCGAATCGCGTCCGACGACTGATGTGGTGGGCGGTGACGAAGGTTCGGGCGGCGCGCCTGCATGATGTTTTGCCCGGCCGGGGCAGCTTTAAGCTTGGCGAAAGGCTTGCTCCGGTAGGGACTTGTTACCTGTTTTCGAGTCCGGTTGATTAATGCCCTTGCGGTAGTAGGATAATCGGGCCGGCCCTTCGTGGAAGGGCGCCTGGGATGGACGAATGACCAAGCTTTCTGGATCGGATACCAAGAGCACGCTTTACTGCAGCTTCTGCGGCAAATCGCAGCATGAAGTGCGCAAGCTGATCGCCGGGCCGACCGTATTCATCTGTGATGAATGCGTCGAACTGTGCAACGATATCATTCGTGAAGAAACGAAGGCCGGGATTGCCGGAAAGAAGGACGGCGGCGTTCCCACTCCGCGCGACATCTTCGAAACGCTGAATGATTACGTGATCGGCCAGGACCGCGCAAAGCGCGTGCTTTCGGTGGCGGTACACAATCACTACAAGCGTCTTAAGCACAGCGGCAAGGGCGGCGAGGTTGAACTCTCGAAGTCGAATATCCTGCTGGTCGGGCCGACCGGTTCGGGCAAGACCCTGCTGGCGCAGACGCTGGCCAAGACGTTTGACGTGCCCTTCACCATGGCTGATGCAACCACGCTGACCGAAGCCGGTTACGTGGGTGAAGACGTTGAGAACATCATCCTGAAGCTGTTGCAGGCCAGCGACTACAACGTCGAAAAGGCGCAGCATGGCATCGTCTACATCGACGAAATCGACAAGATCAGCCGCAAGGCCGAAAACCCGTCGATTACGCGCGATGTTTCGGGCGAAGGCGTGCAGCAGGCCCTGCTCAAGCTGATGGAAGGCACGACTGCCTCTGTCCCGCCGCAGGGTGGCCGCAAGCATCCGCAGCAGGAATTCCTGCAGGTGGACACGACCAACATCCTGTTCATCTGCGGCGGTGCGTTTGCCGGTCTGGAAAAGATCATCGCGGACCGCTTGCAGAAGCGTTCAATCGGGTTTGGCGCCCATGTTGCCGATCCTGAAAAGCGCAAGGTTGGTGAACTGCTGCAAAAGGCCGAGCCGGAAGACCTGCTCAAGTTCGGCCTGATCCCCGAATTCGTCGGTCGCCTGCCGGTAATCGCCACGCTCAACGATCTCGATATCGAAGCGCTGGTGAAGATCCTGAAGGAACCGAAGAACGCGCTTATCAAGCAGTATGCCAAGCTGTTCGAACTGGAAGACGTGGCGCTGACCTTTACCGACGATGCGCTTGAAGCCATCGCCAAGAAGGCCATCGAACGCAAAACCGGTGCCCGCGGGCTGCGTTCGATCGTCGAAGGTCTGCTGCTCGACACGATGTTCGACGTGCCGACCGAAACCGACATTGCCGAAGTCGTGGTCGACAAGGATGTGGTCGAAGGCCGCAAGGAACCTGTTCGCGTCCACAAGGGCAAGGAAGAAGCTGCCGCCTGATCGGCGCTGTTTCGCCCGACTGACATTGCAAACCCCCGGAGGCTTGATCCTTCGGGGGTTTTGCGTTTCGAACTGGTCCAAAAAAACGGCGCACCGCAAATGCAGCGCGCCGTAAGGAATGCGCATCCGGCCGAAGGGAACGAAGAGCCGGCAAGTGTGGGAGGAACCGGGGCGGAGGGGTAGTTCTGACCCGGCCGAAACATCTCCGCCTCAGGAGATGCGCCATTTGCGCAGGGCGGGCGAGGTGTCCTTTGGGACTATTCCCGCATGGGCAGGTCTGGCTGGCAGGTCAGACCGTGTGGTCATCCAGCAGGGTGCATTGTTCCCCATCCAGCGTTTCCACCTGCACCGTCGCATGGCCGATGCCGAAATCGTGTTCCAGCTCGTGCGCCAGATGGTGCAGGAAGGTATCGCCCGGATAGCCGCCGGGCATCACCAGATGCGCGGTCAGCGCGGTTTCGGTGGTGCTCATCGGCCAGATGTGCAGATCGTGGACAGCCTCTACGCCGTTCAGCCCGGTCAGGAATGTGCGGACTTTGCTTTCATCGATGCCCGGCGGCACCGCGTGCAGGCTCATCTTCAGCGAATCCTTAAGCAGGCCCCATGTGCCGATGGCGATCACGCCCACAATGGCAAGGCTGGTGGCCGGATCGATCCACTGCGCGCCGGTTAGCGTGATGAGCAGTCCTGCCACCACCACACCGGCTGATACGGCAGCGTCGGCAGCCATGTGCAGATAGGCACCGCGAATGTTGATGTCGTGGTGCCGTCCGCGCATGAACATCAGCGCAGTGGCCGTGTTGATGATTATGCCAATGCTGGCCACGACCATTACCGGTCCGCCTGCAACGGGTTCGGGTTCGATCAGGCGGCGGATTGTCTCCACCAGAATGGCGCCCAGCGCCACCAGCAGGAAGGCTGCATTGCCCAGCGCGGCAAGGATCGAACTGGATTTGAATCCATAGGTAAACCGCGCCGATGGCGGTCGCGCTGACAGCACGCTGGCGCCCCATGCGATGACCAGCCCCAGCACGTCCGACAGGTTGTGCCCGGCATCGGCCACCAGCGCCATCGACCCGGCAATCACGCCATAGACCGCTTCGACGATCACGAAGGCAAGATTCAACGCAATGCCGATGGCAAAGGCGCGGCCAAAGCTGGCGGGCGCGTGGCTGTGTCCGTGGCCATGGGAATGCCCGTGGCTGTGGGCATGATCGTGATGATGGTGATGATGGATGCCGGACATGCGCTTTCCCTAACGTCTGAGCGTCCGATGGCAAATCGCTTTGATGTGTCAGGGGGCCTGTAAGCCGGGTTCTGTAACGCCGACGGTATCCCACAAGTGGACCGTATCGCCGCTGGCAGCCATTCCTCTAGGCGGACCGTTGCCGGAACGCTCAAGCAATCAACCCGGACTGCTGGCCCGAAACAAGCCTGCCTGCAAGAGGCGCGCAGTCCCTATTCGATCTTGCTCCGGGTGGGGTTTGCCGTGCCGCTTCCGTCGCCGGTCGCGCGGTGCGCTTTTACCGCACCCTTTCACCCTTGCTGTCCTGCGCCGAAGCTCAGGATTAGCGGTCTGCTCTCTGTGGCACTTTCCCTTGACCAGAAGCCTCAGGCCCGGCGGGCGTTACCCGCCACCCTTGTTTCGTGGAGCCCGGACTTTCCTCGGCAGGATCGCTCCTGACGCGGCTGCCCGGCCCCCTGACACGCGCGGTCACCTAGCATGGCCGAGGTCGCGTTCCAACAGCAGTTCGAAAAGAAGCGCGCCGATCTGGCCGTCGACGATTCCGTCGATCCGCTGGGGCCGCCATCGCCGCTGAAACGCGCGCACGGCGGCGGGCTGATCGGTGATGTCATAGCCGAAGCGTTCGAGTGCGAGGAAGAACGCGCCTTCATTGTCGTACAGCAGCCGCATGGTCAGCTTGGGCGTGGGCAGGCACAGGCGATGGCGGGCCAGCACTTCCCACGGGAACAGTTCGCCCGGATCGTCCTTGCGCGCGGGCGCAACGTCGGAATGGCCGACCACGTTGGCGCGTGGAATGTTGTGGCGTTTCACGATGTCGGCCAGCAGCGGCAGCAGCGCCTCAATCTGTTCATCGGTAAAGGGGCGATAGCCGAATTCGTGGCCCGGATTGACCATTTCGATGCCGATCGAGGCCGAATTGACGTCGGTGATGCCGCGCCATGATGACCGCCCGGCATGCCACGCGCGCTTGTCCTCATCGACAAGCTGGGTGACGGTGCCGTCCTCGTCGATCATGTAATGGGCAGAGACTTCCGCCGCTGGATCGCACAACCGATCTAGTGCGGCTTGCCCGGATTCCATGCCGGTATAATGCAGCACGACCATCGAGATCGGCAATTTGCGCTCGTTCCAGTTGGGCGAGGGCACATCGCGATGGACGAGCCAGCGGCGCATAGCGTTCCGGTCGTCCCTCAGGCCGCCGGAAGAACGGCGCCCATGACCAGGCTTTCTGCCGTGACATGGACCTGCACGCCGCCGCCGACCGATGCGGCAAGCTGCTGCACCATGGCCGCAGGAGCCGTGCGGCTGGAAAGTTCTGCTGCGGGCAGGGTACCTTCGAGCGCCTGCCCCACGGTTGCATCGAATGCCACGCGCTGTCCGGCGGCGCGGACGACGATTTCGGTGGTGCCGTCCCGCACTTCTGCGCCGATATCCAGCGTGCCGCCGCGCACCAGCGCATCCAGCCCGATCAGGGCAAGGTTCAGCAAGGTCTTGGCGGCAGGCTTGGCTAGATAGTCCGCGCCGAACATCCAGTTCACCGTGATCCGTCCGTTCGAACCAGCCAGTGCATCGACCAGCGCGCGCGCTTCGCCCACCGGCACCTGATCGCCAAGGCCGCCTGCCGCGCCAAAGGCCAGACGGAAGAACTTAAGCTTGTCAGCCGATGCCTTGGCGCTTTGTTCGAGAAGTTCGAAGCAGCGCTGGCGCATTTCCGGGTCTTTTTCTTCGGCCAGAAGCTCAAGTCCGTTGGAAAGCGCGCCCACCGGGCTGAGCATGTCGTGGCACAGGCGTGAGCAGAGCAGGCTGGCAAGATCGAGAGCGGAGGCGGTCATGTTCAGGGTTCAGCCCTTTTATCTGAAAGTGTTTTGCGCAGGTCACGCCATCGCGCGATTGGGGTCAGCCTTAGCCTTGTGCGACCACATAGGAAAGCGGTTCGAACCCGTCAGGCCCATCGCACCAACACGTAATCGCCTCGCTTGCCACGATCGCCCATATCCGCCCATCGCTCGCCGCGCTGGCGGCATCGATGGCCGAAGGACGCGCAAGGCCGTTGGGGTGCGAATGGAAATAGCCGATTACGTCCGGCCCGGAACCATCGCGCGCGGCGCGGTGGGCAGCAACCAGTGCGGCAGGATCGATCTCGAAATGGCGCGTGCGGTCTGGCGCGACATTGGCGGTCGGCACGCAGGTTTCAATGTGTGAACTATTGCCAAACAGCAGACCGCAAGCCTCGTTTGGCGCGGTGTCGCGCGAAATGGCGAGCATGGATGCGTGGGCGGAATGGCTGATCGTGAGGGCCATGTAACTGATGTGGCGCCTTGGCGCGCAACTGGCAAGGTATCGCCGATTTTGCGGCGTAATCCAAAATGGCGATGTCCGTGCTTGTCCGGATGCCAACAGGTGGGCATCGTGCATGCAAACGGGAGCTATCATGCGCAGGAAAATTGGAACGTCATCCGGCTTTTCGCCGACTCTTGCATTCGCGGGCGTGGCAGGGGTGGCCCTGCTTTCTTTTGGAGTGCCGGCTCATTCGCAGAGTTTTGGCGATTTACTGGGTTCGGCCAAGAAGGTTGCACAGGCTGCAACGATCTCGGACGAGCAGATCGTATCCTACTTCTCGCAGATGTCCGATGAACTGGACCGGCAGAACACGATTCCTCCGGCCAAGAACCCCTATGCCGTTCGCCTGGCCAAACTCACCACGGGGCTGGTCAGCTATGACGGACTGAAGCTTGATATCAAGGCCTACCTCGCCAGCGACGTGAATGCCTTTGCCATGGGCGATGGCACGGTGCGGGTCTATTCTGGGCTGATGGACAAGTTTACCGACGATGAAGTGCGTTGCGTGATCGGCCATGAGATTGGGCATGTGAAGCTTGAGCATGGGAAAAAACGCATGAAACTCGCGCTGCAAAAGGACGCAGCGTTGAGCGTTGCGGGCACAGCCAGCGGCGGCGTGCGCAAGCTTGCCAGTTCGGAACTTGGCGGGCTGATCGGGAATGTGCTGAACGCCCAGCATTCGCAAGCAGCAGAAACTGCGGCTGATGATTACGCGCTGACATTCATGGCCGCTAAAAACTACCCGCAGCCAGCCTGCGCCACTGCGATGGACAAATTGGCGGCACTGGGTGGCGGTGGCGGCATCGGGCTGCTGAAAACCCACCCTGACCCCGCCCAGCGGGCCAAGCGGATGCGTGCGAAGATCAAGTGAGTTTGAGAGTCGGATTGAAAGCTATTTCGTGGAATGACCAGATCTTCCTGCCCGCCGGATAAAGGTTTTGACCGCGGCTGTGAAAGGCCCAGCTGTGGCAGAAGCGATGGTCTGTTCGAAGCCTTCGATCTTGTCGGTGCAACGCATTCTGGCATACGTCTCCGCCGTAGTCCCAACGCCTTGCGTCCCACATAATCGCTCCCCATATCTATAAAGATGGGGGCTTTTGACAGCATCATTGCGGGCACGATTGCCAATGACGGGCAGCGACTGGACAAGGCGCTGGCCGATGTCAGCGGGCTTTCTCGCGAACGGGTGAAGGCACTGTTGGCCGAAGGGCAAATCTGGCTGGGCGGCGCGCTTGCCACGCAGGCTTCGGCCAAAGTTGCGCAAGGCACCAAATTCGAGATTCGCGTGCCGCAAGCCGTGCCGGCCGAAGCGGTGGCGCAGGATATTCCGCTGGCCGTGGTCTATGAAGACGAAGCGCTGGTTGTGGTGGACAAGCCTGCCGGGCTGGTGGTGCATCCGGCGGCGGGCAATGCTGATGGCACACTGGTCAACGCGCTGCTGCACCATTGCCGGGGCCAGCTTTCGGGCATAGGCGGCGTGGCGCGGCCCGGTATCGTGCACCGGATCGACAAGGACACTTCCGGTTTGTTGGTGGTGGCCAAGACCGATGTGGCGCACGAAGGGCTGGCGGCACAATTTGCCGATCATTCGATTGTCCGGGCCTATAAATGCGTGACGGGCGGGTTGCCCGTGCCACCTTCTGGAACAGTGCGCGGGGCGATTGCGCGGTCCAGCCATGATCGCAAGAAGATGGCGTTGGTTGAGGACGGACGCGGCAAGCACGCGGTCACCCATTATCGAACGCTGGCGACGCTGGAGGGGGCGGCGCTAGTGGAATGCAGGCTGGAAACCGGCAGAACCCACCAGGTCCGCGTTCACCTTGCGTCAATCGGTCACGCGCTATTGGGTGATCCTGTCTATGGACGTACACCGCCCAAACTTCGGCCACTGCTTGTACGGCTTGGATTCCAGCGTCAGGCGCTGCATGCAGCCGAACTGGGGTTCATCCATCCTGTCAGCGGCCGCCCTTTGCACTTCGTCAGTGCGACGCCCGTCGATATGCGGGAACTTATCGTCGAACTTTGCGCTGAAGGGCAGGATGCCAAAGTTATGGCAATGGTGTAGACAAGGACTTCGGAGTCGTCCGACAAGAGACTCTGCAATGTGTGGTCCCGCCGCCGGTCGCCCATCAGGGGACTGTCAAAGGGAGCCGACGCGACGAAAGGAAGTGTTCAGGTGAGTAAGGAAAAGAGCGCTGTGACGGTTCCTGCCCTTGGCGGTGAAGCCAGCCTCAACCGCTATCTCTCGGAGATCCGCAAGTTTCCCGTGCTGACGGCTGAGCAGGAATACATGCTCGCCAAGCGTTTTCAGGAACATCAGGATCCCGAAGCTGCCGCCCAACTGGTAACGAGCCATCTGCGGCTCGTGGCGAAGATTGCCATGGGCTATCGCGGATATGGCCTGCCGGTCAGCGAACTGATCTCTGAGGGCAATATCGGCCTGATGCAGGGCGTGAAGAAATTCGAGCCAGATCGCGGTTTCCGTCTGGCGACTTATGCCATGTGGTGGATCAAGGCCTCGATGCAGGAATTTATCCTGCGGTCGTGGAGCCTTGTGAAAATGGGCACCACTGCGGCGCAGAAGAAGCTGTTCTTCAACCTGCGCCGGATGAAGAAGAACCTTGAAGCGTTCGAGGATTCGGACCTGCACCCTGACGACGTGCGCAAGATCGCCACCGATCTTGGCGTACCCGAACAGGAAGTGGTCAACATGAACCGCCGCATGATGATGGGGGGCGATGCGTCGCTCAACGTCTCCATGCGCGAAGACGGCGAAGGTTCGTGGCAGGACTGGCTGACCGACGATCGTCCGCTGCAGGATGAAACCGTGGCAGAGGCTGAAGAGGCAAAGTACCGGCACGAATTGCTTGTGCAGGCTATGGACAGCCTGAACGAGCGTGAACGCCACATTCTGACCGACCGCCGCCTGATTGACGACCCCAAGACGCTGGAGGAACTGTCGCAGGTTTACAATGTCAGCCGTGAACGGGTGCGACAGATCGAAGTGCGCGCATTTGAAAAGCTGCAGAAGGCGATTCAACGCATCGCTGTGGAGCGCAAGCTGATCCCGGCAATGTGACCGTGCGACAAAGCCGGAATGTATGCAAACGGCCGGGCTTGATCGTCCGGCCGTTTTGCTGCTTCAGTCTGCCGCTGTCTTCAGGCTGTGCATGGCAGGGTCGGCGGTAAAGGCTGGCCCGGCAAGGAACCACAGCGCGCGGCGGCCCGGCATGAAGAAATAGCCGCCACCGCGCAAAGTAACGTGGCGTTGGAGCGGATTGATGGTGATCGCGGCATTGCGCCCCGGAATCGTGAAGCGGGCGTTGCGATGCTCGCTGGCGTCCTGTCCGTGATGCATCACGAAGGGGTCGGGTTCGCGTTCCAGCCCGTGGAAGCAGGGTGACCCTAGCCAGGTCTGTTGCACGAATTCGAACTGCCGCTCGATATCGGCGTTGAAGCACATGAACAGCGTGCCCAGCGCGGTCTTGCGCTCCTTGTCCAGATAGGGGCGGCCGCGCCGCAAAAGGCGGTGGCGATTGCTGACGGACAGTTCCACAGGGTCGGTCTGGGCAAGGCTGTCACGCGGGAAGGTGCGGCGCACATGCGCACCAAACGGGCAGCGCTGTCCTTGAGGATCGGCATCCTTGTACAAAAAGGAATTGGCGGCGATCGCATCCTGCCCGGTTTTGAACGCCGGGCGGAACGGGTTGTCGACCAGCGTTGATCCATCGCGCCAGCGGCCCACCATCTTGGCGGCGATCCATTCGCGCGTCCGGGCAAGGTTCCCGGCAAAGGGATTGATGACATCGCCGCTGGCGCAGATCTTGTGTGCCAGACTGTCCAGTTCGGCGTTGAAGCCCGACACATCTTGCCCCAACTGCCGGATCACCAGATAGCTACCGTTGCGGCCAAAATCGCGAACGTGGCTATTTTGCGCTGAAAAATCAGGATATTGGCAGGGTTGTTCATGTGCAGGGGCCGGAAGCACGGTAGGATCAAGGCCTCCCGTGCCGCGCGGACCTTCGACCATCGGTGATGGCGGAAAGTGGCCGCGATTGTCGCTATAGCCCAGAATGAACTCGCCCGGCTCCACGGCATGGACCGGATCGGCTGCGCCGTGGCCGCCCGGAAATCCGCGCACCAGCGGTTGCGAAATGCCGTCGACGAAGCCGAAGGGTTCATCGGAAAGCTCATCGTTGCCTTCGGGCTGTATGGCGGCAAATGTGGCCTTTTCGGGCAACTGATCGCCCTTGTTCCATGCATTCTTGAACGCATCCAGGTCAAAGCTGGACAGTCCGGTTTCGATCTGGCCTGACAACACCAGCCCGGCACCTTTGGCGCGGGCGATTTCGGCATCGATCCTGTGGGCGGCAGCTTCGTCCTTGGCATAGAACAGCAGCGCGACGTGGGCCTTGTCTTCATCCCAGTCCAGTGTGGCCGGATCGCCTAAGGCACGCTTTCGTCCCTCGTCCTGCATGCCCAGCGCAAAGGCGGGCGGGAAACCCTGCGCTGTGCCTGCGCCTTCTGCCTTGCCCAGTTCATCTGCCAGCCCCAGCCGGGCAAGCCCTTGTGCGGAGAAGGCAATGTTGCAAACAAAGCTTTCAGGCGGTTTGTCGCCAAATGACAGCACGTTGTCGCGGATCAGATCGGCCAGCCAGCGGCGCACATGGTCGCGCGGGGTAAAATCGCCCTCGCGTTCGCCGTCAGGGTCAAACCGGAAAGTGACCACGCGGCTGTTGGGGTGGCGACGCAATCCGCCGAACATCAGGGTCTGGATTTCGCCGTATTGCAGGCCGTAATCGGGCCGCGGAATGGTGCCGAACAGGTCCAGCCACGCCTCGGCATCCGATGGCGATGCGCTTACCCGCTGGCGGCAGATCAGCCCGCTGACGATCAGGGCCTGCTTGCGGATCGTGGCGGCGGCAAGGTCAGGGTATGCGGAAAACCAGAATGCGGTGGGCTTCATCGAACAGCGGGCAAACCGCTTCATCCGGTCGCCGTCTTCGGCACCTTTGCAGAACAGCAGGCTGGTGGCGGGAAAGCCTTCGGTGTTGCTCCACACACCCGTAACGCCGCGGGCGGATTTGGTGATGAAGTCTTCCAGATAGCTTTCCCAGCTTCCGCCATAGTTGCTGGTGAACACCAGTTGACGAGTGCCGGGCAGAACCAGCCAGCGCGCGGCGTGGATCGTGCCAATGGTCGACAGAAACCCCGCCCGCATCAGGCCCAGTCGGGCCATGGTGGCTATCGCATTGAAAGCCAGCGATAATGACAGGCGGCGGATGGGCGCGGTGCGTAACCGGGTAACGCTTATCATGTGGTTCTGGACAAAACCGGGTGCGTTTTCGCGCGCGGTGATGGCGGCCAGATTGCGCGGGGAGGGGGTGCGATCAACCGGGGTGTTGGCGGCTTCATCCCGCGCCAGAAGCCAGGCCAGAAACGCTGTCAGCAGAACCGTGATGACCAGTGCAGGGGCAATCGCTCCGGCCATGGCCGTGGGCAAGGAAGCGCCCGTAAGCCACAGAACAGCAACGATTATCAGCCAAGGCAGCGCCACGCTCAACGCCAACAGTTGCCGGGCCGACCACAGCGTTTTCAGCCCCGCCGCCACCAGCCCCTTTGACTGTTCGATGGGCAGCCATGGGGCGCGGGTGGTTTCGGCAAAAAGCAGGTGGGCGCGGCTGTTCATGGCGGGGTGGGTGATGGTGTCACCCAGCTGCCGGACGGCCGCCCGGAACAGCGACTGCGGGCCTAAGCTGCTGTTTTGACGCCGTTCCTGCCGGATGGCTTTACGCGCACGCCACGCAATCACGCGGTTTTCCCGAACCGCTCGAACCGTCAATCCGGGCAAGCCGTTGAACGGGAGGCCGGCGAGTTGGCGGCGTTTGGGGAACGGGGCGGGGGTCAGGGTGTGGCGGTGTTTTTCGAGGAGGGGGAGAACCTGATCGAGACGGTCTATCCCATTGGAAAGGCGCAATATTGGCAGAAGCGCTTCGCCCAGTGCGGCGGCGATGACAGGGGTAGCGTCGGCGGCAGTTCCATCGACCGTGGCTTCGATCAGGATGTGTCCGGGCTTGCCCGGTTCATCCGCCGCGATGGCGTGGAGGCTGAGAAAATGGACGATTCCGGTCTTGCGGAGGCGCCGCGCAAGGTCTGGCCGTGCCGGATTTCCCAAGCATTCCAAAGCGTTCTCGATATCAGCAAAACCGATGCCCCGCCATTGGGTGGAATCGCGCATCGGCACGGCGATGGTCAGGAAGTCCTGCTGAACGGTCACGAATGCTGCTCCCCCAACGAAAAACCTGAACGTCCCTGAACGACACCTAGGCGTACACAGGCGTGAACCGAAGGTCGTCAGGCAGCCCTGCGAATGACTTGAGCACGGGGTCTTCCATGGGCACGATCTGCCCCCGCGTGGCGACGATGGCTTCGCGCAGAATGGTCCAAGCGATCATCCGCCCGTAACAGACATGCGGCCCCTGCAACGGCCCCGACGTGATGTAGGGGCGCGTCGGTGAGGCTGCGAACCGTTCCGGGTTGGGAAAGGCTGCCGGATCGTGCGCCGCGACATCGACCATGGCCAGAATGCGGTCTCCGACCTGCAGATCCATCCCGCGCCACAGGCCGGCGATGGCCACCGTACGGACCAGCCGCTGCCCGCTGCCAAGGCGAAGCAGTTCGTTGATGGTGGCATCGTGCTGAGTCGGCGTTGCGACCGGGTCTGCCAGCCGGTTGACCACGCCGAACCAGTCGACACCTGCTGCCCGGCCTTTGTCCGAAGTGGCGAACCCTGCAATTTCGGCAAGCGACTTGCCGACGATCAGCGCCAGTGCGCCGGTAAGTTCGAACAGCACGCTGCGCGCCTGAAGGTGGAAGTTGGCATCGTCCACTTGGGCAAACTGGCCGCGCACTGCCAACATTGCCGGCAGAAGGCTGTGTTCCGGAGCCGCGCCGGGCGCTTCCCATGCAGCATCGAAAGTGGCGAGCGATGTGCGCGTGGCCACGCGGCTGGCCCATTGCAGCGGGCGCGGACTGGTGGTGACGGTGCTGAACACATGGCCGACCAGCGGGTGCAGCAAGGTGAGGGTGGAGGTGGCCGTGCCCAATTCCCCCTTCAGCCGCAGCGCAGCGCCTGAGGTGAACAGATTGCGCAAGGCCACGGCGATGCGAACCAGTGCGGGCGGCCTTGCCGGGCCAGCCACACCGACGATGCGCCATGCCATGCGATAGGCCAGCAGAAAGGCATATTCGCGGACGAAATTGATGCTTCTGTCGGCACCGGGGCTCAGGCGCGCGCGGGCGGCCAGCACCGTGAGAATGGCTGAGGCTTCTTCCCGCGCGATGGCAGCGATGAAGGTGCGATAACCGGGCGCGAGATTGGGCACGACGCCGGGGGCATCGGGCGCGCAGCGTTCCCGGTCAACCTGAGCCTGCGCGGCCATGAGCAGGCGCAGCCGAAGCTGGCGGTTGGCATCATTGCAGCCGACGAGATAGCGCGTGCCGGGGGCAACCTGTTCCAGCAGTTCGTCATAAAGCGCGAGCGAGAAACGCGGTTCGTCGGACAGGACATCGACAACCACATCGTGACGTGCCGCCACGAACACCCGTGGGGCTTTTGCAGAGCCGGAATAGGCAGGGTGCGGGGCAAGTGCGGGCCCGCCGGGATGCAGCAGGTCGCGTGCGATGCGGGCAAGAGCTTCCTCACCGCTCATCCCAACGGGCCTTCTCGCCATCCCAGCTGGTTCAATCGCACCTGCAGAGTGACAATGCCGACCGAGCGAATGCGTTCTGCAAGTTCTGTGCGCTCAGCCGTGCGTGTCATTTCGGGCTGGGCCACGGCAAGGATTTCTTCCATCAGCAGCGCTGCGTGAAGCTGGTGCATGGCTTCACCGCAATCCCGGCAATGGGTCAGCGCTTCATGCGCAAGCGTGAGCGCAAGTGCAGGATCACCCTGCGCCAGCGCCAGCCGGGCGCGGGCTTCGTGCAGGTAATAGGTAGCCGATGTGCGGATTTTCCGGAAATGGCCGCGTTCAACTGATTCCTGCAGGATCTGCGCAGCTTCATCGAGCAGGCCCTGTTCGATCAGGCTGAGCGCAAGCCAGCCGGCGCAGGCCGGTTCGAAGCCATAGAAGCGGTGCAGCAGGCATGTGGCGTGGGCGCGACGCAGAATGGCCACGGCCCGCGCGTTGCGCCCGGCGCGATAGTGGTGATAGCCGTGCGCGAGCGAGGCGAGCAGGCGCGAATAGGCGTGGGCATGGCGGCGTGAAAGTGACAGCGCCTCTGTCAGCCAGGCGCGTGCCTTTTTGCAATCGCCCAGATCGGTCAGATACCATGCCCCGAATGCGCGGGCGAGGATGTGAGGAATGACCACCACAGCGCCGAACGTCTTGCTGCGCAAACCTTCGTCAAGCCGCGCGGACAGCCGTTCGATACGGTCAACCGCTTCGCGAGGGCGGGCCAGCGAATTGGCGATATAGGCACCGACGACATCGGCATATGTGCGGCGGGGCAGGCTTTCGCGTGCGGCCAGATCCCGCTCTGCCATGGCCAGCCACTGTTCTGCCGCTTGGGGCGCGCCATTGATCCAGTCGAGCACGGCCATATTAATGCGCGCGACGGTGGCGGCAACCGGGCCAAGGTTTACCCTGCCTTCGGCAAGGGCCAGCATGTCTTCGCGGGCGTCCTGTTCGCACGAAAGCTGTTGCAGGGCATCGAAAGCCAGAAGCGAGAACCGTGCCCGTTCGTGCGCGGCCAGTTCAGCCGGAAGTGCGGCAGCCACTTCCCGCGCGCGCTGGTAAAGCAGCAGGACAGATTCGATGGCGGCAAGGCCCAGTGCCTGCTGACAGGCATTCCAGAGGTGTTCGAGCGCGCTTTCGGGCAGTTCTGCCTTTTCAGCGTGGGCAGCAAGTTCTGCATGGCTGAGCGGTTCGGTGTCTGCCACCGCTTCACCATCTTCGAGCATTTCGAGAATGCGTGCGTGCGTGCCTTTGCGCCGGCGGCGCGACATGGTGAGATAGGCCGCTTCCTGCACCAGTTGGTGCGTGAAGCGGGCCTGCCCTCCCACCGTGGTTTCCAGCACGCGCTGCGCGACCAGTGTGCGCACGGCTTCGTCGGGGCGATTGCACCAGCGGCGCGCAGCTTCGCGCATATGGCTGGCTGGGAATGCCGCACCCAGTGCCGAACAAAGCTGGCACAGGCGAGTGGCGTTATCGTCCAGCAGGGCAAGCCGTTCTGCCAGAAGGTTATCCAGCCGGGCGGGCAGCCGCGCGCTTTCACTGCGCGCCGATACGGCAAATTCCTGAAGGGCCAGAGGCAGGCCGCCTGACCGTTCGAGAATGTTGTCGAGCGTATCGGGGGAAAGGCCATCCATGGTGGTGATGGCCGCAACCATCTGCCTGCTGGCTGAGCCTGACAGCGGTTCGAGTGCGATAGGCGAGGCCCCGGCCGCGCCGAACCAGCGCGACGCTTCGGGCCGACCGGCAAAGATGATGGCGGCGCGGACGGTTTGGCCCGCTTCCGTTTCGGAAGGGTCAACTTCAGGACGCCCGATTTCTGCGGCAAGTGCGGACAGAACTGCCAACGAGGCGATGTCCATATACTGGATATCGTCGGCCAGCAGCAGAAGCGGCGTTTTGGCGCAAACCGCATGAACCAGCGCGATAATGGCCTGTGACGCCACGCGATTGCGATCACCCGGCGACATTTCAGGCAACCAGTCGGTTTGCCCTTCGAGGAAGGCGTCGACGAACAGCCGCTGGTCGTGCGTCAGACCGGTGGCGGCAAAGCTGCCGCCGAATTGCGCAAGCAATTGCACCATGTGGCGCACGGCACCGGCAAGGCAGCCAAACGGCACCGCACGGGTCAGCGCGTTGCCCCGGACCGACAGGAATACGATGCCCACGCCCGCGGCAATGCGTGATGCTTCAAGCAGAAGGCGGCTTTTGCCAATGCCTGCTTCGCCTGTGAAGCGCAGGCTGGTGCCGCGCCCTGTGGCCAGATGGAACACCAGCCTGCGGATCAGGTCCAACTGGCCATCGCGGCCCACGAAGGGGAAGGTGGAATTGCCCTTTACCGGCAGATGATCGCCCCGCGCCAGTTCGACGCGGGTCAGTTCCAGAATGGCCGAGCCGATACCGTGGTCAGGATCGGGTTGACCAGAATGAGACTGGGTGGCGAGGGGCCGGGTTTCGCAATGTTCGGTAATCAACGAAAGGGTCGACTGGCTGATGGCCACGCTGCCCGGCGGGGCCAGCTTTTCCACTTGTCCGGCAACGTGGGCCGCATGGCCGACAAGATCGATGATGCTGCCGAAATCATTGTCCTGCTGGCGCAGCAGGACAGGACCGGCGTGAATGCCGATGCGCGCCTGTGGCGCAGGCAGCACGCCCATGCTGCTATTGCGCAGCCGATCAACCGCGTTGCGGGCGGCAATGGCAGCGCGCAGGGCATGGTCTTCGGCAGCGGGATGAACGCCGAACACGGCCATCACGCCATCGCCCTGAACCCGCACGACCATTCCGCCGCATTCGTGGATGGCGTCTTTCATCACCTGCACGGCGCGATCCAGCAGATCGCGCGCATCTTCGGGATCAAGCGTGCTGATGAGGCGGGTGGAGCCGACGATATCGGCAAACAGGATGGTGGCAAAGCGGATGGTATCAAGCGAACTGGCAAGTTCAGCCGAAGCTGGGCGACCGGTGGAATGCGGCCAGCCTGCATCCGGTCCATTGCCGGGGGAACCAGTGCCTGCGACCCTCACTTCGTTTGATCTTGCCCCACGGTGAAACGGCCATTGAAGCAAGGAGCCTCGATACCCGCCAAGCCTGCCCTGTGGCTCGCACCTGCGATGTAAAATCACAGGATAGGGCGAAAAGTGCAATGGGATTCGTGTTATAAAATCCGCAAAGCCAGTTCCGGCAGGGGACAAAGCGGAGACCATATCAGGCGACAGCAAGCTGGCGGTCGGCGTTTTCGATGAACATGCGATCGGTTGAGGTGGCGATGACGATCATCGCGCGTTTGCGCACCTGATGGTGGATGGCGCGAATGACCTTGCCAGCAAGCTGCGCGCCCATGTGGGCAGTTACATCATCAAGTACGAGGATGCGGGGAAGAACGCATAGGGCGGTGGCAAGGGCCAGCGCCTGTTGCGGGCCGGGAGGCAGAGCCGATGTCCTGGTGCCCGCGCGGCGGCCCAGATCGAACCGGTCAAGCAGATCGAGCGCGCGGGGGATGGCGGCCTGCGGTTCGTGTTCGCGCGTTTCGGTTTGCAGGTGGTGCAGCGCGGTGCGGGTGGCAGGCAGCGCCGGATCGTGTGGCAAAAAGCGCAAGGTGTGCCGCCGCCACAGGCTTGCCTGCGCGCGATCAAGCGCAAGAATATCCGTATCGCCGTGCAATAGCTGGCCCGACAGCGGGTTTTCGCGCAGGGCCAGCACGGCAAGCGCCGCGCCAAGGTGCCTGGAATCGCCCGTCAGCAGGGTGATCGAGCCGGATGGGAAGTGACCATCCACCACGAGCGGGCCTGTGTCGCAGGCTGCAGTGAAGGCCGGGTTGAAGGCAAGCGACCGGGCTTGCAGCGCCGCGGGCTGCGCAGGCCGGGTATCGGCGGTGTCAGGCGAGGCCGATGATGACATGATCGTGGGCGACACGCGCCTGATCGGGCAGGTGGCGGACAACGGCGCGGGTGAAACCGTCGCGCCGCAGGGCGAGCGGGCGGCCGCCGAGATGTTCACCCGCCAAAGGAGAGCAGCCGCGGATCATGCGGATCGACCAGCCCCAGGTGCGAGCCGGAGCTGCGCGGGCGAGAAAGGCGGCGCAGTCGAACACCAGGCAGGGCGGCTGCATGGTGCCGGGGCTGGCCAGAAGGCTGGCAACCTGCCGGTCATCAAGGTGGAAGCGAGCAAGGTCCATCTCATCCTCGCGCGCCAGCGACAGGGCGCCGGTGGGCGTGACGATCTGGATATTCGGACGCAGCGCCGCCTCACCCAGACGGCGACATTCGATGCTGAGCGCACCGGGACCGGTTTTCCAGACGAGATACCTGTGCATTGGCCCATTTTGGTTGAAATACGATGGCAGGATAATGCCTTATCGGAGCGGCGGGCGCCGTTTGCCAGGACACCAGTGTCTTGTGATTCTGCGCACACCCGCTAAGGCGATGGCAGGGGGCAGCAATCACGATGTCGGGCACGGACATACATTCATCGGTGGTGACAGTGCCGGACGATGTGCGCGCTGTGCTGACCGCACATGGACGGCCGCTGCGGGTGCGCAAGGGGCAGGTGCTGCTGTCGGTGGGGCTGCCTGCAACCGACGTCTATCTGGTGACCGAAGGCCGCGTGACGGTATCGCTGGTATCCTCGCTGGGGCGCGAGACCGTGCTGCGCGGGATCGGGCCGGGCGAGATGTTTGGCGAACTGGCCGCGATTGATGGCGAGCCACGGTCGGCCGATGTGATCGCCGCGGAAAACAGCGCCCTGCTGATGGTGCCGGGCAAGACCTTCGTGTCGCTGATCGAGAACGAGGCCGTGGTGAGCCTGTGGCTGGCCCGCTATCTGGCGCGGCAGGTGCGTTATCTGACCAGCCGCATCTATGAACTGTCGAACATGGGCGTGGGCGCGCGGCTGCAATCAGAACTGCTGCGGCTGGCGGATGAGCGCGATGGTGACGGGCGCGCGGTGATCGTGCGGGTGCCAACGCAGGCCGAACTGGCGGCGCGCATCGGCACCAACCGCGAAACGGTGACCCGCGAATTTTCGCAACTGATGCGCGAAGGGCTGGTCCTGCGTGACGGGCGGCGGGTGGTGATCCCCTCGGTCGCACGGCTGTCGGAACGGATCAGCCGTTATTCGACGACGGCGTGATGGCGCAAAGGGCGTGCTGGCGGATTGCCAGCGCGGGCGAGTTGTTGGATAAACGGCGGCGATGCTGGAAAATCTCAAGAATTCCCGACGACCCGTTGCCACGTCATCCGGCCCGGTGGGCAAGGTCGGCTGGTTCATCGCGCGGCTGATTGCCGCGTTCCTGTTCATTTCGGTCGCGCAAGTGGTGATCTATAAATTCGTGCCGGTGCCGGTCACGCTGACGATGCTGCTGGACGACCATTCCATCACCAAGGACTGGACCCCGCTGGACGATATCGACCGCGATATGGTGAGCGCAGCGATTGCGGGCGAGGATGGCAAGTTCTGCCTGCACAACGGGTTTGACCATACCGCGATGATGCAGGCGTTCAAACGCAACCAGCAGGGCGGGCGCATTCGCGGCGGATCGACGATCAGCCAGCAGACCGCCAAGAACGTGTTCCTGTGGCAAGGCGGCGGCTATTTCCGCAAGGGACTGGAAGCCTGGTACACCGTGCTGATCGAAACGATCTGGGGCAAACGCCGGATCATGGAAATGTACCTGAACGTGGCCGAGACGGGCATCGGCACATATGGCGTGGAAGCAGGCGCGCAGCGTTATTACGGCAAGAGCGCACGCAAGCTCAGCCCCACCGAAGCCGCCCGCATCGCCGCCGTGCTGCCCCTGCCCAAAGAGCGCGAAGTAAACGGCGCAGGCGGCTTCACCCGCCGCCACGGCAACGCAATTGCGCGACAGGTGGCCGTGGTGCGCAACGATGGGCTGGATGGGTGTGTTTACCGGTAGGGGGGACTCATCAGTCATTCGGCACGGAGGCAGGGAGCGGCTGCTACTGAGTAAGTGTACTGAGTAAGTGGACGTTGGCGTCTTTACGCCCGCAACATTGGCATAGGAGAAAGCTGGCTGGTTTTTGCCGACCTCATTTTAGACTTTTCGACGAACTCATAAAATATGAACGAAGACAGTGAAATGAATTGCCCTCCAGGTCAGCAAATGTATGACCGTGAATTATGGATGGTGAACACCCGGTTTTACCACCTGAAGGCAGAATGACAAATTATGGCGGGTCGGCCCAAAAACATCCATGTTCTTGTTGACTGGAACAGCGAGTTGCGTGCCTTGCCCGCTCATGTTCGGAGCGGCGAAGAAACCGAAATGGCTCGCCGCACTTTGCGGCATATCTGCCGTCGAGTTGGAAAGCTGTTGCATAAAGAGGCTTGTGGCCAAGCTTTTTTCCTTTTTGTGCGTGCTTACCATGGCTGGCGCACAGGCTTTGGGCCAACTAAGCGACGAATGGCACTGGAGGCAGCACGGGTTTACGATCCTAGCAATCGAGATGATCGCGGCTTGAGCGAGTATTCGCCTCGTTCATTACATGTTTTGCGGGATCTTGAGTTTGGAGACCGGCTGCTGGGCGCAAAGGACAGCCGTCTGTGTGGACCTTTGCAAGACCACCACCTACCTAGTACGCTGCAACGCGACCGAGCCGGCGGGCTGGGTGAGAAAATGGTCGATACCGCCTTGGTGTCGGATCTTCTGCACCTTGCAATGGAAGATGACGGCAGCTGGTTAATCGTCATCGGGCAGGATGCAGATTTGGTTCCTGGCATCCTGACCGCCGAAGGCTTGTTGCATGGCACGGATCGTCGCGTGATTTTTCTAGCGCGGGGTGGTATCGGAAACAGTAACCCAAAAATGACGGATTTAATATGCCGCCACTAAAGTTGTCTCTCGCTGATCTTGCACCCTTTGCCGATTTGGGCACGTTGGCTGAAATAACACCCTGTGGATTTTCGCTGATGCGGAACGGGTATTCCGTTTCTGTAGAAATAGAAAATGATGGCTATTCGATCGTTACAAGCGAAGGCCGTCAACGCTGCTCCGGCAGTGCGGCGGTACTGGCGAGCCCGATATTCGCAGATCTGGCTAGGATCGCTCAGAATCAAGCTGTCTTGCTATCGCAGCAGCGGATGAAGGGGCCCCCGGTGCCAATCTCGATCAAGATTGATCAGGTGGCGGGAGCCGTTCCAGCATTCAAAGCGGAGCAAGAACCTTGGAAAGGGCTCGACTGCTGGCTGCGGGGCATGCAGGCGTCACAGAAACTCGAGGGCACCGATCTATTATTGATCGAAGGTCCAGCCGGCGTGGGGAAGACGACAATTGTTCGCGAGACGGCGCTGTTGCGCGCCGAAACCTTCGATGGATCAACCTCGCTTATCCTCCAGATCATCAGCCGAGGCCGCGTATTGCAGAATATCGGCGACCTGATAGCCTTTACGCTTCAAGACGTCCGCTCAAACCTGACGATCAACCAGCTCAAATCGTTAATTCGCCACGGACTTATCACGCTCGCCATCGATGGCTTTGACGAATTGTCTGACCCTAATGGATTTAAAACGGCATGGAGTGGGCTGAATAGTCTTATTGAGGACGTGCGCGGTGCAGCGACTTTCTTGTTAGCGGGCCGGGAGACCTTTGTTTCGACCGAAATGATGCTTCGGCAATTGACGTCGTTCAAGACCGAGCATGATCGGCTCGCGACCCTTTCACTGAACGATCCTCAGCCCGAGGACGCGCGGCAATGGTTGCTCGACAAGGAAGGTTGGGACTACAGTGTCCTTAATGGCGAATTTGTAGAGCCAATCTTTGTAAAGGGCTCCTATGCGCTGCGCCCCTTTTTTCTCGACGTAATAGCCCGTGAGCCTGAAGCACTGAAAGACGATACGCCGCCCGCATCGGACCTACTCAGCTATCTGGTGGACATCATGATCCACCGCGAAGGCAGCAAGTTTCTTGCCGAGCTTGACCCGCCCAACCGGGAAATGGCGACCGCTCTCTACGAAGAATTCGTTGGGCGGTTTCTCGAGGAGGTCGCTCGCGATTTAGCAGAAAATCAATCCGAATCCATCGCCGAAGATGCGCTCGAACTGCTTGCGACCGTTGCGGCCGAAGGCCTGCTGCCCGACGATCAGATCGCGGCCGTAGCGCATCGGGCGCATACGGTTGTGTTTCTTGCAAAGGACCTGCGCGCAGGCCATGTGCGTTTCGCGCACGAACAGCTGCTCCAGCATTTCCTTGCGAGGGAGACGCTACGCTCGGTTGGTGACGGCGAAACACCCCGTTACGTTCGGCGCAACTTGTTCGGCCGCGAAGCGCTAGAAGTTTTTGGCCATGTCGCCCGAGGCAAAGCCGAGTTGGCCAGTCAATTTTTACGCGAAGTTCGAGCCGCAATTGCCAAGCCCTCGCGTGATCGTACCAACACTAACTTGGCTGTGCTGGGCATTGCGGCCGCTTGCGCGACCGCGCCTGATGATGCAAATCTATTGATCCAAGGTATTAGTGTCAACGAACTCTATTTCCCTTTTGCCGCACCCGATGGGATCACAATTCGCGATACGATGATCAGCATTCTGTATGCTGGCAGCGCCGACCTGCGGCATGTGAAGTTCGAGAGTGGAACGTTTATTTCTACACTTGAGATCAATGAGCAAACGCAACTCCCTCTCCCGATGCCGAAGTATATCAAGCCGCAAACTTTGGTGCGCCGGGAAGGCACAACAACTGACCCGCGCGAGATCCAATCGTTCTTTGAAGCGTATAATCCCGCCGATGCCGATGACGGCCTTGCCTGGCAACCCGAAGTTGCTGAATTGCTTGGCCGTATTGAGCGTTATCGCACGTTCTGGCTTGGCACCAATCTTGATGACACTGATGCGCTTGGTCGGAGGATTATTTCTCACCAAGATTGGCCAAAGGTCTATGCAGCCCTACAAGACTTGGATCTTGTTACTGTTAAGTCCCGCCAAGTGTCTGGAACGCGACCCGTTTTCATCCACTTCCGTCAAGATGTTTCGTTCTCTAGCAATGTAGAACTTTTCCACAAGCTAGCGAGCTAGATATCAAGGTTGCATGAGAGCGGAAGTCCGCAAGGGCTCGTATCCTGACATTCCATCTTTAAAGGCAAAAGTCGTGCAGCGGTCTGCGGCAGGTCGGGCTTTTCCGCGTTGCTTTAGGTTTGTGTCTCGACTTCGCTCGACATGAATGGGTGGTGGTTGAACAGGCCCTCCCCCAGCCCCTCCCGCTTGCGGGAGGGGAGTAATAGGGGGTGCCTCCCGCTTGTGGGAGGGTCGTGGTCGGGGTGGCCTTTTCGCTTGCGGGCGGGGCGTGATTGCCGTTGCCTTCCTGCTTGCGGAGCGCGGGCATAGAAAAAGGCGCGGGGGGATTGTTCCTCCCGCGCCTTTTCTTGTGCCGTCAGTGTGGCGATCAGAAGCCGACGCTGATGGTGCCGATGACCGTGCGGGGCGCGCCGATCTGGGCGAAGGGGACGCTGCTGGTCGAGGTGGCCGTGCCGCTGAAGCCGCCGACGTAAACTTCGTCGAACAGGTTCGAGACGTTGAGCTGGAAGAAGGTCTTGTCGTTCAGGCCGAGGAATTCGAGGTTCAGCTTGGCGTCAAGATCGACCAGCGTGTAGGCAGGCGTCTTGTTGGGATAGACCACCGAACCGCTGACCGTGATCGGCAGGTTCTGGTCGTTGACATAGCGCGGACCGGTGCGCTTAGCCTGAATGCCGAGCGAGACTGGGCCGATTTCACCCTGGGCGCGGGCGCCGAAGGTGTAGACCGGGGCGCCGCCTTCACGCTTGCCAGCGGTGGCTGCGTAGACCGGGGTGACAACGCCGCCAACGGTGGTTTCACCGGTGATGACATCGTTCTTGATCTTCGACTTCAGGTACGAACCGAACAGGTAGAGGCTGAAGCTGTCGATCGGCATGTACGAGATGCTGCCGTCGATGCCGTATTTGTCGACGCGACCGAGGTTACGGTAGATCGTGGCATCCAGATCGATGTCATAGGCCGAGGCCAGACGGTTGTTGTAGATGGTGTACCACGCCGAAGCCTGAGCCTGCACCCGGCCCGAACGGACGCGGAAGCCAAGGTCGAAGTTGTGCGAGGTTTCGGGCGCGGGCTTCGCTTCTGCGCGGTCGGGCGCATAGAAGAACGACTGGTAGAGGTTGTCGGTGCCCGGCACCTGCAGACCCTGCGAGTAGTTGGCAAAGACCGTGCCGGCATCGCCCACCTTGTAGGTCAGGCCGAAGCTGGGCAGCAGCTTGTTGTAGTTGAAGATGCGCTGCTGCGGACCCTGGAACGTGGTGGCTGCATCATAGGCCGCGTTGGCCGCATCGGTGCCGAAGCACGAGACGTTGCCGGTGGCGGTGGTGGCGAAGCAGTAGTTCGTCAGGTTGCGGCGGAAGAACGGCGAGCGCAGACCGGCGGTGACGGTAAGGTCGCTGAACGTGCCGCGATATTCGCCCGACACCTGATGCAGGATGGCATAGGACAGGCGGTTGCGCTTTTGCAGGGCAGTACCGTCCTGACCGATCAGGGCATTATCGACCGGGAAGGGTTCTGCGCCAAAGCCGTTGTAGGCGAGCAGGCCGGTTTCACCGGTCTGGCGGTGGTGGCCGCGATCATATGAATAGGCCAGACGGACGATGTTGTTTTCATCGATTTCATAGCGCAGCGACGAGATGACGCCGATGCGCCAGGTCTTGGTCTGGCTGGGGGTGTGGATGCGCACCTGATCGCGCGTATCGCCGTCACCGTTCAGATCGACGCCGCCGAAATAGGGGGTGGAGCCGATGTAGCCGGTGTAGTTGACGCCCGACAGGGTATAGACGCCTTCGCGCGCAACCGAGGTGCCGCCGCCATTGGCCTTGGTGTACTGGATGCTGGGATCGACCGAGAGGACGAGGCCATCAGCCAGCGTGAAGCGCGAGTTGAGGCGGATGTTGCCGGTGTCGGACGGGTTGTAGCGATAATCGAACACCGAACCGCAGCTGCTGGCGGCATCGGCAACGCCGGTAACGCCTGCGGGCACGGTGCAGCGCGTGACGGTGTAGTCGCGTTCAGCCTTGGTGTCGGGGAACGTGTCCGAACGCAGGTTGACCGAACCGAAGAAGTTGTTGCGGTTCTTGTTGTAGTGAGCCGCGACCGAGATGAAATCGCCATTGTCGCCCAGCGGCTGATAGATGCGGGCGTTGACCTGCTTCTTGTTGATCTGGCCAATGCCGCCAAAGATGGTGTCGTTGGTGGCCGAGCTGGCGGCGATGAATGCGCGCAGGCCCGATGCATTGAGATTGCCGGTATCGACCATGCCGAACACGCGCATGAAATCAAACCGGCCAGCCGAACCGACCATGCGGACGCCGAAGTCTTCCGAAGGCTTGCGCGTGCGGTAGTTGACGGTTGAACCGGTGGCAGCGGCGGTGGGGCTGTCGACATCGGTGGAGCCGAGGTTGACGTTGACCTGTTCGATCAGCTCAGGATCGAGTTGCTGGTTCGAATAGAGCGCATAGCCGCCGGTATCGTTGAGCGGCAGACCGTCGAAGGTCTGCGAAATGCGCGTGCTGTCAAAGCCGCGGATGGTCAGCGTGCCGCCAGCCGAACCGAACGGGTCGTTGTTCTGGAAGCTGACGCCGGGGACGAGGTTGATGATGTCGTTGATTGACTGGCCGGGAGCCTGACGGCTGATGATGGCCTGATCGAGCACCTGCTTGGCGCGGCTGGTATCGGGCGTTTCGACGCCGCCGACCGAACGGACGACGCTGCCGGTGACGATGATCGGCGTTTCGAAATCGACCGAGCCGGTGGACTGGGCGTGCGCGGCGCTGGCGAGCGAGACGCTGCCGATCGCGATGGTCGATGCGGCGACCAGGAACTTCATCTGCATGTGTTGACCCCATGAATGCGCCTTGTGGCGCGATTGGGACGCGGAACAGGCCCGCGCCGATTCTGGGCAGAGGCAAGGGAATCACCCCCGCCTTTGTCCATCCGGGCGGCCCTAGACCGTCCGTGTGGGGGCTTAAAACCGGTAACAAATGACACTGGAATGACGATGTTGCGACGGGAAGACAGTCATTCCCGCATATGCGCAAAGGCTGTTACGTGCTGCCGTGAAATGGCGTAATTTTATTGCGGGATCGAGCGGAAAATGGGTAATTTAAGGCAAATAGTTGCCTTTTCGCAACAGCGAACAAAAGTTGCTGCAGTGCGGGGTTTTACACGCCTTTGTTGTTCAGTCCGCTGGTTTTAGGGCGGGCGGAATGAACGCTTCGACGATCCAGCGTTCGTTTCCTTCGATACCAAGTGCGGTAAGGCGGCCAGAGGCGAAAGCG
This sequence comes from Novosphingobium sp. SL115, assembly GCF_026672515.1. Taxonomy (GTDB): domain Bacteria; phylum Pseudomonadota; class Alphaproteobacteria; order Sphingomonadales; family Sphingomonadaceae; genus Novosphingobium. The sequence continues at coordinate 283,521 of NZ_JAPPRG010000002.1, read as the reverse complement.
CCGGTGTCGATGCCGATACGGTTGGGCAGCATCACCGGCGCGTTGGTGATGGTGTGGCCGTGGACGACAAGGTGATCGTGCGCGTCGGCGTGGTCCAGAAATTCGCGGCGAATCCAGCGCAGGTCCGAAGTGGTCTGTTCGGCAACCGGCACACCGGGGCGGATTCCGGCATGGACGAACAGGTAATCGTCCACGACGATGCGGTCTTCCATGGCGCGCATGAAGTCGATGTGGGCCTGCGGCACCAGATCGGGCAGGCGGGCGTGCAGGTCTTCCAGATTTGAGCGGCTGTAGTCTGACTGCGGCAAGCCATAGCTGAACAGCGTTTCCTTGCCGCCGTGACGCAGGAAGTGACGCAGCGTTTCAGGATCTTCGAGGCTGGAGAGCAGCATTTCTTCGTGGTTGCCGGCCAGCACGCGGGTATTGCCCGCAGCCACCAGAGCCATGGCCCGGTCAACCACGCCACGGCTTTCAGGGCCACGGTCGATCAGATCGCCCAGCAGGACCAGCGCGGTCTGCGCAGCCCCGCGCGCGGCGCTGTCCATCTCGATTTCGGCCAGCAGCAGGTCGAAGAGATCGAGCCGGCCATGAATATCGCCGATGGCATAGACCCGCTGACCGGGCGCAATGCTGGCCGACGGTTCAGGCAGGACTTCCGGCGTGGAGGACTGGAACAAGGAACGAATTTTACTGAGCATGGACCCTCTTTACCCCGGCGATATGGGCCGAAGATGTGCGCCATGCAACACCGGGGCGAGGTCTTAGCGAAGGTAGAAGTCGATCGTGGTGACCACACGGACCTTTTTGTAGGGCGTGTCCGACACACCCCAACCGCCACCATCGCCATCGCGCGCTGTAATTTCGAAATAGCCCTGGCTGGCGGTCTTGATACCGTCGACGGATGCGCCGCTATCGTGCGCGAACTGTTCGGCGGCGGAACGGGCATCCTTGGTGGCGGCGGCGACCATTTCGGGCTTGATCGCGTTCAACCGGGTGAAAGTGTAGGCCATGCCTGATCCTTCTTCGAGCATGACGCCGCGCCGGACGAGATCGAACTGGCGCTTCACCGCCTTTTGCGCGCGGTCGATATCGGTGGTGCGCAGGGTCATCCGCTGGCGCACGGAAAAGCTGACCACGCCATTGTTGGTCATGGTCTGCACGTTGACGCCGGTGGGTTGCAGCGCATCGGCGGGAAAGCCGAGTTCGGTGAAGAAGGCACGGATGGCCTGACTGTCACGATCGACACTAGCCTGCGCGCTGGCCAGATCGGGTGCGGTGGCAGAATAGGCCAGCGTCCATGTGGCAAGGTCTGCGGTCACTTCGCGTTCGGCAAGGCCGCGCACGGTGACTGCGCGGTCGGCCACTTTGGCGCGGCGGAAACCGTCACCGATGAACCATCCGCCCAGCACAAGGCCGGCCGCAAGGATGCCGACGGGGATGAGAGCCGTGCGATGTTCAAGAAAGCGCGCGGTGGGGGCTTGGGCCGGAGCGTTGTCCTGACTATCTTCGTTCGGCATCGTTATCTCCCTGCGGATTAATTCTTGCGGTGAAATGTGCGATTATGTCGATGAACTGATTTTGAACGGAAGCGAGCCTATCCTGTGACGAAGTTCCTGCACAGCATGATCCGGGTGACCGACCCGGATGCCACGATTGCCTTTTTCGACCTGATCGGCGTGAAGGAAGTGCGCCGCTTCGACAGCGAGAAGGGGCGTTTTACCCTGATCTTTCTGGCCGTCCCCGGCGACGAGGGGGTGGCCGAGGTGGAACTGACGCATAACTGGCCACCGGAAGACGGATCGCCCGGTGAGGTCTATGGCAGCGGACGCAACTTTGGCCATCTGGCCTATCAGGTGGAGAATATTTACGAGACGTGTCAGCGGATTATGGATGCGGGGCATATCGTCCACCGCCCGCCGCGTGATGGGCACATGGCGTTTGTGAAGACGCCCGACGGTGTTTCCGTCGAGCTTTTGCAGGACGGGCATCTGCCGCCGCAGGAGCCATGGGTGAGCATGGAGAACGTGGGCACCTGGTAAGCGCGACGCGCTGAGCATTGCCCCGGATGAAAGGCGCGTGGACCGATAGCGGTTCGCGCGCCTTTTTTGCGCCCGCTAAATAGGGTGCAAGTGAAACCAAAAAGGAAGTTGACTCCATGTTGCCCTGCAGCATTATCAATCCCGGACGAGCGTCATAAAACTGCCGAAAAGGCTGCGCTCGTTGCAGGGGTAAACGACCAGATTTGAGCAGGCCGCGCCGCAGTGGCTGGGCCAGAAACATGCGCGTTTCTGGCGGCGGGGACGTTTGCCCTTGTGAAATGCGCCCGCACGGTTGCGGCATCCAAGACGATGCTGCGGTGCGGGGCAGAAGGGAAGTTGGGAGGGAAGAGGACTGGCGCGGTTTCAGGTGCGCCTCGGTATTTAGGGGGTAGATCGAATGAAGAAGCAGGTTGGGTTCAGGTCGCGATCGATGAGGATGCTGGCTGCCAGCACAATCCTTTCCACCCTTACCGTGCCGATGGCCGCACTGGCGGCAGAGCCGGTGAGCGATGAGGCACAGGCTGTTGTCCCCGCTGCCGAACAGGCAGACGATCAGAGTGGCGGGGGCCTGGGCGAAATCGTGGTGACGGCAACGCGCGAAGCGACGTCGATCCAGAAAGTGCCGATTTCGATGCAGGCGCTGGGATCGGAAATGCTGGAGCAGCGACAGGTCAAAGGTCTGACCGACTTTGCCACCCTGTTGCCATCGGTTTCCTTCGCGGGCCTTGGGCCGGGCCGCACCACCGCCTATTTTCGAGGCATCGTGCCCGCAGGCGGGGCCTATGCCTCGGTCGGTTACTACCTTGACGATATTCCCATCACCGGAACCGGCGTGCCCGACATTCACGTTTATGATGTCGAGCGTGTCGAGGCGCTTTCGGGGCCACAGGGCACGCTTTATGGCGCGGGATCGCTGGCGGGCACGATCCGTTTCATCACCAACAAGCCGAAGATGGACCGGCTTGAATATGGCTATAACGCCGAGGTGAACAAATACGGCAAGGGCGATTTCGGCGGCCAGTATGAAAGCTTCATCAACGTGCCCATCGCCAGCAATCTGGCGGTGCGCGCGATGGGGTATTACCGGCGCGACGGCGGATATATCGACAACACGCCTAACAACGGCAAGTTCAACGATGGAAGCAGCGCGACACTGACGCTGGGCGATAACAATCCCAACACGAATTACACCCTCGACAACTCTGCCATCGCCAAGGACGATTACAACACGATCGAGGAATATGGCGGCCGTCTGCAACTGCTGTGGGAAATGGCGCCGGGCTGGGAAGTGTCGCCGCAGATCACCGCGCAAAAGCAGGTTGCCAATGGCTATTTCGGGTTCGACCCCCGCGTGGGCGATCTGGAAGTGCACGACTATGACGTGACCAGCCAGGACGACAAATGGTATCAGGCGGCGCTGACCGTGCATGGCCATATCGGTGACTGGGACGTGGTTTCGGCCACCGGCTATTACCAGCGCCAGACCAAGCTGCTGAACGATTATACCTATTATACCGTGACGTATGACGGGTTCGGGCCGGGGTATGAAAACTACCTGCAGTTCTTTGACAAGAACGGCTGCACCGGATCGGGCGCGACGCTGAAGTGCAACACCCTTATCAATCCGCAGCAGTATTATCACGGGCTGCGCAACGAGAAGAAGTTCACGCAGGAAGTGCGCCTGACCACGCCGAAAAGCTGGCCGTTCAACGTGACCCTGGGCGGGTTCTATCATTCGCAGAAGAACGAGGTGAACAACAACTACGCCACGCGCGGGCTGGACAACATCGCGGGCTACACCATGTCCGGCGGTGGTGACAGTAACCCGGCAGGCTTCGGTATTCCGGTGGCGCAGGGCGGCACGATGGTTCTGGGATCACCGGCGGTAAAGGGCGATGCCTTTTACATGACCGAACAGGATCAGGACTGGAAGGACTACGCCATCTTTGGTGAGGGGCATTACGACATTACCCCGACGCTGAAGCTGACCGCGGGCCTGCGTTACTTCTGGACGGAATATCAGGTGGTTGGCTTTGCCGGTGTGGCGGCTTCGGCGCGTAATACGGTATCGTCGCTCTATGTGCCGACCGGCACGATGGGGTGTCCGATTCCGCTTCCGGCAGAGCGTTTGCAGTGCCTGAACTCGAACCTTGCCGCCGCCGATCAGGTGGGCCGGTACAAGGAAGAGGGTGAAACCCACAAGGTTGCGCTGAACTGGCAGTTCGAACCTTCGAAGATGGTCTACTTCAACTATTCCACCGGGTTCCGCCCCGGTGGTTTCAACCGGCCCTTGCGCATTCGCAACGTGGGCGTGGCGACGGTTCCGGCGTTCAAGTCGGAAGAACTGACCAACTTCGAACTGGGTGTGAAAACCACCTGGAACAACATGTTCCGCTTTAACGCCGCCGCCTATTACGAAACCTGGGACAACATCCAGTACAGCGTGGTGATTGCGGGCACGCAAGGCGCGGGGATGACCGGCAACGCGGGCAAGGCGCGCGTCTATGGTCTGGAATTCGACGCCGACCTGAAGCTGGGCAAGTTCACCATTTCGACCAACGGCGCGTATAACAACGCGGCGCTGAAGGGGAACTTCTGCAACTTCAAGTTCGACCCGACCAGCCTGTCGATTGACCAGCTTGCCACTTGCACCGCAGGCGCCACGTTCGGGAGTCCGCCGGTGGAAGAAGTGGCCGCTGCATCGGGCACCCGCCTGCCGCGCCAGCCCCGGTTCAAGGGCACCACGTCGATAAGGTATGACACGGTGCTGGGCGATGCCGATGCCTATATCCAGGGCGCGGCGCTGTATCAGTCAAACGCCACCCAGAACCTCAACGTCTATAACAACAATCTGCTGGTCTGCCCCGAAATTGCCGATGCTGAAACCGATGCGGGCCGTTCGTGCACGACGCCGGGCTTCATCAGCTTCGACTTTTCGGCAGGCGTGAAGAAGGCCAACTGGACGCTGGACGTGTTCATCCAGAACGCCTTTGACAAACGCGGCGAACTGACGCGCAATACCTTCTGCTCGATCACGTTCTGCTCTGGTTCGTCACGCACGTTCACGATCAAGCCGCAGTTCTTCGGGATGCGCTGGGGCCAGCGCTTCTGATCGGCACATCAGTTTACCCTGCGTAGGTAACACCTTGCCCCCGTGGTTCGCCACGGGGGCTTTTTTACGTGAATCCGCGACGAAACGGCGACAAATGCTGCACTGCCGCAATTGCGCTGACACATCCCTTTGCCACTGCGGATCGGGCCGGGAAGGTCGCAAAAGGGGCACAGGGAATGATCCGCAAGGCCAGACGGTACGGTTTGACGGCGCTTTTGCTGGGGCTGTCGAGCTTTTCAATAGCGGCGGTGCCGGGAGAATTCGTCAACACCATCGAAGATGCGCAACTGATGGGCGCGCTAAAGCTGGATGGCGAACTGTTCCATGTTCAGGGGCTGGAACTGGATGGCCAGCGTATCTGGGTAACGTCAGTCGATGGGGGCAGACGCAAAGGCTATATTCACGAGTTCGACAGGGCGACCGGCAAGTTCCTGCGGCGGCTGGAACTGACTGACGGGGCGCGATACCATCCGGGCGGAATATCGATTTCGGGCGGGTCGATCTGGGTTCCGGTGGCTGAAATGAAGCCGGACAGTTCTGCCGTGCTGATCGAAATCGATGCCAAGACGCTGAAAGTGCGGCGCAGGATTCATGTGGCTGACCATCTGGGTTGCGTTGCGGCGGATGGTGACCAGCTTGTGGCGGGCAATTGGGACAGCAAGTTGCTGTATGTCTTTGACCTTACCCAAAATGGCGCGGTGCGGACCGTGCCCAACCCGTCGCTGACCCATTATCAGGACATGAAGGTCATGGGCGGGCAACTGGTGGCGGGTGGCAGCCTGACATGGTGGACCGGGACCGTCGACTGGATCGACATGAAGACGATGAAACTGACCAAAACCCTGCGTGCGGGCGCGGTGGGACCGGTTAGGCCATTTGGCCGGGGCGGGCCTTACACTGGCGAAGGCATGGCGATTGACGGGCGCGATCTGTATGTGATCCCGGAAGATGGGCCGAGCCGGGTGTTCCATTTCCGGCTGGAGGTTTAAACGCCATCCGGTCAGGCCCAATCGTAGTCTGACAGCACCGGTCCCAGCGCTTCCTTCAGCGGGGCGAGCCAGGGTTCGTAATTGCGCCACGGATCAAGCCCGTCGGTGAAGATGGGCTTACGCACCTGTTCGGAACTGGCGGTGCGCACGGCGCGGTCGTTCTTGTAGAATTCAAGGCAGGCCGGTTCGAACGGCAGGCCGATGTGGGCCAGCAGGCGACGCACTTCGGTTTCGGTATCGGCCACCATGTTTTCGTAGATGACGCGGTGCACCGCGCCGGGGGCAGCGGCATCGTAAGCGGCCATCAACTCCACGTAATCGCGGTAATACTGGCCGATTTCTGTCAGATCATAGCTGAAGGTCTGGCCGCGCGCGAAGTGTTGTTTCCAGCCGGACAGGCAGCACGACAGCGGGTTGCGGCGCGCGTCGATGATCTTTGCATTGGGCAGGATCAGCCGGATCAGGCCGGTGTGCTGCCAGTTGTTCGGCATCTTGTCGATGAACAGCGGTTTGTCGGTTTGCCGGTGGACGCGGGTGCGTGCGATATATTCGTCGCCCAGCCGGGTGCGGTCTGATGGGCTGAGGGCGGCGATCATCATGGCGAAATCGGCAAATTCGCCTTCGTCTACCCGTGATTGCAGGCGGGCGGCGATCATCATCATGTCGGGCAGTTCCATCGTGCCTTCGACATGGCTGTGACTGGCAAGGATCTGTTCGACAAGAGTGGAGCCGGAGCGCGGCAGACCGACGATGAATATGGGATCGGGCGCGGGGCAGCCACCGTCCGGCACCTGTGCGATGAAGGCGGGGCTGAAGGCTTTTGTTGTGGTGTGGGCTTCGGCGGAGAAGGCGACGGCATCGTGGCGGATCATCGTGCGGCGCAGGGCGTTGCCCCGGTCGTAGTGATGGAACGATGCGGCGTAGTCCTTGGCATCTTCAAATGCCTTGCCCAGCGAGAAGTGCAGGTGGAACAGGTCTTCCTTGCGGGCTTCGGCATCGGGTTCAAGCGTGGCGAGCGCGCCTTGCATGGCGGTGATATCGCCAGCGGTCAGCTTTACCGTTTTCAGGTTGGCAAGGCTCCACCAAGCTTCGCCCATGGTGGGCTGGCGGGTGACGGCCTGACGATAGGCATCCACCGCCTGTGCTTGTTGGCCAAGTGTTTTGAGGACGTGGCCAAGGTTCTGCCACACTTGCGGCTGATCGGGCTGAAGGTTCAGCAGGCGGAGATAGATCTTGCCCGCGCGTTCCTGATGGCCCAGTTTGACAAGGACCGAGGCGAGGATGAGATCGTGCCCCGGTGTATGGATGGGCGATTGGCCCAGCGTTTCGGCATGAATCAGCGCTTCGGGCAGGCGGTTGGTCTGCATCAGCAGGCGGATCAGGAAATCGCGCGCCAGATCAAAGCCGGGGGCGGCGTGGATGGCGCGTTCGACATGGGCGATGGCAACGGTCATATCGCCGCGCCGCCATGCGATTTCACCCAGCATGCGCAGCGATGGCGGATCATCGGGCAGGCGTTGCAGTCTGGCGGCGAGAAGCGTTTCGGCTTGATCCAGCGCGCCGTCGTTCACCGCAATGGCGGCTTTCAGCAACTCGGGATCGCGGGATGAGGCGTGGACGGCGGACAGGTCTGCCTGCCAGCCAAGGTCATCATGGCCTGCCTTGCGCTGTTCGCGCGCCAGCAGGAACCAGCCTTGCGCGACGGTGGGATGCTGTTGAGTGAGCGTTTCCAGTGTGGCGATGGCGCGGGCGTTCTGTCCGGCATCGATCGCGGCCTGCGCCAGTTCCCACAGCACGGCGGGCGGGAGCCGGGGGGCGCCCTGCGCGAGAAGGTCAAGCCGTTTGAGTGCTGCGGCCGATTTACCCATGCGGCGCAAGGCGCGGGCGGCGAGGAATTCTGCCGGAGCAAAGCCGGGCGACGCGCGCAGGATATCTTCGGCCTGCGTCAGGGCGAGGTGCGGGCTGGCTTCAAGCAACTGTTCGGCCTGCGCCAGAGCGTGTGCGGGCGGGGCGAGCGTTTGTGCCATCATGCCAGCGATCCTAGGCGCGGGTGTGGGGATTGGGTGTACGTCAATCGGCGCAGGATTCGGTGAGGTGTGCCAACAGGTCTGCGCGGGTTATGGCATGGTTTGCGGCGGCCCAGCCGGTGACTTGGGCGACGGCAAAGCTGATGCCGTAAAGGTTGCGTTGGGGTTCGACGCCGGGGATGGGACGGGGATAGCCTGAAGCCATGATGGTGCCATTAGGCGAGAGCCGCGGAGCACCGCGCGGAATGTCCCAGTCCAGCCCTACGCCGATGACTTGGCGCAGGCAGCCGGGCCAGCAGGGTTGGCCTTGCGCCTCGGCTGCGGCGATGATGAGGCTGCCGGACGCCAAAGCTTCATCCGCCAGCACGCCGAACACATCGGCATGGGCGGGGTTGGCGGTGCCGAGGCTGAGGTTGATGAGATTGGCACGCGCTTCGATGGCGCAGCGAATGGCTCCCGCCAAGGCGCGGGCGCTGGCGCGCAGGCCATCGCGGAAGACGCGGATGGGCAGGATTTGCGCTTGGGGGCTGACTTCCTGAATGGCGGCGGTGACGGCGGTGCCGTGGCCCAAGCGGTCGAGCGTTTCGGCAGGATCGGTCAACACGGTGCCATCGGCGAGGATCGACAGGCCGGGGAGCAGGCACGCCGCATTGATGTGCGGATGGTCGGGGTGGACGCCGCTGTCGATCACCGCGATGCGCAGGGTTTCAGCCATGAACGGTGACCTGCGGTTCGATTTCGGCGTGACCGTGGTTCAGGCGGATCACGTGATCGGCCATGACGGCCAGTGCGGGCTTGTGGGTGATGACGATCAGCGTGGCGTGGGGCAGCGCGCGACGCAGGCCACTGGCGACAAGGCGCTCGGTTGCCTCGTCCAGTGCGGCGGTGGGTTCGTCAAGGATCAGCACGTCGGGCGCGCGCAACAGGGCGCGGGCAATGGCGATGCGGTGGCGTTCACCCGCCGACAGGGCAAGGCCGCGTTCGCCGGTGCGGGTGGCAAGACCTTCGGGCAGGCGGGCGATCAGCGCGTCCAGCCCAGCGGCGCTGGCTGCGGCGTGGATCGCGGCGGGCGAAGCGTGGGGCAGGGCGAAGGCGATGTTTTCGGCAATGGTGGCGTTGAATAGGAAGGGGGCCTGATCGACCAGCAACACGCGCTGACGCAGGTCAGACAGCGCCACATCGCGCAAGTCAACATCATCGATGGTGATGCGGCCGGCAACCGGATCGAGGAAGCGCACGAGCAGGTCTGCCAGCGTGGATTTGCCCGCGCCCGATGGGCCGAGAATGGCGGTGAGCGAGCCTGCGGGGATGGCGAGGCTGACGTCCTGCAACACAGCGTCGCGGCCATGGTGCATGGTCACGCCATCCAGCCGGATATGGTGCGCGATGCGGGGCAGGGCGCGGGGGGTGACAGGATCGATGACTTCGGGGCGGGTGTCGAACAGTTCGAAGATACGGGCCAGCGCCACGCGGGCCGAGGCGAGGCTGGCGGTAAGGCCCATCAGCGCCTGCACCGGGCCGAGCAGGCGGCCATGATAGGTGAGGAAGGCGACCAGTGCACCGATGGTCATGGTGCCATCGATGATCTGTTTGCCGCCATAGATGATGACGGCGGCGGTGGAGGTGGTGACGATGGTGCCGGGCAGTGCGCCGGTCAGGAACGAGACGGTCTGCATCCTGAGCATGGTCTGGATGAAGCCCGCATTGGCCGCGCCGAAGCGCTGTGCCTCGTGCGCTTCTGCGCCAAGCGCGCTGACCGTGCGCATGCCCATGATGGTGTCGACCAGCAGGCTGCCGATATCTGCCCCGCTTTCGCGCATCTGGCGGGTCAGATCGGTCATGCGGCGCTGAAAATGCAGGAAGCTGGCGACGGCCAGCGGGACCAGCACGGTGCCGACCAGAAACAGCTTCCAGTCGAGCCACAGCATCATTGCCACGCTGCCTGCAAAGAACAGCAGGTTGCTTAAGGCTGACAGCAGCGTATCGCCCGCCGCGCGCTGCACATCGGACACATCGCTGTTGAGGCGCGACATCAGATCGCCCAGCCGGAAGCTGCCATAAAAGCGCGGGCTGAGCGTTTGCAGATGGCGCAACAGGGCGACGCGCATGTCGAACAGCATCTGTGCCGAAAGTGCGACATAGCGGTAGGAGACGAGCGCGTTGACGACAAAGCCGCCGAGGGTGACGCCGACCATCAGCCCGGCGATGCGCAGCAGGGCTTGCCCGTCACGCTTGAGCAGCGCTTCGTCGATCATCAGCTTGGAGATCCACGGCTGGGCAAGGGTGAACCCGGTGGCCAGCAGGCTGGCGAGCAGGACCAGCGCAAGGCGCGGGGCGTAAGGGCGCAGCCATGGCCACAGGCGCTTGTAGGTGCTCCATGGCGCGATTTTTTGGGGGACGATTTTGGGGGCGGTCATGCGGCGCGGTCCCGGTGGATCAGGTCGAAGCCGGACAGGGAAAAGCGGGGTTCGGGCTGGCGGCCCAGCAGAGCGGTCGTGGCATCATATCCGGCGCGGGCGGTGGCGAACTGGTCCTGCCACCAAGATGATGTGCCGCCGCCGGCATAAAACGGCAGCGACAGTTGCAGATGGCGGCGCAGAGAAGCGAGCAGCATGGCGTGATAGTGGCTGCACAGTGCTGCCGGGTCTTCGCCGCGTGCGATGGCGGTGACGACCGCGCTGGCAAGGATGGCTTCGCGGGTGGCTTGCGCGGTGCCATCGCCGCAGATCGGATCAAAGGCCAGCGCGGCGGTGCCGCAGGCGAGCCAATTGTCGCCGGAAAGCTTGGCCAGCATACGGGGCGAGGTGTCGAAGCTGTGTCCGGGAGGACCGAGGGCCGCGATGAGCGGGGCGATCATCGACGCCTGTGCCAGCAGAGCATCGGGTACGCCGCCTATGGCCAGCAGCCATGCGCTGCCGGGACCATCAGGGATCAGGAACAGCCAGCCGTCGCGGGTTGATTCGATCCAGCAGGTGGCGGGCGGCGCGTGGGGCGCAAGGGTGACGCGCGCGGTGGAAGACAGGCGCTCGCCAAAGCGGAGCATGTCTTGCGCCGGGAACGGGGCGGCGGCGTGGATGGTGAATGATGGCGCGCCTGCTGGGGGTAGGGCACGGGCCGGAGCAAGGGCAGCGGCAAGGTCATCTTCCGAAATCACCACCGCACCATGGGGCATGGCAACCGGATTGCCGTTACCCCAGCGAACGATACGGCGTTCGATCCGGGGGCGGTCGGCAAAGAGGTGGGGCTTGCCGAATACATCGCGCAACAGCGCTAGGGCCGGATCGCTGAGCATGATGACCGGCACCAGGCGGCGGGTGCCGGGTTCGAGCGCGATTTCGATCCCGGCTTTGCCCAGAAGATGCGCTGCTGCCGCCACAGCCACGCCCTGTCCACGAAGAAGGACAGTTGCGGTCACTGGGTGATAATCATCCCGGCACCGGTGGTGTCGTTGCCCAGATCGACCGTCTTTACGTGCGCCAGCGTCTGCGCGTCGTAAATCTCGATGTCGTAGCTGGCGCCGTAGATGTAGAGCTGCTTGCCATCGCCCGACATGCCGAACTGGAAGCGTGAGCGGCAGGGAAATTCCGCCTTGTTCTTCACCTGATTGACGGTGAGGTCGAAGTGCCAGAATTCGCAGCGCTTGTTGCCCACGGTGCCGTTGGTGACCACGGTCCAGCCCTGTTTCATGTCCGGCGAGACCTGAAGGCCTGCCATACCATAAGGGGCAGGGCCGATCGGTTTGAAGTCAAATGCCTTGGTCGCAAGGTTGAAGCGGCCGATGCCGAAGATCTTGTTGCGGATATAGGGGTCTTGCGCATTGAACAGCGAGACATATTCGGTGGGGCTGCGAAGAGCTTCTACCCCGCCGCCAAAGCTGACGCCTTCGATGCCGGTGGCTTCGGGTTTGGAAACCTCGATCCGGTCTTTCACCTTCAGATCAGCGGTGTCGATCACCAGCACCTTGTCGCGGATGAGGAACAGGGTCTTGCCGTCCTGCGACATCATATAGCTGGTGCGCCAGCCCGCGTTGGGATTGCGGGTGTCTTCTTCCGGCACTTCGGCGGTGCGGACCACGGCTTTCTTTTGCAGGTCGATCACGCCGAACATCTGCGGGCTGACGGTGTAGCGGTCCGTCAGCTTTTCGAACTTGGTCAGCATGGTGTAAAAATAGCGCCCCGTGGGATCGGGCACGCCGCCGTTGAAGCGGTAGCGCGTGGTGGGGGTGTTGAGGCTGAACGAATTGACGACCTTCTTGGTCGACGTGTCGATCACCTCGATCCCGCTGGTCGTTATGGTGGTGACGTAGATCTTCTTGGAATCGTTGGACAGGCGCATCGATGTGGGCAAGCCTGATGCCAGTGTGATGCGGTCTTTCACCGTGCCGGTCGCTTCGTCCACGATCAGCATCTTGTCGGGATAGGAACCCATGAACAGGGTTGAACCTTGCGCCGCCGTGGTTCCGGCAAGCAGGCCCGCTGTCAAAGTGGCAAGGCAAAGTGCGAATTTCTTCATGGGGTCGTGCTCTTCCGGTCGAAGGGTGTCGCAAGGGCCAGATGTGCCGCTGCTTCAGGGGAAGATGATGTCGAGGCTGCGCCAGTCCTTGGCCGCCGTGGCGCAGTTGCTGGCCCAGTCAGGCGAATAGTTCACATGATCGGGCACCTGCACCGGCCAGAAGCAGGTGACGTAGCAATCGTAGATATCGCGCTCCACCGGCTGACACAGCCCAGCGGTGCCGCCACCTGCATCCACTTCCCAGCCGGGCGAGAATGACAGGGTGCAGCCCATGGGAACGTGCATGGGCTTTTGCTGAAGCGCCATCACGTCTTCTTCCGTGGACGAGATCGTCTCCTCGATCCGCCGGGCCTTTTTGTTGAGAGGGGTGAGGTGCTTCATGCCAAGCCCTTTCGTGCAGCAAAGCGTTCAAGGAATTCAGGATTGCGGGCCGAGACCGTGCCGTAGATTTTCAGGCAGGTGTCGGTCCATTCGCGGATCCAGTCGCAGTAATGCAGGTTCGCATGGCCGGTATCGCCATAGCGGACGAAGGCTTCGTGGTGGCAGCCGCCCGCACACAGCGGACGCGCCCAGCACGATGCGCATTCATATTTTGACCCGACATGCCCGCGCGTGAGGAAATCGCTGCGCTTTTCCTGATCCAGCCCGGTGGTGATGTTGCCCAGAACATGCGTGTCGGCATCGGTAAAGCGGTGACAGGGGGAAAGGTCGCCCGATGGGCTGACCCCCAGCAGACCAAGGCCCGCGCCGCAGGGGTGCGATTTGTTGGTGCCCTGAATCAGTTCGGCAATGGTTTCCGACACATTGGAAAAGCCGTGCATTTCGCCACGCAGGGCAAAGGCCATCCATTCCGCCGCCAGTTCATGGAACGCGGACAGCACATCGTCCATGCCGTTGTCGTCGATCATGTAATCGCGTTCGCCCGAATTGGTGACGGGGGCGAAGCCGACTTCGTGGAAGCCCAGGTCTTCCTTCAGGTGGCGATAGATGCGCACCACATCGGTAACGCCATTGGTCAGCGTGACGCGGGCGGTGACGGCGCGGGTCTTGTGCCCGGCGATCAACTTGCGCAGGCGTGGTTCGATGACCGCGTAAGAACCTTTGCCGTTTTTATAGACGCGGTGCTTGTCTTGCAGATCAGGCGGGCCGTCCATCGATACGGTCACGCCCACCGCATTGTCGGACAGGAACGCGATGATCTCGTCCGTCAGCAGCGTGGCGTTGGTGGTCAGGCTATAGGTGATCTGCTTGCCCGCCGCCACTGCCGCTTCGTTGGCATATTCCACCACCGAACGTAGCAGCTTGAAGTTCATCAGCGTTTCACCGCCGAAGAAGGTGATGTGCGGTGTTTCGCGGTGTCCTGATCCTGCCAGCAGGAAATCGACCGAGGACTTGGCTGTTTCCAGCGTCATGTATTTGGGTTTGCCGGTGGGCGTGGCAATCTTGTCCGCGCCGAATTCATAGCAATAGGTGCAGGCAAGGTTGCACTGGTTGGTAATGTTCAGCACCAGCGCCTGAAGCGGATAGTCTTCGGGCGGGGCTGAGGGCACGATGGGTGCTTCGCGGATTTCGTCCGACACGATGCCGCGCACGGCGCGCAGTTCACGGATCAGGTCTTCGGCATCGGCGCGGACATAGCCCTTTTCGACCAGCGCGCCGACCATTTCGCCATAGGCCAGTTCGCGTTCGCCCAGCAGGGCCATGACGCTGGCCGCGCCTTCATCCAGCGCGAAGATGGCCCCGGCGGACGCGAGATAGACAAAGCCCTGATCTGAGGCTTCGAAGGTGTGGATGTCTCCACGGCGATATTTGGGGGAGAGGACTGTGGTCACTTGGCCACCTCCGGCTGATCCCAGCGCTTGTATGCGGGTACGGTGACGATCATGAACGACTTGGCGGTCAGTGGCTTGCCGTTGGCGTCCTTTTCAGACTTGGCCGTGGCGACGACCCAGACTTCGCCATAGTTGTTGCGGTTCCATTTGCGTTCGGGGTTCGGCCCGTCGATAGCAGGTGTGAACAGCGCGGTTTCGCTCAACTTGCCGACATAGTTGGTGTCGTCGTCGTAATAGACGGTCTGGAATTCCTCCATCGACCAGGTAACGTCGATGGGGCCAAGCGCTACGTCGTCTGCCGTGTAGGGTTTGCCATCAAGGCCATTGTCATAACCGATGGCGTCGAACTGCTGATAGCCAATGCCGTGCTTGCCGCCGCCCAGACGGGCAAGGGCATTGTCCGGCGCGACCTTGATGAAATCGACCTTCTTGTAGATCGGCAGCGCGGCGGGCAGGACATTGCCGCCAAGGCCCACATCATGCTTGCCCACTGCCGCATCGGCGGCCACATCGACGCTCAGCACCGCCTCGGTCGGGCTGGCGGAGACGACCTTGCTGACGACCACGCCCTTGCCCAAGTCAATGTCGGCGGGCTTTAATCCGGCGGGGAAGGCATTTCCGTAAAGCTTGACGGTTGCGCCCTTGGTCCCGGCTTTCAGTGCATAGGGGGCGACCGTGGTGATGGTGGGATCAGCCGATGCGCGGGTCAGCTTCACGTTGAAGCCGAATTCCTGATAATCGCCCCAGAACCAGCGACCTTCCGCCGATTTGCGATCAGGCGCGAACCACATGGTTTCGCGGGTTTCGTGGTCTTGCGGGGCATCGGCGCGGGTGCCTTCCGGCCCGCTGGACGATGTGCCGCGCCATGAATAGCCGGTATAGACAATGCCTTTGCCAGTGCGGGTAAGGGTAGAGCCATCGGCCAGCGATTTCAGGGTGATGGCGGTGGTGTAATCGTCTTCAGACCCGGCGGGTGTGACGACCATTTCGCCAACATATGTGCCCTTGCCAGGCAGCACGGCATTGACCAGCCATTTGCCACCCAGCTTCCCCGATTGTACCCGTGCCTGCCAGGCCGACCATTCGGGCGAGGTGAGCGAGGCGTTCTTGTTCATGTATTCCATCGCCACCTCCACCGGCAGCGGCTTCTGCGCGCCAGCGGCTACGGCAGGCTGGGTGGGATCTTCCACCGGGCGGCGATATTGCACGTCTGCCTGCGAATAGAGCGCGACGTGCATGTTGCGCAGCAGGCTCCATTCCGATTTCGACCGCCGCCATGACAGCGGTTGGGCAAAGGCGTGGCACGATGCGCAGGACTGGCGGATGGTTTCGTTGGGGATGTTGGTTTCATCCAGCGCGCGGTGTTCGGCCAGATACATCACCGGCTTTGCTTCTTCAGGGGCAAGGCCGTGGCTGGCAGACAGCGAGCGGATCACCGCCTTGGCCTCTGTTGGCGTGATAGACAGGCCGTTCAGCGCGCTCATCCGCCTGATGACCTGCGCCCAGCCTTCAGGCGTTGTTCGCACCCACGAAATACGCGACAGATTGCCCTTCGCATCCGCAGTATGACAGGTGCCGCACTTCTCGATCACAAGCGCATCGCGCACCGGCATGCCGGGTTCGCCTTCGACCGGATTGGACGGGTCGCGCGCGGCTTGGGCCAGGGCAATCGTCGCAGGCAGTGCGGCAAGGCCGATGAACTGGAAGGCCCGGTTGCGCAACAGGCGTTTCAGGCGCGGGGCCGCGCTTTCGCGGGTGTCGCCACATGGGGCAACAGTTTCATGGGTAACGGTATCGGCCACGCTCATGGTCGCAATTTCCCCCTGATGGCAGTGCCGTTCGAAACGAGTCGAAATCGGCTGCACATCAAGACTGGACATGCGTCAAAAGTTGGTCAACGCCTTTGTTTGCATCTGCGAAAAAGGGCTTGTGAAGCGGCTTGCCCGATTTGCCTGCCCATTTGCATTGGCAGGGCAAAGCGGTGTTGACCCGCCCCCCGCTGCTGTGGCAAGCGCACGCCACGCTGACGGCGATGTGCAAGGCATCGCCCTTGAATGCGGGTGTAGCTCAATGGTAGAGCAGCAGCTTCCCAAGCTGAATACGGGGGTTCGATTCCCCTCACCCGCTCCAGCCTTTTCAGACACTTATTGGCCTGAATGCCAAAACCTTCCTACATGATCCGTCGTGGCGCGCGCTTAGCCGCGCGCCTGTTTGATGAGGTGGAAGGCGTCGCCCATCAGGCGTGTTATTTCGGCTTCATTCAATACGCTGTGGGGTTGGTAAGTCAGGCCCATAAGGCGCGTTTTGTGCCAGTGGTCGACATACAGCGCTTTGCCGGGGCCGAAGACAAGGTTGATGTGCTTTGTCAGCAGGGCCGGGGCTTGCGCGGAAAAGGCAAGGCGAAACAGGGCGATATCGACCACATATGGACCGACCATGATCCATGTGTGGCCACTGGCGTCCGCAGGGCTTTCGTCGCTGTCCGATGGGCCGAACACCGGCACTCCATTGACGGCAAGCGTGCCGGACACAACGAAAACCGGCGCAGCGATGCATCGCTCCAGTCCTACGGCCAAGGCTGCGCTCATTTGGGCAGCATCCGCCGCAGGGGGCAGCAGGCTGAGCAGGTCAATGGCGCAGCGCGACAGGGCCGCGCGGTCAGCATCGCCCATTTCATAGGCCTTGAACGCCTTGGCTGCGGGCCAGCCATATTCGGGGGCAATGCGTTTGCCGAGTATCACAATGTCGTTGTTGATCGCCATCCGCGCCCCTTAGGCCCAGTTTGCCTCTGCGTGAAGATGGTGGTGTGCGTGATGGTTCAGGCGGGAATTTCCGTGCCGTCCCATGCCAGGTGCTTTCCGTTGTCGCCCACTTGCAACCTGTCGATCACGCGCAGCAGGTGGGCGGCGGACTGATCTGGCGTGAATAGCTTTTCCGGTGCAACGCCACGCTGGAACGGGCGTGACAGGGCGCTGTCCACGGTGCCGGGATGCAGCGCGACGGCCACGGCGGCAGGGTTGGTTCGCGCAAGTTCTATGGCAAAGTTGCGAACCAGCATGTTGAGCGCCGCTTTCGATGCGCGATAGGCGTGCCATCCGCCCAACCGGTTGTCGGAAATGGAACCCACCCGCGCGGACAAGGCGGCGAAGACTGGGCGGCCTTCGCGCCGGAGCAGCGGCAGCGTGTGCTTGGCGATCAGCGCGGGGCCGATGGTGTTGATGGCAAAAAGCTCTGCCATCGCGCCAGCATCCAGCGCCCGCCACGATTTTTCCGGCCCATCACCATTGGCGCGGACCAGCCTGCCGGTGGCGACCAGCACCAGATCAAGCGGCGCGCCAATGGCCGCGCAGGCGCTGGCGATGCTCGCTTCATCGGTCAGATCAAAGCTGTGGGGGTGAATTTTCCCACTTGTTTCACCGCAAAGGCGCGACAGTGCGTGAACCTGCGCCACATCTGTCCGCGCGCAAAGCTGCTGGGCCAGCGCTTTGCCAATCCCGCCGCTGGCGCCGAACACCGCACATCGAAAGCCATCTTGCATGGTGCTGGTTATTGCTCTGCTGATGCCGCGCGTCGATATGACCCTTCGGCCTGTTGCTGTATTGCAATGATAATACAGCTTGCACGGCGGCGTGTGAAATCCCATGTTGGCGAACACTAGCGGAATGCCGCAACCCACTGGAAAGCTGAATCGCGATGGCCACGACACCGACCCAGACTGCAACCGCCAGCCCGTTGACGCTGACGCCGCCTGATCCGGTGCCGGTGGTTGCTCCGGTGCAGGCGGCCGGGCTGGTGCCGGTTTCGGACGACAATCGTTCGAAGCTGGAAGCGAAGGCCGACGCTTTCGTGGCCGATCTGGTGGCGCAGGACGCGCAAAGCCCCGAATTTGGTAAGCGTGTGGACCAGTTGACCAACATGGGCCGCAAGGAAATTACACAAGCGGCAGGTATGTCGAACCGCTTTCTCGATCGCCCGATCCGCGCGATGGACAAGGACAGCGGCGTGGGTGCCGATCTGGCGCAATTGCGGCGCACGGTTGAAGAACTTGATCCGGGCCGTCAGGGCAACCTGTCTTCGGGCCGCAAGTTTCTGGGCATCATCCCTTTCGGCAACAGCCTGAAGAAGTATTTTGATGGCTACACATCGGCGCAAGGGCACATCAAGGCAGTGCTTGACCGGCTTGCGTCGGGCAAGGACGAACTGCTGATGGACAATGCCGCCATCGATGTTGAGCGGCAGAAGCTGTGGGAAGCCATGGGCAACCTTGAGCAGATGATCCACATTTCCAAGACGCTGGACACCAAGCTGGAAGATGCGGCGGCCGATCTGGATCACACCGATCCGATCAAGGCCAAGGCGATCCGCGAAACCGCGCTGTTCTATACTCGCCAGCGCACGCAGGATTTGCTGACGCAGATGGCGGTGACGGTGCAGGGTTATCTTGCGCTGGATCTGGTCAAGAAGAACAACGTCGAACTGGTGAAAGGCGTTGACCGCGCCAGCACCACCACGGTTGCAGCTCTGCGCACCGCCGTCACCGTGGCCCAGGCGATGACCAACCAGCGGCTGGTGCTGCAACAGATCACCGCGCTGAACACCACCACCGCCAACATGATCGATTCGACCGGCAAACTGTTGCGTGAACAGACCGGCAAGATCCATGAAATGGCAGTTTCCAGCACGATCCCGCTGGAAACGCTGCAACGCGCTTTCCAGAACATCTATGACACGATGGACACTATCGACACCTTCAAGCTGAAGGCGCTGGATTCGATGAAGCAGACGGTCGATACGCTTTCGGGCGAGGTGGAGAAGTCCAAGGGATACATCGCACGGGCTGAAGGCGCGGCGCAGGCGAAGCTGTCTGGCCCGGAAAGCTCGCCGTTGTTGAGCCTTGAGGGCTGAGGCAAATGGCCAACGAATCTCACGATCATCAGCGGATCATGGCAGCGGCGGGCACATCGCTTGCCAACAACCGGGCAGGTGGTCGCCGTTCCATCGGCAAACGCTCGGCCGAACTGAAGCGTCAGCATATCGGCAAGAAGGCCGCGCGCATGGCGATGGCGGTGGGCGTGGTGATGGTCGCGGCCATGGCGGCGGGCATCGTGCTGGATGGCATCGGCTTTACAGGCGTGATGGTGCTGGCTTTGGCCATCGTTGCTGCGCTGTGGTTCTTTGCAACCTTTCCGAAGATGAAAGTGCCGCAGCTTTCCGCGCTGAACACTGGCGACGTGCGGACCATGGTGGGCCGCACCGAACTGTGGCTGGAAGCGCAGCGCCCCGCGCTGCCTGCGCCCGCAGTGCAACTGGTGGACCAGATTGGCGTGCAGCTTGATGGGCTGGGCCTGCAACTGGAAGGCATCGATCCGGCAGAGCCTGCCGTGGGCGAAGTGCGCCGTCTGGTGGGCGAACATTTGCCCGGCATGGTGGAAAGCTGGCGCAAGATTCCGCCGCATCTGCGCCGTGAAGAGCGTGGCGGGCGCAATGCCGATCAGCAACTGGCCGATGGCCTTGGCAAGATCAGCACCGAGATTGACGAGATCACCCGGCAACTGGCGGCGGGCGATCTGGATGCGCTGGCCGTGCGCGGACGCTATCTGGACTATCGCTATGGCGAAGGGCTAGAGGCGACGCCCCAGATAGAAGCACCGAAAGGCGTCTGATGCGCATTGCCATTCCCCACTCGCTTGACCGCGACGAAGCGCGCCGCCGTCTGCGTGACAAGGCTGCGCAGGCCGGCGACAAGATTGGCGGCGCAGCCACCGTGGCAACGACCTTTACCGATGACGATCACATGGCCATGGCGGTCACCGCCATGGGATACACCATCGATTGCAAGGTGGAACTGGCGGAGAAGGAACTGGTGGTCGATGTCGATCTGCCCGCCAGCCTTGGTTTTGCCAAACGCATGATCGAAGGCATCATCCGCGAAAAGAGCGGTAAGTTTCTGACCTGACCCTAAATCTCGCGCTCAAGCTCCAGCAGTTCCTGCGGCAGGCGCAGCGAACTTGCCGCGATGCGGGTTTCCAGCAGCAGATAGACCAGCGCCACCATCAGTAGCGCGATGGCCACGAAAAAGGTGATGCCGGTCATGTTGCGCAGCTCAACGCCCGCCATTTCGCCCACGAACAGCGAACCGACCGTGACGCCGATGGCAAGGCCTGACAGCACCAGCAGCAGCAGCGCCCGCCCGATCAGGTGAATGCGCCGGTCGACATAGCGCAGTTCGATCACCACCACGTCATGTTCAGCGCCGGTCGTTTCGCCGTGCAGTTTGCGCAAGGTGCGCGAACGGTCGACGATGCGGCCCAGCCGCGTCGTCAGAATGTTCATGATATTGCCGATGGCGACCAGCACGAAGACCGGGGCCAGCGCAAGCTGGATGGTCTGTGCGATCACGCCGGTTGGGCCAGCCGTCATATGCCTCCAGAAGATTGCTGCATCGCTCCTGCCACGGCGCAAGGGCACACGGCAAGCATTCGCTGCCGGATATACGTCTGCATTTCAGATTGGCGTCCGCGCTAGAATCGGGCTCCGCGCCCGCCTGCGGCAATACAATTGCGCTGGCGGTGACAGAAGTTCGATACGATCCGCCGTGTGGCCGTCATAAGCTGTCATCTTCGAACACACTGCTTCGTCCGGTTTCGACCGCGTCCTTCGGAGAACGCCTGATGCACAAGTTTTCCCGCTTTTTGCCGCTGCTCCTGTCTGCCGCCACACTGGGCAGTGCGCTCGTTTCGGTGCAGGCGCAGGCCCATGGCATCTGGTTTGCCCAGCGCGCCCGTCAACTGGCGCTGGTCTATGGCGTGGGTGCGGATGATCTTGACGCGGTAAAGCGTCTGCCGCTGGTCAAATCGGTCAACGGTTTTGATGCCGATGGCCTGCCAGTCACCACATCGCTGCGTGCCGCTGGCGCAATCCCGCTGGTGGATAGCGACGAGCCGCTGGCGATTGTCGCTGCCGAGATGGACTATGGCATCTGGAGCCGCGATGCGACGGGCGAATGGCATAACAAGGGCCGCGACGAAGTGCCCGGCGCGACGGTGAGCGAGCATAACTTCAAATATGCCGTCCACCTGAACCAGATCCCGACCAAGCCGGTGCCGCTGATCGCAGCCCACAAGTTGCAGCTTGTTCCGGCATCGCTGGCGATCCCGCAGAAGATGGGCGAGGCCATCCGCGTCCGCGCGTTCTATGATGGCAAGCCTGTTGCCGGTGCCGATGTCATGGCCGATTACGTCAACGATCCCGATCAGGTGCCGGTGAAGACTGACGCGCAGGGTTATGCGTCGATCCCCGTGCGCAATCAGGGGCTAAACGTGCTGATGGCAATCCTTGTCGGGCCGAGCGACAATGCGGTGAAGTATGAGCGCATGGAATACCGTGCCTCGCTTTCGTTTGTGCTGCCGCACCTGCCTGAATAATCACATCCGTCGGGAGCAGTGAAGATGAACGCCAAATCGATCTTTTCCGCACTGGCAGGATGTGCCTTTGCCGTGTCGGCCTCTGCCGCCCTGGCCCACGGGTCCACCAAGCCGCGCCATGGCGGGGTGACGCAGGTTTCGGGTGAAATGGTAATCGAACTTGTCCGCTCGGCCAAAGGCGCAGACGTCTATGTCGTTGAAGAGGATGAGCCGGTGGCCGCATCCGGTCTTGACGGCAAGATTACTGTGTCTGCAAGCGGGGCCAAGCAGTCGGTTCCGCTGGTGGCCGGTGCTGGAAACCTGTTGAGCGCGCCGGGGCTGGTCGTGCCATCAGGCGCAAAGGTTGTTGTCGCGCTGGTGACCAAGGCTGACGGGGCGAAGGCTTTCGTCACGTTTGATCCCAAGTAAGCGCTGAACCGGAAGAGGGGAGAATTACATGACCACGCTTGCCGCATCGCCGCCGGGCTTTACCGCCGCTGCCGCGCCAGAAAACCCTGCCGTCGCGCGGACACGCCTGCTGGCAATTGATGCCCTGCGCGGGCTGGTCATGCTGTTCATGCTGGTGGACCATGTGCGCGAGACGTTCTTCCTGCATCTGCAGGTGAGCGATCCGGTGGACGCCAACACCACTGATCCGGGGCTGTTCTTCACCCGCTTGCTGTCCACGTTCTGCGCGCCCACATTCGTTGCGCTGACTGGGCTTTCGGCCTGGCTTTACGGCCAGTCGCACACCAAAAAGGACGTCAGCGAATTTCTGCTGAAGCGCGGGCTGTTCCTGATCTTCCTTGAACTGACCGTGATCTGCCTGGCATGGCCAACACAGAGCTTTGAATTTCCGCCCGCACGCTTTTGGCTTCAGGTGATCTGGGCCATCGGCATTTCGATGGTGGCGCTTTCGGCGCTGATCTATCTGCCGCGACCGCTGCAATTTGCGCTCGGCCTTGCCATCGTCTGCCTGCACAACCTGCTTGATGGTATCGTGCTGGCGCCGGGCGACACGGGTTACGCGATCTGGTCGGTGCTGCACCAGCGGGCCGTGGTCGATCTGGGACTGGGGCTTACCGCCAAGACGACCTATCCGATCCTGCCTTGGATCGGGGTGATCCTGCTGGGTTATGCATGCGGGCCCTGGTTTGCCAAGGGCAGCGATCCTGCGGTGCGGATGAAGCGACTGGTCACGCTGGGCCTGTCGATGATGATCGGCTTCGTCGTGATCCGCTATCTCAACTTCTATGGCGACAAGCCGTGGTTCGTTGCCGAAACGCAGCTTCGCACGGTGATGAGCTTCCTTGCCCTGACCAAGTATCCGCCCTCGCTGCTGTTCCTGATGCCCACCGTGGGGGTAGGTGTGCTGCTGCTGGCGCTATTCGAAAAGTTTCAGGATAGCCCGGCCCTGCCGCATCTGGCGTTTCTGGGCGGTGCCCCGATGTTCTTCTACATCCTCCACCTTTATGTGCTGAAGGGCATCTACCACGTTGCCCTGCTGCTCTACGGGCCGGTCAAGGGCACGGTGTTCGGGGTGGATAACCTGTCGACGGTGTGGATCTGGGTGGGCCTGCTGGTTGTCCCGCTATACCTGCCGACCCGCTGGTTTGCCGGGGTCAAGCAGCGTCGCAAGGACATCTGGTGGCTCAAGTATCTGTAATACATTCCCATTCGATAAGTGAACGGAAGGCCGGGCGTAAACGTCCGGCCTTTTGGCTTTGCAGGCCCTGTGAATGCGGCAGTTTTGCGACGGCACAAAACACCCCTGTCACGCCGTTTTCACAATTATAATCCGTCAAAGCCACATCGTTCGACGCAACATTCGCCTGCCGGGGCATAGGCTCGGCCCACAATAAAAAAATACGCAGGACGGCTCAAATAGCGATTTCCCTTGAGCGCAATGATACAATGTTACAAAGTCTCAAGGGGGATCTGTGAATGCACATCACAGATGAGGGGTGAGTTGCGATGATGAAGAAGTCCGCTTTCAAGGCCGCACTGGCGGTCGGAGTTTCGTTTGGCCTGATGCCCATGGCTGCCTTTGCGCAAGCCGCTCCGGCAGAAGAGCAGGCGCAAGCCGCAGAAGGTCTGGTCGTTATCGGCCAGCGCCAGCAATATCGCGGCGATGTGCCGCTGGCTGAAATTCCCCAGACCGTTCAGGTGCTTGACGCCAAAACGCTGGATGATCTTAACATTACCCGCCTTGATGCTGCGCTTGATCTTGCCAGCGGCATTGCCAAGCAGAACAACTTTGGCGGCCTGTGGGATTCCTTCGCGGTGCGCGGGTTTGCCGGGGACGAAAACTTCCCGTCGGGCTTTCTGGTCAATGGCTTCAACGGTGGCCGTGGCTATGGCGGTCCGCGCGATGCTTCCAACATCGAAAAGATCGAAATCCTGAAAGGCCCCAACGGCGCTGTCTTTGGGCGCGGTGAACCGGGCGGCACGGTCAACATCACCACAAAGAAGGCGCGCACCGACGACACGTTCGGTTCGTTCGCCATTTCGGGTGGCAGCTTCAACAACTACCGCGTCGAAGCCGATTACAACCTTGCCATCAGCGATACGATTGCGTTGCGCGTAAACGGTGCGGCGCAGGATGGTGACAGCTTCCGCGATACCGTCCATTCGACCAAATACGTTGCTTCGCCGTCGATCCTGTTCAAGCCATCGAACAGCACCAGCCTGTCGTATGAAATGGAATTCGTCGACAACAAGGTGCCGTTTGATCGCGGTGTTCTGGCCGTCGGCGGCAAGCTTGGCGTCATTCCCAACTCGCGCTTTCTGGGCGAACCGGGCGATGGGCCGACCCGCGTTAACGTGCTGGGCCACCAGTTGCAGTTCCAGCAGAAGCTGGGTGGTGACTGGTACTTCCTCGCAGGTGCCGGGTATCGCGATACCAGCTTCACCGGCTTTGGTACGCAGGCTGAACTGGGTCTTGGCCGTCAGTCGCTGGACAACGATTTCACCAATCTGACCCGTCAGCGCATTTTCCGCGATTACAACACGACCAACACGTCGGTCCGTGCAGAAATTTCGGGCAAGGTCTATACCGGTCCGCTGACGCATCACGTTTTGCTGGGCGCCGACTGGGATCGTTTCCACATCGATACGCTGCAGCGGCGCTATCGTGGGCCGAACTATACGCCCGGCACGGCGCTGACTGCGGCCAACAACGCGATCAACATCTTCAATCCGGTCTATGGCCAGCGTCCCACGCCGACCGCCACGACGATCAACACTGACGAAGTGCAGAAGTCCTATGGCATCTACTTCCAGGATCAGGTTGATCTGACCGACAAGCTGAAGCTGCGCTTTGGTGGCCGTTTCGATCATTTCAATCAGGTGCTTGCAAACCGTGCCAACGGGATTGTTACCAACAGCACCAAGAAGCGCTTCAGCCCAACCGCAGGTGCGCTGTATCAGGTGACGGACGTCATCTCGATCTATGGTGGCTATGGTCAGGGCTTCCGCCCCAACAGCGGTGTCAACGCGGCGGGCACGCCCTTCGCGCCAGAATATAGCAAGTCCTACGAAGTGGGCATGCGCTTTGCTGCGCCGGGCGATGCCATCAGCGGCACCATCGCGGCCTACACGATGAAGAAAAACAACATCCTGACCGCAGACCCGGCCAATGCCGGTTTCTCGATCGCGGGTGGCGAAGCCAAGTCGAAGGGCATTGAAGCAGATTTCAACGCAAAGCTGCCGGGGGATATCTCGATCCTGGCAAACTATGCCTATACAGATGCTTTCTGGACGACGACTTCGGCGGACAAGGACTTCGGCTTCCTTATCCTGCCGGGTGACCGTCTTATCAATATCCCCAAGCATGCTGCCAATCTGATTGTCAGCAAGGGTTTCATGATCGGCGAAAACCGCTTCACCTTTGGCGGCGGCGTAAACTACGTGGGCAAGCGTCTGGGTGAAACCGCCTCGACCTTTGAACTGCCCGGTTATGTCACCGCCCGCCTGATGGCTAGCCTTGAACTGTCCGATGGGGTCAAGATTACGGGTGACGTGACCAACCTGTTCGACAAGCAGTTCTACGCAGCGTCGTATTCGCAATACTGGATCAATCCGGGGTCGCCGCGCGCGTTCACGGTAAAGGCCACGTTCTCGTTCTGACGTGAACCTCAAAGGGCTGCCGCGAAACCGGCAGCCCTTTTCCTTTCTGGGCATTTTCATGCGACGCACCGGCTATCTTGCATGGCACAGGCGGCTCGCACTGGTGTTTGCGCCGCTGCTGCTGTTGCAGGCGCTGACCGGTGCTGTCCTGTTGTTTCATCAACCGCTGGCACGCTGGGTCAATCCTGCGGCCTCACGCGGTCCAGCCTTGCCCATATCAGCCATCGTTTCAGGTGCGCAGGCTCATGGCGGCAAAGTGGACAGGTTGTTCATCCCTGCGAATGCAGGCGATGCAGCTTTTGCGCAACTTTCACTTCCCGGTACGATCCGTTACGCAGCCATCGATCCGGCCAGCGGGGTTATCCTGCGCGAAGGTGGAGTGCTTGCCTTTCCGCTCGAAGCTGCGCTGCAATGGCATTATCGGTTGATGAGCGGGACCGGCGGGCTGGCTCTGGTTGCGTTGGGCGGCGTGGTTCTGGCCCTCATGTCAGGGACGGGCCTTGCCTTCTGGTGGCCGACAAAGGGACGCTGGGCCAAATCGCTGACCATTAATCCGAAGATGCCTGCCCGCGTGCGGTTGCGGCACTGGCACCGCAATGGCGGCGTGCTGGCGTCCGTTATGGTGCTGTTCAGCGCCATTACCGGCATTCTTTTGTCCGCGCCCGACATTCCTGCCGGATGGACGGCGGTTACGCCTCCTTTGCCCTATCGCACCACACCTGCCCAGATCGATGCGGCTATTGCGGTGGCGCAGCAGCAATTTCCCAATGCAGCCTTGCGCGATATCCGTTTCCCCCGGATGGACCGCATCGACATCAATTTTTACGCGCATGAGCGCAATGCCCGCGCGGTGCATGTTGTCTCGGTTCGGCTGTCACAGCCCGAAATCGTCAAATCCATTCCCGCCACACAGAACGACGCGCTATGGATGAAAGTCCTTCCCCTCCATGCTGGCGACAGCTTCGGCATGGCGGGCACGGTCCTGCTGCTGATCGAAGCGCTGGTTCTGGCTGGGCTGGCGGTGACCGGGCCGAGGATGTGGTGGCAGAACAGAAAGTCTCGCAAATGACCATGCTTTATCACGGCCCCGAAGCGCGCGGCACAGTCTGGGCCGAAGTGTTTGCCCGCCGCCTGCCGGACGTGCCGTTTTGCCAATGGGGCCATGATACGGTGAATCCGGTGACTGTCCGGTTTATGGCTGCATGGAACCCCGCGCCAGATATGGTTGCGCAGTTCCCCAATCTGGAAGTGCTGTTCTGCGTTGGCGCAGGGGTGGATCAACTGCCGCTGCACAGCCTACCGCCGCAAGTGCGGGTGGTGCGGATGATCGAACCGGGGCTGACCATCGCCATGGCCGAATATGTCGCCACCGCTGCACTGGTGCTGCACCGCGACCTGCCGCATTTCGTGAGCGAACAGCGCGCAGGGCGCTGGTCCTATGCCCCGCCGCGTCTTGCCAGTGAACGGCGCGTGGGCGTGATGGGGCTTGGCGCGCTGGGCAAGGCGGCGCTCGATATGCTGAAGCCAATGGGTTTTGCCCTATCGGGCTGGAGCCGCAGCGCGCATGACATCGGCGGGGTGGAATGCTTTGTTGGGGCCGATGGCTTCGATGCCTTTATCGCGCAGGTCGATATCCTTGTCTGCCTGCTGCCGCTGACCCCTGAAACGCACGGCATTCTGTGCCGTAAAACCTTTGAAAAGATGCCGCGCGGTGCCGCTGTTATCAATGCCGGGCGCGGGCGGCATCTGGTTACGGACGATCTGATCGCTGCGCTGGGCAGCGGGCAACTGCGCGCCGCCATGCTGGATGTGACAGACCCTGAACCACTGCCTGCAGAGCATCCTTTCTATAGCCACCCCGCCATTTTCCTCACCCCCCACGTCGCGGCGGAAACCCGTGCTGACACGGCGGGCGAAGTGCTGACAGACAATGTTGAGCGCATCCTTTCAGGTCGCGCTCCGCTAGGTGAAGTGGACCGGAGCCGGGGTTATTGAAGGCGCGGCATGACGTGCTGCAAAGTCCCCGCAAAAAGTGCCGTGGCGGGTTTGGGGTGGCTGCGAACGGATGCAAGTTCCGCCCCGGCAATGGTGCTATCACCATCAGGAAACGCAAAGCCGCCGATGCTGATCGGGGGCACAAGACACAGGACCAGTGGCAACCCATGAGCACCGCCGTCTTCACACCCAAGTTCATCAGCTTCGACTGCTACGGCACGCTGACCCGCTTCCGCATGACCGAAATGGCAACGGCATTCTATGCTGATCGCCTGCCCGCCGCAGCGCTCCCCAAGTTCTGCAAGGACTGGAGTGCCTATCGCCTTGACGAAGTGCTGGGCGCATGGAAGCCTTATCGCGAAATCATTCGCAATTCGCTGGAGCGCACGTCCAAGAAGTGGGGTGTGGAATATCGCGAAGCCGATGCCGACGCGGTTTACGAAGCCGTGCCGACCTGGGGGCCTCACGATGATGTGGCAGGTGGCCTGTCGAAAATCTGCGACGAAATCCCGCTGGTTATCCTCTCCAACGCTATGAACAGCCAGATCATGTCCAACGTCGGGATGTTGGGCGCAACTTTCCACAAGGTCTGCACGGCCGAAAGCGCGCAGGCTTACAAGCCGCGCATGCAGGCGTTCGAATATATGTTCGACCAGATCGGTATGGGGCCAGAGGTCGGGATGCACGTTTCGTCCAGCTTCCGTTACGATCAGAACACCGCCACCGACCTTGGCTTTGGCTGCCGCGTCTTCGTGGGCCGTGGGCATGAGCCGTCGAACGGTAACTATCGCGACGTTGAAATCCCGCACATCGGCGCGCTGCCTGCCGTGGTCGGCCTCTGATCCGATGGCTGCGCCGCAGTCCCTCTCTTACTGGCAGGCCAGCACCCCGCCTTTCGCCGCTGGCGAACAGGGCCGGGTTGAGGGGGACTGCGACGTGGCCATCATCGGCGGCGGCTTTACCGGCCTTTCCGCCGCACTCGCGCTGGCGCGTGAAGGTGCAAGCGTTGTCCTGCTGGAAGCGGGGCGCGTTGCAGGCGCGGCTTCGGGGCGCAACGGGGGCCAGTGCAACGCTGGCACCGCGCACGATTTCGGCGCGCTGGCAGCGGGCCATGGCGTCGATCTGGCGCGCAAATGGTATCAGGCCCACGTCGATGCGGTGGAAGCCGTAGGCCGCATTGCACAGCGCGAAGGTATCGACTGCGATTTTACCCGGTGCGGCCGTGCCAAACTGGCTGCGAAGCCCGAACATTTTCCCAAGCTGGAAGCTGCCCATGCACTGCTGCTGAGGGAAGTGGACCCCAATGTCCTGCTGATCGGACCTGACGAGCTTTCGTCCGAAATCAACGCCCAAGGCTTCCACGGCGCACTGGTGCAAACCACCAGCGCGCAATTGCATCCCGGCAAGTTCGGCTCCGGCCTGGCGCAGGCTGCGGTCCGGGCTGGCGCGCGCATCTGGGAAAGCGCTCCGGTTGATATGCTGGATCGTTCAGGCAGAGGCTGGAAGCTGGGCACCCCGCGCGGTTCGCTGCGGGCAAAGCAGGTGCTGGTCGCCACCGGCGGCAACAGCCCTTATGCCCCGTTCGGCTGGTTCCGCCGCCGTATTGTGACCGTGGGCAGCTTCGTGATCGCGACCGAGCCTTTGCCTGCCGACCTTGCCGCGCACCTGTTCCCCACCCGGCGGAACTATGTGACCAGCCGGATCATCGGCAACTATTTCCGCCTCACCGCCGACAACCGCCTGATCTTCGGTGGCCGCGCCCGCTTTGCGCTGTCGAACCCCGCATCCGATGCGAAATCCGGCGCGGTGCTTGAGGCGAAGATGCGCGAACTTTTCCCTGACCTTGCTGGCGTGCGCGTCGATGCCTGCTGGGGCGGGGCGATTGACTTGACCGCCGACCGCCTGCCCCGCGCGGGCGAGCATGAGGGGCTGTTCTATGCCATGGGCTATAGCGGCCATGGCGTGCAGATGGCCACCGCCATGGGCGAAAACATGGCAAAGGTCATGGGCGGCGATGCAGCGGCCAATCCTTTTGCAGACCTTTCATGGCCCGCCATTCCCGGCCATCTTGGCAAGCCGTGGTTCCTGCCGATGGTAGGAGCATGGTATCGTCTTCAGGACTGGCTGCACTGATGGACCTGACCCGCCGCTCCCTTATCGGCTCCAGCCTTGCCGTTGCAGGCGGGCTGGCCCTGCCCACCGGTACGGTCAACGCGGCCCCCCGGCGCGGCGGCTCTATCCGCGTGGCGACGCAGGGCACCGGCACCAGCGACACGCTGGACCCTGCCAAGGGCGCGCTGGCCACCGACTATATCCGCCACTTCATGCTCTACAGCGGGCTGACGGTGACGGGGGCTGACATGATCGCCCGGCCCAAGCTGGCGGAAAGCTTTTCCAGCGCAGACCGGATAACATGGCATTTCACCCTGCGCCGGGGCGTGCGCTTTCACGATGGGCGCGAACTGAACAGCGCGGACGTGGTATGGTCGCTGCGCCGCCATGCCGACCCCGCGCTGGGATCGAAAATGGCGACCATCGCCAGACAGTTTGCCGATGTGCGCGCCGATGGCCGTTATGGCGTGGTCATCCGCCTGAACGGGGCCAATGCCGATCTTCCCGCCATCCTGTCGCAATCGCACTTTCTGATCGTCCGCGATGGTGAAAAGAAGCCTGCGGGCAACGGCACTGGCCCGTTCCGGTTGGCGCAGTTTCAGCCCGGTGTGCGCACTGTGGTCACCCGCAACGATGAATACTTCATCCCCGGCAAGGCCTGGCTCGACCGGATCGAACTGATCGGCATTCCCGATGAGGTCAGCCGTGTGAACGCGCTGCTGG
This sequence comes from Novosphingobium sp. SL115, assembly GCF_026672515.1. Lineage (GTDB taxonomy): Bacteria > Pseudomonadota > Alphaproteobacteria > Sphingomonadales > Sphingomonadaceae > Novosphingobium. Next base: position 252,649 of record NZ_JAPPRG010000002.1, on the reverse strand, counting down.
CAGGCGATGTGCAACTGGTCATGGCGCTAAACCCGCGTTCGACCAAGCGCATCGACGCATCGGCTGCGCACCGTGTTCTGGCCACGCCGTCTGCGCTCTATACCAACCTCATCATGCGGCAGGATCACCTGCCCACCGGCAATCCCGATTTCGTGATGGCGATCAAGCACCTGATCGACCGCCCGTTGATAAAGCGCGCGCTGTTCCGCAATTACGCCACCATCGCCAACGATCACCCGATCCCGCCGTTTCACCCTTATTTCAACCCGCATATCCCCCAGACCCAGCTCGATCTCGACAAGGCGAAATGGCATCTGGGGCGCAGCGGGCTGAAGGGCGTGCGCCTGCCGGTCTATGCCACGCCCGCTGCCGAAGGTTCGGTCGACATGGCTTCCATCCTTCAGGAATATGGCGCGCGCGTCGGGCTGGAACTGGCGGTAAACCGCGTGCCTGCAGATGGCTACTGGTCAACCCACTGGATGAAGCACCCGATGGGCTTCGGCAACACCAACCCGCGCCCCACGGCGGATCTGGTGTTCAGCCTGTTTTACAAATCCGATGCCGACTGGAACGAAAGCGGCTGGAAGAACGAACGCTTCGACCGCCTCTTGATCGAAGCACGCGGATCGACCGATGAAGCCCTGCGCCGCGAAATGTATGGCGAGATGCAGGTTCTGGCCAACCGCCATTGCGGCACCGCCATTCCGGTGTTCATCACCCTGATCGACGGGTTTGACCGGCGTCTGGGCGGCCTCACCTCGGTTCCGCTGGGCGGGCTGATGGGGTATCAATTTGCCGAACATGTCTGGTGGAACGCCTGATGGCCGCCGCTGCTGCTCCCCGCTCTGTCCTGCCCGGCCTGTTCCGCCTGCTGGCCAAACGCCTTGCCTCTTCACTGTTGACGCTACTGCTGGTGTCGGCAGTGATCTTCACCATTTCCGGCCTGCTGCCCGGCGATGCCGCACAGGAAACGCTGGGGCAAAGCGCCACGCCTGAACAGGTTGCCGCGCTGCGCCATGAAATGGGCCTCGATCGTCCTGCCTTCACCCGCTACGTCGAATGGCTGGGGGCCATCGTTCAGGGCGATCCCGGCCAGTCGCTGGTTGCAAACATGCCGGTGCGCGAAGTGATTTCCGCCCGCCTGCCCAATTCGCTGATGCTGGCGGGCTTCACCGCGCTTGTTTCGGTCCCGCTCGCGCTGGCCATCGGCATCGCGTCCGCCATCAATCGGGGCGGGCGGCTGGACCGCGCGCTCAACATCTTCACCCTGTCTGCCGTTGCCGTGCCGGAGTTTCTGGTCGCCACGCTGGGCGTGCTGGTCTTCTCGGTAAAGCTGCTGTGGCTGCCATCCATCGCGCTGGTCAGTGATGAAGCCAGCCTGTGGGATACGCTGCGGTCCTGCGCGCTGCCGGTGATGTCGCTGACCGTGGTAGTCGTGGCGCAGATGGCGCGGATGACGCGCGCCGCCGTGGCTGACCAGCTTGACCGGCCCTATGTCGAAATGGCGCGGCTGAAGGGTCTGCCGTTCCGCCGCGTGGTGCTGGTCCATGTCATGCCCAATGCCATCGGTCCCATCGTCAATGCGGTGGCGCTGTCGCTGTCCTATCTGATGGGCGGGGCGATCATCGTCGAGACGATCTTCAACTTTCCCGGCCTTGCCAGCCTGATGGTCAATGCCGTGACCAGCCGCGACATGCCGCTGCTTCAGGCCTGCGCGATGATCTTCTGCGGGATATACCTCGCGCTCGTCCTGGTGGCCGATGTCGTGGCGATCCTCGCCAACCCAAGGCTGCGCGCGCAATGAGCCGCTTTTCCGCTTTCGCCCGGCAGATGCCGCTTTCGGGCCGTATCGGTCTTGGCTTGGTGCTGTTCTGGCTGGCCGCCGCCATTGTCGGCCCGCTGCTCGCGCCTTACCCGGTGGGGGCTTTCGTCGATTACGAAGTGTTCTCCGGCCTGTCGTCGCGCTTTCTGCTGGGCAGTGATTATCTGGGCCGCGATGTGCTCAGCCGCCTGCTGTGGGGCGCGCGCTACACCGTGTTTCTGGGGGCAGGCGCTGCCTTGCTCGCCAGCATGACCGGCACTGCGCTGGCACTCACCGCCTCGGTCCGGGGCGGCTGGATGGATGAAGTGCTGTCACGCGCAATGGATACGCTCATCTCCATCCCGTCCAAGATCTTCGCGCTGGTCATGGTCGCCGCTTTCGGCTCCTCGCTGGGCCTGCTGCTGGCGATCACCGCCATCACCTATGTCCCCGGCAATTTCCGCATCGCCCGCGCGCTGGCGATGAACGTGGTCGCGCTTGATTTCGTCACCGTGGCCCGTGCGCGTGGCGAAGGTGCGGTGCATATCGCCCTGCGCGAGGTGCTGCCCAACATGCTCCACCCGCTGCTGGCCGATTTCGGCCTGCGCTTCGTGTTCATCGTGCTGCTGCTGTCGGGCCTGTCGTTCCTTGGCCTTGGCGTGCAGCCGCCCCATGCCGACCTTGGCTCATTGGTGCGTGAAAACATCTCAGGCATCACCGAAGGCGCGCCCGCCATCATCGTGCCCGCCATCGCCATCGCCACGCTGACAGTAGGCGCGAACTTGCTGATCGACGCGCTCAAGCCGGTGGAGAACAAGGCATGAGTGCGCCGGAAACCAGCCACGTCGAAGTTCAGAACCTGCGCATCAGCGTTGGCGACAAGGCCATTGTCGATGGCGTCTCGTTTGAAATCCCGCGCGGGCAAGTGCTGGCACTGATCGGCGAATCCGGCTCCGGCAAGACCACCATCGCTCTGTCGTTGATGGGCCACGCCCGCTTCGGCGCGCGGATTGAAGGCGTGGTGCGCCTTGGCGAAACCCGCGTCGATCAGTTGGACGAGGCTGGCCTCCAACACTTGCGCGGCCGCCGCGTGGCCTATGTTGCGCAAAGCGCCGCATCCGCTTTCAACCCGTCGCGCACCATCATGGCGCAGGTCATCGAACCGCTGCTGGTTCACGGTCTTGCCACCAAAGCCGAAGCACAAGCCAAGGCGGTTGCGCTGTTCAAGGCGCTCGCCCTGCCATTTGCCGACACTATCGGCGCGCTTTACCCGCACCAGCTTTCAGGCGGACAGCTTCAGCGCCTGATGGCCGCCATGGCGCTCATCACCAGCCCTGAACTGGTTATTCTGGACGAACCCACCACCGCGCTCGACGTCACCACACAGGTCGAAGTGCTCAAAGCCTTCAAGGCCGCCATCGGCGCGGTCGGCGCAACCGCCATCTATGTCAGCCACGATCTGGCCGTCGTCGCACAGATGGCCGATCGCATCCTCGTGCTCAATCAGGGCAAGACCCGCGAACAGGGCGAAGCGGCGCAAATCCTCCACGCCCCGCAGGACGATTACACCCGCACCCTGATGGCCGCTGCCCGCCCCCATGCGCGGGCTGCATCCACTCCGGCGCAGGAAACCGCGCCGTTGCTAAAGGTCGAAGGCGTCAATGCCTCTTACGGCAAAGTCCCTGTTCTGCGCGACATTTCGCTCACTCTGGCAAAGGGTGCGACGCTGGGCGTGATTGGCGAAAGCGGGTCGGGCAAATCCACGCTTGCCCGTGTGATTGCCGGGCTGCTGCCACGCAGCGCAGGCTCGGTCAGCGTCGATGGCGAAGAACTGCCGCTGGGCCTCGAAGGGCGCAGCCGCGAACAGTTCCGCCGCGTGCAGCTTGTTTTCCAGAACGCTGATACCGCGCTCAACCCGGTCCACACCGTCGGGCAGACCATTGCCCGTCCGCTGGCGTTTTATCACGGGTTGAAAGGCGCTGAAGCCAGCGCCGAAGTCGCTCGCCTGCTCGATCTGATCCGGCTGCCTGTCGCTTTGGCGGACCGCAATGTGCGCCAGCTGTCCGGCGGACAGAAGCAGCGCGTCAACCTTGCCCGCGCGCTGGCTGCGCGGCCCGAAGTGCTGCTGTGCGATGAAGTGACTTCCGCGCTCGATACCGTGGTGGGCGCGGCGATCCTTGAACTGATTGACGATCTGCGCCGCGATCTTGGTATCGCCACTGTGTTCATTAGCCACGATATTTCCACCGTCCGCGCCTTCTGTGACAAGGTTCTGGTGCTTTATGGCGGCACGGCGGTTGAACAGGCTGATGCTGGCGGCTTCGCGCGCGGACCGCACCATCCCTATACCAATCTGCTCATGGCCTCGGTGCCCGAAATGCGCGCCGGGTGGCTGGAACAAGCGCATCCCGGCGTGCCGGTTCTGCCGGGGCAGGGCGGCGATGATCTTTGCCGCTTCCTTGGCCGCTGCCCGGTGGCCCTGCGCGGCGCATGCAATGCCGAAACACCGCCCTTACGGCGGGATGACGATCTTGCGCTGCTGTGCCATCACGATATCGCTAACTTAAGGGAACTGACCACATGACCGGCCGCTTCCGCCGCCTTGACGAAACAGGCCGCGCCCCGGTGCGTCTGACGGTCGATGGCAGCGAAATTACCGCGCTTGAAGGCGACACGCTAATGGTTGCCATGCTGTCCAGCGGCATTGCCCTGCGCAGCGCGGAATTTGGCCCTGAACGTCGCGCCGGTTTCTGCCTGATGGGCGCATGTCAGGATTGCTGGGTGCGTGATGATGCAGGCAACACCCTGCGCGCCTGCTCCACCGAAGTTGCCAGCGGCATGACCATCACCACCCAGCCGCTAACGGCTGACTGGTCGGTCGCACCATGACCGCTGAAGTCATTATCGTCGGCGCAGGTCCCGCCGGGGTGCGCGCGGCGGAAACGTTGGTAAAGGCAGGCGTTCGCCCCGTCGTGATCGACGAAGGCCGTCGTTCGGGCGGGCAGATCTATCGCCGCCAGCCTGAAGGCTTCAAACGTACCTACGATGCCCTTTACGGCACCGAAGCCGCCCGTGCGCGGGCCATACACGACACGTTCGACGCGCTTCAGGGCAGCATCGACTATCGCCCCGAAACGCTGGTCTGGAACGTCGCGGAAAGCCGCGTGTGGACCGCCCGAGCGGGCGAAACCCAAGCCATTCCCTACAAGGCGCTGATCGTCTGCTCCGGCGCAACCGATCGCCTGGCCCCCGTTCCCGGCTGGCAGCTTGCCGGGTGCTATTCGCTGGGCGGATCGCAAGTGGCGTTGAAGGCGCAGGCCTGTGCCATTGGCGGCGCGGTGGTGTTCATGGGGTCCGGCCCGCTGCTTTACCTCGTCGCCTCGCAATATGTGAACGCCGGGGCGAATGTCGTGGCCGTGCTCGATACGTCACCCTTCATGGGCCGGGTAAAGGCCTTGCCCAAGCTGGCCGAACAGCCTGACCTGCTGGTGCAGGGCATGAAGCTGACCTTCGGCCTCAAGCGCGCGGGCGTTACCGTGCTGTCAGGCATAACCCCGGTCAAAATCGAAGGCGATCCCGAAACCGGGGTTTCCGGCCTCACCGTCCGCACATCGGGCGGCACCTTGCGCCACTTCGCCTGCGATGCGGTGGCCATGGGCTGGCATTTGCGCCCCGAAACCCAGATTGCCGATCTGGCCCGTGCCAGTTTCGCCTTTGATGCCCCCACCCGCCAGTGGCTGCCGCAGATCGATGCCGATGGCCGCGCCACGTCGCCCGCGCTCTATCTTGCCGGTGATGGCGCCAAAGTGCTGGGCGCCCGCAGCGCAGAGGTAACCGGCGAACTGGCCGCCATGGCCGCGCTGGCCGACATGGGTCATGCTGTCGATGCAGACCGCCGCCGTCACCTTCTGGCCGAGAAGGCGCACTACACCCGCTTTGCCGCTGGTCTTGCGCAGGCCTTCCCATGGCCGCACCAGTTCGTCGCGGATACGGCTGGTAGCACCGTGGTCTGCCGCTGCGAAGGCGTTACTGCCGCTACCCTTCGCGCCAGTGTCAGCACCGCCCACGCCACCGAAACCAACCGTGCCAAGGCATTCAGCCGCGTCGGCATGGGGCGCTGTCAGGGTCGCTATTGCGGCAATGCCTCGGCGGAAATCGTCTCGGCCTTGCGCGGTGAACCGGTGGAATGCGCTGGCCGCCTGCGCGGTCAGGCTCCGGTAAAGCCCATCCTTGTTGCCACCCAAAGGACTGACGCATGACTGCGCCTGAAATGACCGCTGACGTCGCGATCATCGGCGGCGGGTTGATGGGCTGTTCCGCCGCGTTCTTTCTGCGCCGGCGCGGGCTCTCGGTGATCCTGCTGGAAACCGATAAGGTGGGGCGGCAGGCCAGTGGCACCAACTTCGGCAATGTGCGCCGTCAGGGCCGCCCGATCTTCCAGCTACCGCTTGCCAACCGCGCCAGCCGGATCTGGCGGCAGGCGAATGACCTTCTCGGCAGTGATGTGGAATACCTGCAAAACGGACACATCCGCGTCGCCTTCCGCGAACGCCCTGAGAACGTGGGCAAGATGGAAGAATACGCTGCGCAGGCACGCGAAGAAGGCCTCGATCTGGAATTGCTGTCAGGCAATGCCTTGCGGCAGCGCTTTCCATGGCTTGGCCCCGATGTCCTGGCCGGTTCCTATTCCGCGCTGGACGGCCACGCCAACCCGCGCCTTGCCGCGCCTGCCTTTGCCCGCGCGGCCATGAAACTGGGCGCGGCGGTGGTTGAAGACACCAAGATCGTCCACGCCGCCAAGCAGGGTGAGGATTTCGTGCTGGAAGCCGCCGATGGCCGCCGCTTCCGTGCGCCCAACCTTTTGGTCACCGCAGGCGCGTGGGCGGGCAAGATCGTCCGCCAGTTCGACGAACCGGTGAACCTTACCCCGCGCGCACCCACGATGAGCGTGACCGAACCGGTCCCCTATTCCATCCTTCCTGCGGTCGGTGTGATGACCCCGGACGAAGTGGAAACCGTCTACTTCCGGCAGGTCGCGCGCGGCAATGTCATCCTTGGCGGCTCTACCCGCGCGCCGTCCTACCCGGATGAATACCGCGCTTATGTCATGCCGCAGAACACCATGACCCAGTTCCAGCACTTGTGCCGTCTCGCGCCCGCGCTGGCGAAACTTCAGGTCATCCGCGTGTGGTCAGGCATCGAAGGCTATACCGATGACAGTCTGCCGGTGATGGGACCAAGCGCTGCCGTCCCCGGCCTGTTCTACGCCTTCGGCTTCTCCGGCTCCGGCTTTCAGATCGGTCCCGGCGTGGGCGAAACCATGGCCGAAATCATCGCCACCGGCACCACCGACATCCCGATCGACGCTTATTCGATCCGGCGCTTTGCCTGAACCCATCCTCCCCATTTGCGCCAGTGGCAAAAACGGGGAGGATCAAACCTCGCTCATGTCTGGATCAGAGCGGTTTTCACCTTGCACGATGCCAGATAGGCGTCGCGCCCCAGGTCCTTGCCCACGCCTGATTGTTTGAACCCGCCCGTCGGCAGGATGAAATCGTCTGACCGGCCATAGCGGTTGACCCAGATCGTCCCGGCTTCAAGGCTGCGCACCGCCCGCAGCGCACGCGAAATGTCGCTGGTGTGGACGCCTGCGGCAAGGCCATAGCGCGTTCCATTGGCCAGCGCATAAGCCTCGTCCTCGTCGGCAAAAGACTGCACTGTCAGCACTGGGCCAAAGATTTCGCCCTGCACCGCTTCGCTGTCTGCCGCCACGCCCGCCAGCAGGGTGGGCTGGTAATAGCTGCCCGCCTGCGGGGCAGTCGCGCGCCCGCCGCCGATCACTGCTTCGGCCCCGGCAGCCCGCGCGCGCTGCACCATGCCGTCGATGGTTGCCAACTGCCCTTCGGAAATGATCGGACCCATCGTGGTGCCCCCATCCCATGTCGTGCCCAGCGTATGTGCGTTGAAGGCGGCGCTGATGCGGTCAACCACTTCGTCGCGCGCCTTTTCATGCACCAGCAGGCGCGATCCCGCCACGCAGACCTGCCCGGCATTCAGCGTGATCGCCCGCGCCACCAGCGCCGATGCCTTGGCCAGATCGGCGTCGGCAAAGACCAGTTGCGGGCTTTTGCCGCCCAGTTCCAGCGTCGAAGGCTTTGGCCCGGTCTGCGCGCAGGCCGCCATGATGGCCTGCCCGGTACGGGTTGATCCGGTGAAGCTGACCTTGCCCACCCGCTCATGCCGCACCAGCGCATCCCCGATGTCCGCGCCGCCGCCCTGAACCACGTTGAACACGCCTGCCGGTATCCCCGCCGCAATGGCCAGTTCAGCCAGACGCACTACCGAAAACGGGGTGAGTTCCGACGGCTTAAGCACAACCGCATTGCCCGCCGCCAGTGCCGGACCCAGCTTCCATGCCGCCATCACCAGCGGCAGGTTCCACGGCGCAATCGCGCCCACAACGCCATAAGGTTCGGTCAGGGTGAAGCCCAGCTTGTCGGGCGTGGTCGCGCCAATTTCGCCGCCATGCTTGTCGGCAAATTCGGCGAAAAAGCGGATGCATTCGGCGGTATAGGGCAAATCCCACGCGCGAATCTCGGCCATGGTGCGGCTTGATCCCACGGCTTCCAGCGGGGCCAGATAGTCTGCATCGGCTTCGATCAGATCGGCCCAGCGGCGCAACAGCCGCATCCGCCCACGCGGCTCCATCGTGCCCCATCCGCTGGCTTTCTGCGCATGAGCGGCATTCTCTACTGCCTCGGCAAGTTGCGTGGCGTCGGCTGACCGCAATTCGCCCAGCAATCCGCCGTCCGAAGGGCGTAGCACGTCAAAGCAGCGACCCTGCCCAAGAACGGCCTTGCCCCCAATGAAATTGGCGTTGAGAGCGGGGCGGATCAGGGCGGGATCGAACGCGGTCATGGGCTTTTCCATCTTGCAGGTTGTCGCGGCAGTCTATGCCGTGGCTTGCGCAATACTGTGGGCAAAGCCGGGCGATGCTGCGCGATATTGTTCTGAATATATCGCAAAACCGGCACCTCATGTTGATGGGCGCTGGCTAGACCAAACCTGTGAAAGGCGCATCCCCCGTGCGCTGCGGAAAGACCGTTTCAGGAGCGTGCAATGGCATTGCAGGAAGTGGAGCAGATCGTGCTGCGCGACATGACGGGCGAGGACATCCACGCCGCCGCCGAACTTTCGTTCGAACAGCAATGGCCGCACCGCGAAGAAGACTGGACGCTGTTCCTGTCGCTGGGTGAAGGCATCGTGGCCGAAATGGACGGCAAGGTTGTCGGCACCATCATGGGTTGGCGATTTGGCGAAAACTTCGCCACGCTGGGCATGGTCATCGTCACCAATGCGGTGCAGGGCAGGGGCGTCGGGCGTCAGCTGATGGACGCCATGCTGAAGCGGCTGGAAGGCCGCACCGTGCTGCTCAACGCCACGGCTGAAGGTCTGCCGCTCTATCGCAAATTGGGCTTTGTCGAACTCGGCACCGTCTGCCAGCATCAGGCATCGGCCCCGGTTGTGCCGCTGGTCGAACTGCGCCCCGGTGAGCGGGTCCGCCCGATGGGCGCGGCTGATGGCGAAGCGCTTGAAGAACTTTACGCACAGGCGACCGGCATGGACCGCAAGGCCCTGCTCGATGCGCTCCTGCCCGATAGCAGCGCGGTCGTGCTGTGCCGCGAACACGAACAGACCGGCTTTGCCCTGCTGCGCCGCTTTGGTCGGGGCTGGGCCATTGCCCCGGTCATCGCGCCCGATCTTGGCGGAGCCAAGGCGCTTATCACCCACTGGCTGGGCACGCAGACCGGCAGTTTCTGCCGCATCGACATTGCCGAAGAAAGCGGTCTTGGGAACTGGCTGGCCGATCTTGGCCTGCCCGAAGTGGGCCGCGTTACCCGCATGGCGCTGGGACCGGCACCGGTTCCGGGTGATGCCGCCGCAACCTTCGCTCTTGCAGCACAGGCACTTGGTTGATGGCTCTTATCCTGAATGATCCCACCCTGTTGCGTCAGGCCGCGTTGATTGGCGGCGAATGGGTGTCCGCTGGCCTTCCCGCCCTCGAAGTGGTCGATCCGGCCACGGGTGACGTGCTGGGCACCGTGCCCGATTGCGGCACCGCGCAGGCCGATGCCGCGATTGCCGCCGCCGATGCATCGTGGCCCGAATGGCGCCGCCGCACTGCGGGTGAACGGGCCGCCTTGCTGGAAGCATGGCACGCGCTGGTGCTGGCCAATGTCGATGATCTTGCCCGGATCATGACCGCCGAACAGGGCAAGCCCTTTGCCGAAGCGCAGGGCGAAATCCGCTATGCCGCTACGTTCATCAAATGGTTTGCCGAAGAAGGCCGCCGTGTGGGCGGGCGCAACATTCCGTCGCCCGAACGTGACCGCCGCATCATCGTAATGACCGAACCTGTCGGTGTTTCGGCCGCGATTGCGCCGTGGAACTTCCCTGCCGCGATGATTACCCGCAAATGCGCGCCAGCTCTTGCCGCCGGGTGCCCGGTGGTCATCAAACCATCGGAAATGACGCCGTTCACCGCTTTGGCGCTAATCGAACTCGCCCTGCGCGCGGGCTTCCCCAAGGGCACGATCAACGTGCTGACCGGCATGCCGCAGGCCATCGGCGCGGCCATCACCGCAAGTCCCGTGGTGCGCAAGCTGTCGTTCACCGGCTCCACCCGCGTCGGCGCGCTACTGATGCGGCAAAGCGCGGACACGATCAAACGGCTTAGCCTTGAACTGGGCGGCAATGCCCCGCTGATCGTGTTCGATGATGCCGATCTTGATCTGGCGGTAAAGGCGGCCATGGCGTCGAAGTTCCGCAATGCAGGCCAGACTTGCGTTTGCGCCAACCGCCTTCTGGTTCATGCGCCCATTTATGACGAATTTGCCGCGCGGCTTGGCGCGGCGGTCAGCGCGCTTCACGTTGCGCCCGGCATGGACGCGGATTCGACCACCGGCCCGCTCATCAACCGCGCTGCGGCAGACAAGGTTTCGGCCCATATCGAAGACGCACTGGCCAAAGGCGGCAAAGTGCTGTTTTCCGGCACGGGCCGCGAAGACGGCAATTTCCTGCGCCCGTTGGTGATCGGCGATGCCAATTCCGACATGCGCCTTGCCAGCGAAGAAACCTTCGGTCCCATCGCCCCGCTGTTCCGGTTTGAAACCGAGGATGAGGCGGTCACGCTGGCCAACGACACGCCCTATGGCCTTGCCAGCTATTTCTACACATCGGGCCTTGATCGCGCGTTCCGCGTGGCAGAGGCGCTGGAAGCGGGCATGGTCGCGCTCAACACCGGCTCCATCGCCATGGAAATGGCCCCGTTCGGCGGGATCAAGCAATCCGGCCTTGGTCGCGAAGGCGGGCTTGCGGGCATCGAGGAATATCTGGAAACCAAGGCCTTCCACATCGGCGGCCTGAAAATCTGATTTGGGGGGAACCATGAACAGCAACACCCGGAAGCATTCCATCGCAGTCATCCCCGGCGATGGCATCGGCAAGGAAGTCATGCCCGAAGGCATGCGCATTCTGGAAAAGGCCGCATCGCTTTATGGCTTTGAAATCCAGCAGAAGTGGCACGATTTTGCCTGCTGCGATTACTATGCCCGTCACGGCAAGATGATGCCTGATAACTGGAAGGAAGAGATCGGCCGCCCCGATGCGATCTTCTTCGGCGCGGTGGGCTGGCCCGACACCGTGCCCGATCATATCTCGCTGTGGGGATCGTTGCTGCAATTCCGCCGCGAATACGACCAGTATGTCAACTTGCGACCGGTGCGGTTGATGCCCGGTGTGCCATGCCCGCTTGCAGGCCGCGAACCTGGCGATATCGATTTTTGGGTGGTGCGTGAAAATACCGAGGGCGAATATTCCTCGGTCGGCGGCATCATGTTCCCCAATACCGACCGCGAAATCGTCATTCAGGAAACGGTGATGACGCGCATCGGTGTCGACCGCGTGCTGCGCTACGCCTTCGATCTCGCGCAAAAGCGTGATCGCAAGCACCTGACCAGCGCCACCAAGTCCAACGGCATTGCCATCACCATGCCCTATTGGGACCAGCGCGTCGAAGCCATCGGGGCGGAATATCCCGATGTCACCCATGACAAGTATCACATCGACATCCTGACCGCGCAGTTCGTGCTCAACCCGGATCGCTTCGACGTGGTCGTCGGCTCCAACCTGTTCGGCGATATTCTGTCCGACCTTGGCCCAGCCTGCACCGGCACCATCGGCGTTGCGCCATCGGGCAATATCAACCCCGAAGGCACGCACCCGTCGCTGTTCGAACCGGTCCACGGTTCTGCGCCCGATATCGCCGGGCAGAACATCGCTAACCCGGTCGGCCAGATCTGGTCGGCGGCGATGATGCTGGAACATCTGGGTGAAGCAGAAGCTGCCGCCGCAATCATGCGCGCGGTCGAACAGGTGCTGGCGACCCCATCGGCCCGCACCCGCGACCTGAAGGGCGCGGCCAGCACCGAAGCGTGCGGCAAGGCGATTGCCGAAGCATTGGGGTGAAGCTGAAAAGGGCGCGGCATAAAATGCTGCGCCCTGCCGCCCGAACGCCCCCAAGTCCCCCATTCACCCCTGCATTCGGCCAAACCCGCTCTTGTGCGCGGCATAGGCTCGCTCCATTGATGCCACTATGGACGAGCCGCGATGAACAGCCTTTCGAACCGTTCCCTGGTCGATATTGACCGCGATCACCTGATCCACTCGGTCACTTCGTTCCGTGGGCATGAACAGCATGGTGCCATCGTGCTGGAATCGGGCGAAGGCATGTGGCTGACCGATGCCAACGGTAACCGCATTCTCGATGCCTTCGCCGGGCTGTGGTGCGTCAACGTCGGCTATGGGCAGGATTCCATCGTCGAAGCCGCGGCGCAGCAGATGCGCCGCCTGCCTTATGCCACCGGCTATTTCCATTTCGCCAGCGAACCCGCCATCCGCCTTGCGGGCGAACTGACCGCCGCCGCGCCCGATGGCCTCGACCATGTGTTCTTCACCCAAGGCGGGTCTGACGCGGTGGACAGCGCCATCCGCTATATCGTCCACTACTGGAACGCTGCTGGAAAGCCCGACAAGAAGCACTTCATCGCGCTGGAATGGGGCTACCACGGATCAAGCAGCCTTGGGGCTGGCCTCACCGCGCTGGGCAACTTCCACCGCAATTTCGATCTGCCGCGCCCATGGCAGCACCACATCGCCTCGCCCTATCCCTATCGCCACCCTGAAGGGGATGACGACGCGGCGGTAATCGCCTCCACCGTCGCCGCGCTGGAAGCCAAAGTGGCCGAACCTGGGCGCGGACAACGTCGCGGCATTCTGCTGCGAACCCATTCAGGGGTCGGGCGGCGTGATCGTTCCCCCGCGCGGCTGGCTGAAGGCCCTGCGCGAAGCCTGCACCCGTCTTGGCATCCTGATGCTGGTCGATGAAGTCATCACCGGCTTTGGCCGCACCGGCCCGCTGTTCGCCTGCGAGGAAGAAGGCGTCTCGCCCGATTTCCTCACCACGGCCAAGGGCCTGACGTCCGGCTATATCCCCATGGGCGCAATGTTCATGGCCGATCACGTCTATCATACCATTGCTGATGGCGCTGCGCCGTCGCTGCCCATCGGCCACGGCCAGACCTATTCGGGCCACCCCGTCGCCGCCGCCGTCGCGCTGGAAGTGCTGCGTCTTTACCGGGAAGGTGGCCTGCTGGAAAACGGCCGCAAGACTGGCGAACGCTTTGCTCAGCACATGGAACGCATCCGCGCCCATCCGCTGGTGGGTGACACCCGCTATCGCGGCATGCTGGGCGCCATCGAACTCACGCCTGACAAGGCGACCAAGGCCACCTTCGATCCGGCGCTCGACATTGGCGGTCGCCTGTCAAAGCTGACTTATGGCAACGGCGTGATCGTGCGCTGCTTCGCCAATGCAGTGCTGGGCTTCGCGCCCGCGCTGTGCTGCACGCTGGACGAGATGGACATGATCTTCGATCGCGTCGAACGCTCGCTCGATCAGCTTCTCGGACAACCCGATATCCGCGCAGCCGTTTCGGCTGGCGTCGCCTGATACCAAGGGGGAGATAGACGCCATGCTGCCCGGACCCAAGCTCGACAGGATTGACCTCAAGATCCTCGCCAAGCTCCAGCAGGAGGGGCGGATCACCAACGTCGAATTGGCCGATGCTGTCGGCCTCTCCCCCAGCCCTTGCCTGACGCGGGTAAAGCGGCTGGAAAAGGCCGGCTACATCACCGGCTATGGCGCGCACGTAAACCTCAACAAACTGGGCGAATTCCTCACCGTCTTCACCGAAGTCACGCTTAGCGAACACCGCCGGGGTGATTTCAGCCGCTTTGAAACCCGCATCGCCAAGATCGACGAAATCGTCGAATGTCATCTGGTTTCGGGCGGTTACGACTACCTGCTCAAATTCGTCGCGCGCGGGGTTTCACACTACCAGTCGATTATCGAAGGCATGCTGGAAAGCGACTACGGCATCGAAAAATACTTCAGCTACGTCGTCATCAAATCGCCCTTCATCAAACACCACTTCCCGATCCAGAACCTGTTCGGCCAAACCCACACCTGAAAATCGTGAGACTTGCATGACCACCATCGCTGAAATCCTGCCCGATCTGGTCGCCCTGCGCCGCGATATTCACGCCCACCCCGAACTCGGTTTTTGCGAACACCGCACCGCCGCGCGCATCGCAGAAGAACTGCGGTCATACGGTATCGAAGTGCATGAAGGCATCGGCACCACCGGCCTTGTCGGCGTGCTGAAAGGCAAGCGCGAAGGCACCGGCAGCGTCGGCCTGCGCGCCGATATGGACGCACTGCCCATTCACGAGGCGACCAATCTGCCCTGGGCCAGCAAGACCCCCGGCACGTTCCACGGCTGCGGCCACGATGGCCATGTGGCGATGCTGCTGGGCGCGGCGCGCGTGCTGGCGGCGGACCCGGACTTTGCCGGAACCGTAAACTTCATCTTCCAGCCCGCCGAAGAAGGGCAGGGCGGCGCGCGCGTGATGGTGGAAGAAGGCCTGTTCGACCGCTTCCCCTGCGATCGTGTCTATGCCCTGCACAACTGGCCCGGCCTGCCCGCCGGCACCATCAGCACCCGCCCCGGCGCAATCATGGGCGCGGCAGACAAGTTCCGCATTACTGTCACCGGCAAGGGCGGCCACGCCGCCATCCCGCAGGACAGCCCCGACGCCATCCTCGCCGCCGCGTCGCTGGTGCAACAACTCAACACCATCGTCGCCCGCGCCGTGCCGCCTTATGCCGCCGCCGTCCTTTCGATCACCGAAATCCACGGCGGCCACGCCCACAACGTCATCCCGGCAGATGTCACGGTCGGCGGCACCGTCCGCACGTTCGATCCCGCCGTGCAGGACCGCATCGAAGAACGCATGCGCGCCATGCTGAAAGGCATCGAATCCAGCTTCGAAGTGCAATGCGCGCTGGATTACGACCGCTATTATCCCGCCACCATCAACGATCCGCAGGCGGCTGCCGATGCGCTGGAAGTCGCCGCCACGGTGGCAAAAGCCGAACTCGCCCCAGAACCCGCGCCGACGTCCGAAGACTTCTCCTTCATGCTGCAACAGCGCCCCGGCGCCTATATCTGGCTGGGCCAGGGCACCCAGAACCACGCCGCCCCGCTCCATAACCCGCAGTATGATTTCAACGACACGGTCATGGAAACCGGCATCCGCCTGCATGTGGCGCTGGCGCGGCATTGGCTGGGGTAAGTGGGCAGCCAACATTCCTGTTACGAAGCCATTGAGGACGTTGCCTGCATCAAAAAACACAACACCTTCGTCGCCCCGTGCTTGACACGGGGCTTGGCTATCTTTTGACGCCGCCGTGTGGCGCTGCAATCGCCGGATGCCATTGATCCCAAAGGTCCAGCCAATCGGGACTGTCCGCCTCGATCAGAGCGAATTTCCACACCCGCCGGAACAGATCAGAGGTGACGCCAACATACACACCGCCACGAGAGCGGTTTGCCATGATATAGACCCAACCGCCCTTTTCCATCGGGGTTTAGTGCAAAACATAAGGTAGCAAGGAAAGCCAAGCCCCGTGTCAAGCACGGGGCGACGGGTATTTTGTTCGAGGAATTGCCCACTCCACTAAAACCACATCCGCACCCCAACCACGGCGCTAACCTGCGAAGCCGTTTCGCCGTCCGCCCGCGCCAGTTGTGCCGTCTCGCCCAGCTTTCGTTCCCAATGCACGCCCACATAAGGCGCGAACTCGCGGGCGAATTCATACCGCAACCGCGCG
The DNA here is from genome assembly GCF_026672515.1 of Novosphingobium sp. SL115. GTDB lineage: Bacteria > Pseudomonadota > Alphaproteobacteria > Sphingomonadales > Sphingomonadaceae > Novosphingobium. The sequence continues at coordinate 236,555 of NZ_JAPPRG010000002.1, read as the reverse complement.
CCCAGCTCGACTTTCTCGAACCCAGCGCCAATGCCCAATTCCGGCACGTCCTGCGCCGCCGCGTCGATCTCGACTGAAGGTTGCAGGATCAGCCGCTGGGTCAGCCGCATGTCGTGTTCGGCCTCAAGCCGGAAATGCACATCGCCCTTGTTCGAGACAAAGGCATGTGCCCCCACTTCGAACCAGTAGGGGGCCAGCCCCTCGATCCCGATCACGCCATAGGTGCGGTCCGGGCCATGGCCAAAGTCCTGCCGCGCGCCCAGTTCAAAGTTCCACCACGGGTCCAGCGCATGACGCCATGCGGCACGCACTTCGCCGGTTTCCAGCGCTTCGCCAAACGCGCCTTCGCCTTCGGTTTCAAACGAAAGCCGGTCAATATCGCCGCCCACCCAGCCCATGACCTGCCAGGCAAAGCCGTCCTTGCCGTTGCGCGGGCGATATTCCAGCCGGTCGGCGATCAGGGCATTGCCATAAAACCGGCCTTCCTTTGAAAGATCGGCCCGTGCCTGCGCCATGCGCGCCTTGTCCCAGAACGCATCGGCGGGATGATCGGTCGGCACGGGCGGCACCGGGGCATTGCCCACCTCGTCATTGGTAACAGGGGCCGCGCCGTGGCCTGCATGGGCAGAATGATCGGCCTGTTCCGGGTTGGCCTCAACGGGCGCAGCGTCATCGGCAGGCATTTGGTGCATGGAATGGTCCATGCCCTGCATCGCGTCCATATCGTGCCCGGCATGCGGGTCTTGCGCGTCCTGCGCAAAGGCGGGACCGGCAACGGCCAGCGCTACGCCTGCCAACAGTGTCATGCGAAGCGCGCTCATGCCGCACCTCCCGGCGCGCGCACCGTGACAACGCGCATCATCCCGGCGTGCATGTGCAGCAGCATGTGGCAGTGGAAGGCCCAGTCGCCTTCGGCGTCGGCGGTCAGGTCAAAGCTGCATTTGCCGCCCGGCAGCACGTTGACGGTGTGCTTGCGCGGCCGGTTGCCCGGCTCGCCCGTCACCAGTTCAAAGAAGTGACCGTGCAGGTGGATGGGGTGGGGCATCATGGTGTGGTTGATAAGGTTCACCCGCACCCGCTCGCCCGTGCGGAACGGGATCGGCTGCGCCCCGTCCGAAATCGTCTCGCCATCGATGGACCACATATAGCGTTCCATGTTGGCGGTCAGGTTCACGTCGATCTGGCGGGTGGGCTTGCGGGGGTCGGGGTTCGGCTCGCGCGAACGCAGGTCGGCATAAGTCAGCACGCGGTGGTCCACATTTTCCAGCCCGGTCGGCCGGTCGGCCAGCCGGTCTGCGGGCATGGGCGAAATCGTTGCCACCCCCGGCCCCGGCTTGACGCCCGGCGCAAGGCTCAGGTCGCGCATCTTCATCGAATGCCCGGCCATCGATTCATTGGCAGGCTGCGACAGGTCAATCTCGCCACCTTGCCCCATGTCCATCCCGCTCATGTCCATGCCCATGTCGCGCATGGTCAGCACAGGGCGCTTGCGCACAGGCGGCACGGGGCCTGCCATGCCAATCTGCGGGGCCAGTGTCGCGCGGACAAGGCCCGACCGGTCAATCGCCTCGGCAATGATGCCAAACGCCGTCGCCTCGGTGGGCTGGACGATAACGTCATAAGCCTCGGCAATGGCGATCTGGATTTCGTCGGTTTCTACAGGCTGCACGTTGCAGCCATCGGCGGCCACCACTGTCATCGGCAGGCCGGGAATGCGCAAGTTGAAGTTGGTCATGGCCGACGCATTGATGATGCGCAGCTTCACCCGCTCGCCCGGTGCAAACAGCGCGGTCCAGTTGGCTTCGCTGTCGTGGCCATTGATAAGGAACGAATATGTCGCGCCGGTCACGTCCGAAATGTCGGTCGCATCCATGCGCATCTTGGCCCATTCCATGCGTTCTTTCAGGCTCTGGTCCTTGCCCGCCAGCAATCCGCCCACGGTCTGGCGCTGCCAGTTGTAGTAGCCGCCCATGGTCTTCAGCTTTTTCATCTGGGCGTGGGGGTCGACCGGGCTCCAGTCGGCCAGCATCAGCACATATTCACGGTCGAACGGCGCGGCGGTGTCAGGCTTTGCCGGGTCGATCACGATAGGGCCATACAGCCCTACCGCTTCCTGCATACCCGAATGCGAATGATACCAGAACGTGCCCGAATGCAGCAGCGGGAACTCATAGGTGAACGTCTCACCCGGATCGATGCCGGGAAACGACAGGCCGGGCACGCCGTCCATCTGGAACGGCACCAGCAGCCCGTGCCAGTGGATGGAACTCTGTTCTTTCAGATGGTTGGTCACCGCGATCTTCACGTTCTGGCCTTCGCGCAGGCGGATCAACGGGGCCGGGATGGTGCCGTTCACCGCAATCGCAGGGGCAGACCGGCGCCCCACCGAATAGCGCGCCTCGCCAATGTCCAGCTTGATGACATCGCCCGACAGCGTGCCGCCGGTGTTGTGCCCGGCCATCGGGCCAGACCCGCGAGAGTGGCCGCCATGTCCGGATTGTGCCCAAGCTGGGAACAGCGGGCTAAGGGCGAGAGCACCAGAGCCGATCAGCAGTCGGCGGCGGTCGAGAAGCAGGTTCTTGTCCATCACAGCCAATTACGCAGGACGGAGCGCTATCCCTCAAGAATTTCCGATAATTTCTGCCGCGCCCGGTAAATTCGCGTTTCCACCGCCTTTTCCGAAAGGCCCAGCACCTGGCCCGCTTCCGCCATGCTCATCCCCTCGATCCGGCACAGGATCAGCGGGTCTTTGAGATTGGCGGGCAGGGCCGCCAACGCGGCATCGATCCGCGCCAGTTCGCCGCGAGAAATGGCATCCGCTTCAGGCGTCGGCGCGGCGTCGGCCACATCGAAGGCATCGTCCAGCGGGCGGGCCATGCGGAACAAGCGCCGCACCGCCCGCCGCCGCGCCCAGTCGCGACACTTGTTGATGGCAATGCGCAGCAGCCAGGTGCGGAACGGGCGGTCTGGATCAAACCTGTTCAGCGAAGCGAACGCAGAGATGAACGTCTCTTGCGTCAGGTCGAGCGCTTCGCTTTCATCGCCGGTATGGTGGCGGGCGATGCGGAACACCGGCTCGCGATGGCGGGCCATCAGCGTGGCATAGGCGTTCTCGTGTCCCAAGAGCGCGCGTGCGACCAGTTCCGGGTCGCCTACGTCATGCTTGGGCATGTTCATGTATGTTTCAGGGACGTTCGGGTGCAGTCAGCACACGGCTGATTTCAAGGTCGAAAATCGTCTGTTGCGAAGGGGTTAGTACGGCCCGCATGGCAAATACGTGGGCAAGGGTCGCTTTTTGCAGTTCCCCCATCGCCATGTGCGAATGATCGACCGCCCCGGCCACTTTCGGGCCAATCTGGTGTTCGGTTTCAATGGCCTTGGCAAGGTCCATGTTCGATGCCCGAAGCTGGGCATCCAAAGCCTTGCGGGTATTGGAAAATTCGGCCTCCAACCGGTCAATCTTGGCCTGCTGCGCTGCTGTCAGGTCCAGCCGGTCATGCATCAACTGGTGCAGTTCGCTGCCATGGTGTCCCGGCATCCACGCCTGCGCGAAATGGCTGGCGCCAAGCGCCACGGCAGCAGACAAAACCGCCACCAGAACGTAACGTAAAGACGCGCCCATCAGTCGGCCAAAAGGTGCGAAGGCGCGCCCGATGGCACGCCGAACAGCGGCTCTGCCTGTGCAGGGGCGGCAGGGACAATCGCCCCTGCAAGGCCCACCACCGCAGCCACCGCCACGGCCATCACCATGCCCCGCCGCGCCGTAGCGCTTTCGCGCCGGGCGGACAGGCCGCGCATCACGCCCGCGTCAACATCCGCCAGTGCCGAAGGCGGCGTTCGGGCGCCCAATGCGCCAAGAAGTTCGTCAATCTGGGCCATATCGGGGTCTTGGTCCTGAATTTTCCACGCAAAGCCCATTACGCGCGCCAAAGCCAAATCCCTCAAGATAAAAATTGCGACTGAATTTGAGGGATTGCCAGATGCGCCGCGTAATGCCCATCAGATCCCAACTCCGAAAGGAACCCCCATGCGCCGTCTCGCCTTTCTTGCCGCTCCGGCCCTTGCCATGCTTGCCCTGCCGGGCGCTGCATTCGCGCATCCCAAGCTGGTGGCGTCAAACCCCGCCGCGAACACCGCCGTCGCCAAGCCGACCAAGTTGTCGCTGACCTTTTCGGAAGATCTCGTCGGCTCGCTGTCGGGCATCGAACTGGTGATGACCGGCATGCCCGGCATGGCCAACCACGCGCCCATGCCGATCAAGGGCTTCAAGACCGACGCCAAGGGCAAGGTGCTGACCATTACCTTGCCGCGCGCGCTGCCCGCAGGTTCCTATCAGTTGAAGTGGCACGCGGTTGCTGCCGATCAGCATCGCATCGAGGGCCAGTACGCCTTCACCGTGCGTTGATCTGACATGGAAACCCCCGGCCTGATCGCGTCGCGGGCGGTCGCCTATCTGGCGCTGCTGCTGCTGGCCGGGGTGCCGCTGTTCCTGCTGACCGCGCGCAAGGAGGCAAGCCTGCCCTTACGCGCGGCACTGGCGATTTTGGCGGTGACGGCGGGGCTGGCGTCGGCATGGTGGGCGCTGGAAAGCGTCGCCGCCATGGCGGGACTGCCCTTGGCCGAACTGGACCAGCAAACCGCCGAAGTCGTGCTGGCGGCAACGCCGCTGGGCGCGGTGATGGAATGGCGGTTGACCGCGCTGGTTGCGGTCATTCTGGCGACGCTGATCCCGTTGAAAGTGCTGCGCCTGCCGGTTCTGGCGCTGGCGGGCGGCGCGGCGCTGGCATCGATGGCATGGACTGGACACGCCGGGGCCAGCGATATGGCAGGCCATAGATTGGCCGATGTGGTCCACCTGCTGGCCGCAGCAACGTGGATTGGTGCGCTGGCGGTGTTTCTGGCGCAAGCCGTCGCGGGCAAGGCTGAACCTGCCACGCTTGCTGCGTTTGCCCGCACCGGCAGCGTGGTGGTGGCGCTGCTGATCCTGACAGGCTTGGTCAACACCCTGGCCATTGCCGGATGGCCCCTGCCGTTCAACAGCCGCTGGATCGCCCTGCTGGCGATCAAGCTGGCATTGTTCGGCCTGATGCTGGGCCTTGCCGCGATCAACCGCTGGCGCATCGTGCCCGCGCTGGAACGTGGCGCGCCGGACGGCGCTGCCCGTCTGCGCCGTTCCCTGCTGCTGGAAAGCGCGGCGGGGCTTGGCGTGGTGGGCGTGGTGGCGTGTCTGGGCATCCTTGATCCCGCTGCCTGAAGCCATATGGCAATAAAGATTTCCCGCACAGCCGCTTGACCGCAACCGGCTTTGGGCAGCACATCTCCTCCGCAACCTTTCAAGGGGAGAGTGCCAATGTTCAGCCATGTCATGGTGGGTGCCGACGATATCGCCGCCGCAAAGACGTTCTACGACGCCACATTCAAGGCCTTTGGCGGGCCGGAAGCGATCACCGATCCCAAGGGACGGCTGATCTATCAGCACAACGGCAGCATGTTCATCGTGACCAAGCCGATCAACGGCGATCCCGCTTGCGGTGCCAATGGCGGCACCATCGGTTTCCGCATGACGCCGGAACAGGCCGATGCCTGGCACGCTGCGGGCGTCGCGGCTGGCGGCACGGCTTGCGAAGATCCGCCGGGACCGCGCGCGGGTTCGCCTTATTATCTTGCCTATCTGCGCGATCCTGCGGGCAACAAGCTGTGCGCACTGGACGTCATCGCCTGATGAGCATCGAGACTGTTTCGACCAGCAAAGCACACGGCGGAACGCTGGGTGTTTACAAGCATGAAGCGGCCTCGACGGGGACGGGGATGACCTTTTCGGTCTTCCTGCCCCCACAGGCAGAGGCTGGCGCAAAGCTGCCGGTGCTGATCTATCTTTCGGGTCTGACCTGCACCCACGCCAACGTCACCGACAAGGGTGAATATCGCAAGGCCTGCGCCGAACACGGCATCGTGTTCGTCGCGCCCGACACGTCCCCGCGCGGTGAGGGCGTGGCTGACGATGCCGATGCCGCTTATGACTTCGGGCTTGGCGCGGGCTTTTATGTCAACGCCACGCAGGAACCGTTCGCCCGGCATTACCGCATGTGGGACTATATTGCGGACGAACTGCCGGCGCTGCTGGCGGCGAATTTCCCGGTTGATCTGGATCGCATGGGCATTACCGGCCATTCGATGGGCGGCCATGGCGCGCTGACGCTGGGGCTGACCTATCCTGAAAAGTTCAAGTCGCTGTCGGCCTTCGCGCCTATCGTTGCGCCGGGACAGGTGCCGTGGGGACACAAGGCGCTGGGCGGCTATCTGGGCGATGACCGCGCGGCATGGCGCGCGCACGATGCGGTGGCGCTGATCGAAGATGGCAAGCGGCCTGCGGGCGCTGTGCTGGTGGATCAGGGCGAAGCGGACGGGTTCCTTGCCGAACAGCTTCGGCCCGAATTGCTGGATGCAGCGTGCAAGGCAGCAGGGGTTGACCTGACGCTGCGGTTGCAGCCGGGGTACGACCACAGCTACAACTTCATTTCCACGTTCATGGATGACCATATCCGCTGGCATGCGGAGCGGTTGTAGCTGATTTGTTCACATCGTCATTCCCGGCTGCGCGGGAATGACGATGAGTGTTTGGGTGCTTTTACCGAACGTCCTTCGCAACGGCATCCAGAATGCCGTTGACGAACTTGGCTTCACGATCTTCGAAAAACGCATGGGCCACGTCGACGTATTCGGTGATGGCGGTGCCGACGTTCACGTCCTTGCGCGCCATCAGTTCATACGTGCCCGCGCGCAGGATTTGCAGCATGGTCTTGTCCAGCCGGGGCAGCGCCCAGCCTTTGGCCAGCTTGGCCGACAGCATGTCGTCAATCTCGTCACGGCGGGCGTCCACGCCCTTCACCACGTCGTCGAAAAAGGCGACATCAGCCTTCAGATATTCGACATCCTCGATTTCCGCGCCCAGACGGTGCTGGTGGAATTCATCGAGCAGGAAGCGCAGTTCGGTGCCTTCCATGTCGATCTGGTAAAGCGCCTGCACAGCGGCGAGGCGGGCGGCGGCGCGCGCCTTTCCTGAAATCTGGGTCATATGCCAAGCCTCAGTTCGATCGATCGGGCGTGGGCGGCAAGGCCTTCAGCCTCGGCAAGGGCGATGGCGGCGGGGCCGACGGCGGCAAGGCTGGCGTCGTTGGCCGCAATGAAGCTGGTGCGTTTCATGAAATCCAGAACGGAAAGGCCCGACGAAAACCGCGCGCGGCGGCCCGTGGGCAGGACGTGGTTGGGACCGGCGACATAATCGCCGACCGCTTCGGGGGTCATGCGGCCAAGGAAGACCGACCCGGCGTGGCGGATACGATCAAACAGAACCTCAGGATTATCGGTGGCAATTTCAACGTGTTCGGCAGCCAGCGCATTGGCGAGTGCGGGCGCTTCGTCCAGCGAATCCACCACGATGATAACGCCGTGCGCCTCCCAGCTTGCCTTGGCGACTTTGGCCGTGGGCAGCATGGCAATTTCGACGCCGACCATATCGGCCACCTGATCGGCAAAGGCGGCATCGTCGGTAATCAGGATCGACTGCGCGACCGGATCATGTTCGGCCTGGCTGAGCAGGTCGGCCGCGATCCACTGCGGATCGTTGTTGGCATCGGCAATCACGAGAATTTCCGAAGGGCCTGCCACCATGTCGATACCGACCACGCCAAAAAGCTGACGCTTGGCTTCGGCCACCCAAGCGTTGCCGGGGCCGGTGATGACGTCCACAGGCTTGATCCGCGCGGTGCCATAGGCCAGCGCCGCCACGGCCTGCGCTCCGCCCACGCGCCACACTTCATCCGCACCGGCAAGGTGCGCGGCGGCAAGGACCAGCGGGTTGACCACGCCTTTGGGCGTGGGGGTAACCACGACAAGCCGTTCGACTCCCGCAACCTTGGCCGGAATGGCATTCATCAGCAGCGAGGATGGATAGGCGGCACGTCCACCGGGCACATACAGCCCCGCGCCATCGACCGCCCGCCAGCGCGCACCAAGCCGCATGCCGGTGGCATCGGTGTAGTCGCGGTCTTCGGGCAGTTGCGACACATGGTAATCGCGGATGCGCTGCGCAGCCAGCTCCAGCGCGGCGCGCAGATCCGGCTGCAAGGCATCGAACGCTTCGCGGCAGGCATCGGCGCCGATCCGCCAGTCATCGTCGGCAGGCAGGTGGCCGTCGAACTTTTCGGTATATTCGGCCAGCGCCGCATCACCGTTCAGGCGCACGTCTTCGATGATGGTCTGCACATCGCGCGCCACGTTTTCATCGCTTTCGCGCCGATCCTTGACCAGACGGGCAAAAGCGCGGGCGAAATCGGGATCGCTGGATTTGAGGCGCTGCATCAGGCGGCCTTTCGTTCTGCAACCATCGCGCGGAACGCATCGACCAGCGCGCCAAGGCGGGCGCTATCGGTCTTCAATGCCGCGCGGTTGACGATTAGCCGGGCCGACACCGGCAAGATCTGGCTGGTTTCGACCAGACCGTTTTCCTTCAGCGTGCGACCGGTGGACACAAGATCGACGATGCGGCTGGCAAGGCCCAGCGACGGGGCCAGTTCCATCGCGCCGTTCAGCTTCACGACCTCGGCCTGCACACCCAGCTTTTCAAAGTGACGGCGGGTCAGGTTGGGATATTTGGTGGCAACGCGGGCGTGGCTTTCGCGCGCATTGGCACCTGATTCGACCATGCTGACCGGCTCTGCCACCGAAAGGCGGCAGTGGCCAATGTCGAGATCGACCGGGGCATAGAGATCGGCATAGTCGAATTCGTCGATCACATCAGACCCGACAATGCCCGCATGGGCCGCGCCATGGGCCACGAATGTCGCCACGTCGAACGCGCGGACGCGAATGATCTTCACGTCTTCGCGGTTGGTGGCGAAAGACAATGCGCGCGAGGCCTTGTTGAAGAAATCGGCATCGGGCACGATCCCGGCCTTCTCCAGCAAGGGCAGCGCCTCATCAAGGATGCGGCCCTTGGGCAGGGCGAATACGAGGGGCGTGGGGCTAGACATAACCCGCCGCCCATATGGTAGAGCAGCGCAAAGGGCAACCGAATGAACCCGATCATGGAGATCGAAGAGGTCGCAAAAGCGATCCACTGGCAGGCAGATCATGCCCAGACCAACGGCGCACCCCATACCGGGCAGGTGGTGCGGGGACAACTGGCGCTGCTGGACGGCTCGACCCAGGTGGGGCGGCGAATCGCGGGGTGGCCGGGAAAGCCGCTGGAGGACGCGCTGCCGCTGCGGCTGGCGGGCGGGCATCACAACCTTGTTCTGACGGGTAGGGATGACCGACTGGCCCCTGTCTATCGCGGGGAGATTGCCGATCAGGCGCAGGTCGATGCGCTGGTTCTGGCGGTGACGCGCGACCATGACGAGGCGCTGCTGCCATGGCTGGACGGCCCGCCGCAGACCAATGAGGCAGGGCGATCCGCCTCGATCATGGCGGCGCTGTTGTGGCTGTCGGGTCGGGTGGGGCCTCGGTTCGAACTGAACGAACTGGGTGCCAGCGCGGGCGTGAACACCATGATGGAGCGGTTCTTCTTCGACCTTGGCGGGACGACAGCGGGGCCGGAAGGATCGCCCATGCGGATCGTGCCCGAATGGCGTGGGGACGCGCCGCCGGTGGCGGATGTGCAGATTACGGGCATTCAGGGCTGTGACCGTGCGCCGGTGAACCTTGCCGACAAGGATCAGGCGCTGCGGCTGAAATCCTATGTCTGGGCCGAGGTGGCCGAACGCATCGCGCGGATCGACGCGGCGATTGCGCTGGCGGCGGACAAAGCGCCTGATGTGGTGCGGATGGATGCAGGCGACTGGGTGGAGCAGCGGCTTGCCGCGCCGCAGGAGGATGACACCACGCGGGTCTTCTTCCACTCCATCGTGTGGCAATACCTGCCGCCCGAAACCCGCGCGCGGATAGAGGCGGCGATGGCGCAGGCCGGCGCAAAGGCCGATGCGCGGCAACGGCTGGCGTGGGTCATGCTGGAAACCAACCGCCAGACCTTCCGCCACGAACTGACCGTGCGGTACTGGCCGGGTGGGGAAGAACCTGCGCTACTGGGCACCGCCCATGCGCATGGGGCATGGGTGGAGTGGTTTGGGGCAAGCTAGACCAGGAATCGGTCCAGCGCGGCGTTGACCGCTTCTGGCGCTTCCCATGGTACGAAGTGGCCGCAGCCCGGAACTTGTTCGACGGTCAGGTTGGTGACCAGCGTGTCCATGCCGTCCAGATTACACAGTGGCAGGGCCATGTCGTCCATCGCCCAGATCACCAGCGTCGGGATGGCGAGCGGGGGGACGGGCGCATCCTGATAACCTTCGGGCAGCGCGAACGGCGCGTCCATTGGTGGCACGGCCATCGGGCTGGCGCGATACCAGTTGAGCATGGCGATGGCGGCATCGGGATTGGACCAGTCCTTGAACAGCGCGGCGCGCTCTTCCTCTTCCATGGTGGGTGACCGCTCCCAGTTCAGCGCTTTCATCAACAGCGCGCCAAGGCCGTGTTCGCGCACCATCGCGTCGTTTTCGGTATCGCGGAAGGCGCGCATATACTGGCTTGCGCCGCGCTGTTGCTGGTCAGTCCACAGCAGGCGGGGGAAGATGACCGGATGCGGCGCATTGGCAATGACCGCGCGGGTAACGCGCGTTCCCTGCCCCAGCAGCGCCACGCCCCACGCAATCGCCCCGCCCCAGTCATGGCCAAGGATCGTGAACTGGCCCACGCCCAGCGCATCGGCTAGTTGGAAAATGTCGCCAATCAGTTTGTCCGGGGTATAGCTGGCCACGTCCTGCGGCTTGGACGATCCGCGATAGCCGCGCTGATCGGGCGCGATGCAGCGGAAGCGGCCCGAAAGATGGGCGATCTGGTGCCGCCATGTGCGGTGGCTTTCGGGAAAGCCGTGCAGGAATATCAGCACCGGGGCATCGCGCGGGCCAGCATCCAACACGTCCAGCTCGATCCCGTTGGCCAGCTTTACGCGGATCATGTCGCTCATTGCGTCGCTCCCTCTTCCATTTTCTGTGCATAGCCTGCTGCAACCACTGCCGCCATCTGATCGTGCAAGGCATCGGGCGTGCGGCGCAGTTCGCCGATCTGCTTTTCCATACCTTCGGCCACGATGATCTCTCGTTCATCGTTGGCGATGGCATCGAGCATCTGACGCACAGCAACTTCGGGATCAAAACCGTTCTCGATGGCCTTGTCGCTCACGCCGCGCGCCGATCCGTCTGCCGCCAGCGCATTGCGCGAAACATTGGTGCGGATTGATCCGGGGGCAATGACGTGAACCTTGATGCTCAACCCGGCCACTTCGGCGCGCAACGCATCGGAATAGCCGAACAGGCCGAATTTGGCCGCGCTATAGGCCGTGCGCATGGGCGAGCCGACCTTGCCCGCGACGCTGGAAATCATCACGATCCGCCCGGACCCGCGCTGCGCCATGCGCGGCAGCACCGCCTGCGTCAGCGCGATGGGGGCGAGCAGATCGACCGCGACGATGCGTTCATACACCTCGAACGCGGTGTCGATGGCAAGCGAGCGCTGCGAGATGCCCGCGTTGTTGACCAGCATGTCGATGCCGCCCGACCAGTCCCATGCCTGTTCGGCAGCGTGGGCGGCGGCGGCATAGTCGGTCACCTCGAACGGCAGAACTAACGCTTGCCCGCACTGCACCGCAATATCGTTCAGTGCGGCTTCGTTCCGCCCTGAAAGCACCAGCCGCGCACCCTGTGCCGCCAAGGCCCGCGCCATCGCCGCGCCGATGCCAGACGACGCCCCGGTGATCCACACCACCTGCCCTGCAAACGCCATTGTCATGCTCTCCCGTGGGCGAGTCTTAACCGACCCATTAAAGGTATGGTGTCAGGGTTTGGCGAGGGATGAAAGTGTTCAATTGCGGCGTTTGATAACCTGCACGGTGCGGGAATGGTCCAAGGGACAGGGCGTGTGATGGCCTTGGCCCGGTTCTTCGCTTACGGATAGCTCACCGTCGTTGCCACCTTCGGCAGCGGGATGAACTCTTCCTCGTCACCCGGAACCTTGGGGAACAAGCCGTTGTCCCAGTCGCGTTTTGCCTGATTGATCCGTTCGCGGCTGGAACTGACGAAGTTCCACCAGACATGGCGTTTGGTGGGGAAGGCTTCGCCGCCCATGAGCATGACGCGGCCCCCGGTTTCGGACTGCAGTTTCAGCACTGCGCCCGGCGCAAGGACGACGAGATCGTAGAGAGCCAAGGGCAAGCCGTCGATGCTGGCCTCGCCTCCAACCAGCATGACGGCGCGTTCGTCGGCTTCGGCATCGATCGGCAGGGCGCCGCCGGGGGCTAGCAGGATTTCGGCGTAGATGGTGGCGGCGTGCTGGGTTGTAGGCGCGGTCTTGCCCCAAAGCGTGCCCATGATGACGGTGGCATTGGCGCAGACGTCTTCAACCACCGGCAGTCTGGTGCCCTGTTCAAAGGCGGGTGCGATCTCTTCCTTGCCGTCGGGCAGGGCGAGCCAGGTTTGCATACCATACAGATGGGGGCCGCCGGGACGTTCGGTTTCGGGCGAGCGTTCGGAATGGACGATGCCGCTGCCTGCGGTCATCAGGTTGACTTGGCCCGGCCTGATCGTGGCGAAGGAGCCAAGGCTGTCGCGGTGGTCGATTGCCCCTTCGAATAGCCATGTGACGGTGGCAAGGTTGATGTGCGGGTGTGGGCGCACGTCCATTGCGGTGCCGGGCGGCAGGTGCGCAGGCCCGAACTGATCCACAAAGATGAACGGGCCAACCATGGTGCGCTGACGCGAAGGGATGGCGCGGCGCACTTCGAACGCGCCAAGATCGTGCGCGACGGGGGTGATGGCCTGAATGACGTTTGGATTTGTGATCGGGTCAGTCATTTGGGATTCTCCGCATCGAGCAGATCGAGGATGTTCACCGGAAACAGCGGTTCGTGCCAGTTTGCCAGTTCGGCCCTGGTAAACCAGCGAAATTCCTTGATAAGTTCGCGCTCTATGGCGGTATGTCCAGACGTGTCGGGGGTGAAGCTGCGTGTGGTTACGCGAAAGAAGCGTTCGTCCGAGGTGATCGGTTCGCCTTCCAGCGTCAGATAATCGTCGGCGCGGCGGGCCACTTCCGGGCCGCAGGTTTCCACCGTCAGTCCGGTTTCCTCGAACAGTTCGCGTGATGCGGCGGCGGGGAAATCTTCGTCCGGATCGCATTCGCCGCCCACGCCGCACCAGAACGGGCGGCGGTCCGCGGGCGCAAAGCGGATCAGCAGCAGACGGTCATATTCATCCATCAGCAGAATGCGCGCCGCGCGCCTGATTCGCCTTTGATTCATCGCGGGTTACTCACCGGGCGCGCGGGCCTTGATCGCCAGCGCATGAACCCGCTGGCCCGGCAGGTCACCCAGCGCCCGGTTGACCATGCGCTGACGATTCAGGCGGGACTCGCCTGCAAACCGGACGCTTTCGATCTCAACCGTAAAGTGCGATTCGCCGGTGCCATCATCGCCCATGTGGCCTGCGTGGCTGGCGCTGTCGTTGATGACAGCAAGGCGAGTGGGGCTGAACGCTTCGGTAAGAAGGCGTTCGATTTCCTGTTGGATCGGTCCGGTCATGGCTTTTCTTCTAGCGAGATCATCGCCATGTGGAAGCCGCATGCGAAATGACAAGTTCCACGGTCGCGTCCACAGCAACGGACGCATCTGCAATGCCCCCGGCTGTGACGAAGCGGGCGAGTTCCGCGCGCCCGGCGTGCGCAAACCCGGTTTTGATGGTCCGGGCGATTACCGCTGGTTCTGTCTGGATCATGTGCGGCAATTCAACGCAGGCTATGATTTCTTTGCCGGGATGACGCCCGAAGAAATCCTGAAAGCGCAGTCCCCGATTGCCGGGTGGGAGCGTGAAACGCGCGCATTCCGCCCCGATGCCGGGGTCGATGCCGCGCCGCGCTGGGCTGATTTTGACGATCCGCTTGAGGCCATCGCCGCACGAGCCAAGGCGCGCCGTGCCGACCATGCGCAGGCTGCTGAAGCTGCGCGGCGAGGGATCAGCCCCGAAGACCGCAAGGCGTTTGAAACGCTGAATCTTGGCTTCGATGCTGATCGCCGCGCGCTGCGCACCCGCTATTCCGAACTGGTGCGCAAGTTTCACCCAGACCGCAATGGCGGTGACCGCCATTTTGAAGGGCGGCTGCAGGAAGTTGTCGAAGCCTATAACCATCTGAAAGGCAGCCGTCTCTTCGCATGAAGCCAGCATTTGCGGCATAATGGCGGGAAAATAGGCGTTGTGAATTTGGTATCGCAATACCAGCGGGTAATGCACGGTGAACGATCTGGGCAGCACCACGGGGACATGGCTGAATGGCCAGCCGGTGCAGATGCCCACGCCGCTGAAATCGGGTGACCGCAGCAGATCGGGCGCCAGTTCGTGAGGTGGAAATTGGCGACCGGCCCGATCCGCTGGCGGGACGCACGCAGTTCTTCGTGGATCAGCAACTGGCCAGCACGCTGGTCATCGACATTCGCGGGTTTTACCCAGCTTTCGGTGCGGATGGGTGAACAGGCGATGGCGGCGATGATGTTCGACATCAACCGCAGCGCGGGCGAATTGCTGGGCAGGGCAGGCGCGTGGTCCACCAAGTTCATCGGTGATGCGACCATGGCGCCGTGGCTGCACCCCACCAACGGGTTGAGCCGCTGCGATGTGTTGATCGCACGGGACGTGTTCCGATCGTTGATCGATGCGCGGTTCGTGCCCGAAGGCATGATCGAGGTCGATCTCAAAGGTTATGATCAGCGCTTCCCCGCGCTGGGCTTCAACTTTGCCGATATCGGCACCTTTGTAGGACGGCTTCTGGCGGCGTAATACCAAGGCGGCTCGTCGCACTGCTGTCAGATTATCGCTGTAACCCGGCACCCGATAGATAGCGGGGTGTTGCAGGTGTTTCGCACGGGATTTGCGCTGGGTATCGTGCTGCTGTTCGGTCTGGCCCGCTTGATCCTGCCGCTGCGCATGATCGAGCGGGTTGGGTGGGCCGTAATGTTGTGGGCCTTTCGGGTGCGGTTGAAGGTCTATGGCAGGCCTGCCTCTGGCGGTGTGCTGATGCTGGCCAACCATGTGTCGTGGATTGATATCGCGGCATTGGGGCGCATCGTTCCTGCGTGCTTCGTGGCCAAAGCCGAAGTGGGCGGCTGGCCGGTGATCGGGGCTGCGGCGCGGCGCATCGGGTGCCTGTTCGTGGATCGCGGGTCACGCAAGGGGGCGCAGGGCGTGGCAGCAGACGTCGCCGCGCTGATCGGGCACGGCAAGGACGTGATCGTATTTCCCGAAGGCACGACCGGTCCGGGCGATGGTGTGCTGCGCTTTCAAAGCGCGCTGACCGGTCTGGCTGGCGCAGGGCAGATTGCCGTGCAGCCGGTGGCGCTGGTCTATCCGCGCCAACACGACCGCGATGTGGCGGCGTGGCTGGGCGATGCCACCTTGCTGCCCCATGCGCTCAAGCTCGCCCGGTCAGGCGGGATTACGCTGGAGGCGTGGTTTGAACCGCCGTTCCTTGCCGCAGACCGCAAACAGGCGGCACGGCAAAGCGAGGCGATAGTCACCGCGCGGTTGCTGGCCCGGATCGGCGATCAGGCTGAAACGCTGAAGCGCGCGGCATAGCGGCCGGTAATCCGGTCCACCGGCATGACCACGCAGACGTCCACGGTGTTGAACCCATGGTCAATGAACGCGCCTTCGCCGAATTTTGCCCCAGTGCGCAGATAACCTTTGATCAGGGGCGGCAGCGCCAGCATTGCCGCACGTTCGTTGTAGCTGCCCTGTGGCAGCAGGCTCATTGCGGTGCCAAGACCGGGCAATACGCGCGGGCGGATGGCGGCAGGGGCAAGCTGGGTGTGGTGCAGCCACGATAGCGCCGGGGCGTGGGCCTGCGGGTCGGTGCCGTGGAACGATGCACAGCCAAACATCAGCGCAATGTGATTGGCCGCGATATAGTCCGAAATGCCACGCCACAGCAGTGCGATCGTGGCGCTGGTGCGATAGGCGGGCAGCACGCAGGACCGACCCAGTTCCAGCAATTCGCCCGCCGGACGGTCCGGTCCGCCCAGCAGCATCGACAGGTCATATTCGCCTGCGGAATAGAACCCGCTGTTGGCCCGCGCCACGCTTTCGCGCAGCAGGCGATAGGTGCCGACAACCCGCGCATCGGCGGGTGCGGCTTCATCAATCACCAGCAGATGGTCGCACAGTTCGTCGTAGCTGTCGCGATCAAGCAAGGTTGCGGCTTCGCTTGCCTGCGTAACAGCGGCGGCACCGCGTTCGGCAAAGAACACTGTCCAGCGAAGCTTCTGCACGGCCAGCAGATCGTCAGCATTGCGGGCAAGGCGGACGGTAAGCTGGCGGTTTTCGGCACGGGAAGCAGAATGTATCGGCGCGGGCAGGACAGTGGTCATCAAGAAACCCTCCATCCGGCCAGATTACCCTGCAGCCATGACCGGGGTTTTACGGTTCAGTGCCAGTTGCGTGGCAGCGATACGGGTTTTGTCTTGAAGCTTTCACGCAAAAGGCTTGCGCCCAAACGAAACGAGGCCCCCCGAAGGGAGCCTCGCAGCGTTCAGCAATGGTTCGCAGGATCAGGCCGAAACCGGGGCCGCATCACGGACCGACTGGTCAACGTGTTCCGCAAACTGCTGGAAGTTGTCGACAAACTTGCGCACCAGTTCCTGTGCGGTCTTGTCGTATTCCTCGGCATCGGCCCATGCGCCTCGCGGGTCGAGCAGGCGGGTTTCCACGCCCGGCACTTCGACCGGCACTTCAAAGCCGAAGTTCGCGTCTTTCTTGAAGGTCGCGTTGTTCAAGGAACCGTCGAGCGCGGCGTTGAGCAGGGCGCGGGTCGCCTTGATCGGCATGCGCTTGATGCCTTCCTGCGTGGCCTTGCCGCCCGACCAGCCGGTGTTGACCAGCCAGCACTTCACGCCGCCCTTGGCAATGCGTTCCTTCAACAGGTTGCCATAGACCGACGGGTGACGCGGCATGAATGGCGCGCCAAAGCAGGTCGAGAACGTCGCTTCCGGTTCGGTCACGCCGATTTCGGTGCCGGCAACGCGCGCAGTATAGCCCGACAGGAAGTGATACATCGCCTGATCGGGCGTGAGACGCGCGATCGGAGGCAGCACACCATAAGCGTCAGCGGTCAGGAAGATGAGGTTGGCCGGAACCGGGCCAAGGTTCTTTTCCGAACAGTTCGGGATGAAGTCGATCGGATAGGAACCACGGCTGTTTTCAGCCAGCGAGTTGTCATCCAGATCGATCGTGCGGGTTGCGGGATCGATCACCACGTTTTCCAGCACGGTGCCGAAACGCTTGGTCGTGGCGAAGATTTCGGGTTCCGCTTCTGCTGAAAGACGAATCATCTTGGCATAGCAGCCGCCTTCGAAGTTGAACACGGCGGTATCCGACCAGCCATGTTCGTCATCGCCGATCAGCGTGCGCGAAGCGTCCGCCGAAAGTGTGGTCTTGCCGGTGCCCGAAAGGCCGAAGAACACGGCGGTCTTGCCATCGGGGCCGACGTTTGCCGAACAGTGCATGGGCATCACGCCCTTGACCGGCAGCAGGTAGTTCAGAATGCCGAACACCGACTTCTTCATTTCACCGGCATAGGCCGTGCCGCCGATCAGGATCAGCTTTTCGGTGAAGTTCACCGCCACAACGGTTTCGCTGCGGCTGCCGTGGCGTTCCGGGTCAGCGCGGAAGCTGGGCAGATCGATGATGGTGTATTCGGGCAGGAACGATGCCAGTTCATCCGTGGTCGGACGGACCAGCAGCGTGCGGATGAACAGGTTGTGCCATGCAAATTCGTTGATGACGCGCACGTTTACGCGATGTTCGGGCTGCGAACCACCGAACAGGTCGGCCACGTAAAGCCGGTCCTTTTCGCCCAGCGCCTTGATGAAATCGGCCTTGAGAGCAGCGAAATGCTCAGGCGTCATCGCGACGTTGGTCTTGCCCCACCATACGGTGTTTTCGGTTTCGGCATCGCGGACAATGAACTTGTCCTTGGCGCTGCGGCCGGTGTGCTTGCCGGTTTCCACCACCAACGGCCCATCGACCGACAGCAGGCCTTCGCCGTTGCGCACGGCATGTTCCACCAGCGGCGCAGTGCCCAGGTTGGCGAACAGTTCGGCCGGTTCAGGGAAACCTTGGGCTGCAAGGGACAGGTTCAGGCTGGTATCGGACACTTCAAGCCTCCCACTGGCGGCAGAGCAAGGCGGCTGACCCTCTCCGGCGCGTTGGTTGCGAATACGAATGCGCTGATTCTTGAACCGCGCATAGTGGCTGGCCTTTGCTGCGTCAAATGGTGCGCGACAATGAAGTTTTTTGCGCAGCAAGTTGCGTGACATGCAAGTTGCACTGCAACTAAATTTCACCTGATATCATCGGGCCGGGCCGTGGTGAAACATTGCATGGAACCGTTCCGCCCGGTATCGCACAGGTTATGGTCATCCCGCCGCCACCGCGCCCGGAAGCGTCCGATCCTGCCCGTGCGGTTGATGCGCCGCGGGTGGTCGCGCTGGTGGATGATGACCGCAATATCCTGACAACGGTTTCCATCGCGCTCCAGACCGAAGGCTTCGCCACGCGGCTCTATAATGATGGTGACACCGCGTTGAAGGCGATGCTGGACAATCCGCCGGATCTGGCCGTTTGCGACATCAAGATGCCGCGCATGGATGGCATGGAATTGCTGCGCCGCCTGCGTGAAAAAAGCGATCTGCCGCTAATCTTCCTGACCAGCAAGGACGACGAGGCCGATGAAGCGCTGGGCCTTTCGATGGGGGCGGACGATTACATCGCCAAGCCATTTAGTCAGCGTTTGCTCGTAGCGCGGATAAAAGCCATCCTGCGCCGAAGCGAAATTGTCCGTCGGGAAGCAGAAGAAGAGCCGCAGGGCGAACCGCTGCCCGAACCGATCCGGCGCGGCAGGCTGGTTATGGACCCTGCGCGCCATGGTGTGTTGTGGGATGATCTGGCGGTGTCGCTGACGGTAACCGAATTCCTGATCCTTGAAGCGCTGGCCCTGCGCCCCGGTGTGGTCAAGACCCGCAATCAGTTGATGGATGCGGCATATCACGACGACGTTTTCGTCGATGACCGCACCATCGACAGTCATATCAAGCGCCTGCGCCGCAAATTTCGGGCAGTGGACAGCGGTTTTGGCGCGATAGAAACACTTTACGGCGCCGGATACAGCTTTGCTGACGAATGAAGCCGAACCGTCGCTGCGGCGGTCAAGGCTGCGCGCTCTGCCGCGAATCCGGGGCGTGTCGCTGACCACCCGCATCCTTGCGGTCAATGTCATTGCACTGGCGCTGCTGGCAGGCGGCTTCTTCTATCTGGATAGCTATCGCACCCAGCTGATCGAAGAGCGCTACAAGCTCGCGCGGGCCGAGGCGGATATCGCCGCTGACGCGCTGGATGAAACGCCCCTTGCCAAGCGCAAGCAATTGCTGGCGCGGATCGGCACCGATCAGGTGCTGCGCCTGCGGTTGTACGATGCGCAAGGGCGGCTGCAAATGGACAGCTTTGCGCTTGCCCCTCCCAGCTTCGCGCTGATCGACCCTGAAACCGAGCCTTGGTATCAAAAGGCGGCGCGTCTGCTTGACCGGGGCGTGGACTTTATCGTCAACGCGCCGACAGTCGAACTCTATAGCGACACATCGCCGACCCCGGCTGGCACCTGGCCCGAAATTGCCGCAGCCCGGCGGTCCGGTCGCACCGAAGTGTTCCTGCGCTATGCCCCCGATCGCACGCCCATCATCACTGCAGCAGCGCCTGTCGGGCAGGATGGCGAAATCCTGCTGACTTTGCGCAATGCACTGGATGTTACCCAATCGGTGCGCGATGCGCGCCAGACTCTGGTCATCATCATCGGCATTGCGCTGCTGCTTTCAGTTCAGCTTTCGCTGTTCCTTGCCCGGACCATCGTGCAGCCATTGCGCGCGCTGGTCCGGGCCGCAGTCCGCGTGCGACTGGGGCGTGAACGTGAAGTGGTGGTGCCCCGTCTGCCTGATCGCGGCGATGAGATCGGTCTGCTGGCCCGCGCGGTGTCCGACATGACCACGGCGCTGCGCCAAAGGATCGACGCGGTAGAAACCTTCGCTGCCGATGTTGCACACGAATTGAAGAATCCACTGGCCTCGCTCTCCAGCGCGCTGGAAACGATGGAGCGGGTGGAAGACCCCGCGTTGCGCCGTCAGCTTGCCGATATCGCGGCGCATGATGTGCAGCGCATCGACCGGCTGATTACTGAAATTGCCGATGCCAGCCGGATTGACGCCGAACTCAGCCGTGCCACGTTCGAACCCGTGGATATTGCCGCACTTGCCTCGCAGATCGTCGGCGCGCGTGATGTGCGGGCGGGCCACCCCACCCGTATTCGCTTTGCCCACGAAGGCGGTGATGTGCTGGTGCCCGGCGATGCGGCGCGACTGGAACGGGTGCTGGAAAACCTGCTCGACAATGCAGTGTCGTTTTCACCGCCGGACGGCACCGTGGATGTCACGGTGTGGGGCGATGGCGACATGGCGCATCTTTCGGTTGCCGATGAAGGACCGGGAATCCCTGCCGAAGCGCGCGACAAAGTGTTCGAACGCTTCCATTCGGTTCGCCCGGCAGATGAAGCCTTTGGCGCACACAGCGGCCTTGGCCTTGCCATCGCGCGCACGATTGCCGAAGCCCACGATGGCACGCTGGTCATTGCCGACCGGCCTGATGGCAAGCGCGGGGCGTGGCTCATGGTCAGTCTGCCGGTGCTGGCTGAGGATGAGGCATGAGCACAGGGACAGGGACAGGGACAGGGCACCAGGCCGGGTGTGTGGCCATCGGCGGGCGCGGGCTGTTGATCGAAGGTGCACCGGGCACGGGCAAGTCCAGCCTTGCGCTGGCCCTGATTGATCGCGGTGCCGCGCTTGTGGGCGATGACGGGGTCATGCTGTCGCCAGTGACCGACCGCCTGATCGCTGCTCCACATCCGCATATCACCGGCAAGCTGGAAGTGCGTAACGTGGGGTTGATCGACCTGCCGGTATCGCCGCCTGTGCCGGTTGCTTTGCTGATCCGGCTCGACCTTGGCGCGCCGCGCTTTATCCACATGGCGGATATGGTCGATATTGCTGGCATGTTCGTGCCAATGGTCCGCCTCTACCCTGACAGTCCTGTGCTGGCCTTGCGTGCTGAAATTGCACTGCGCACTTATGGCCTGACATTTCCCTGATCGGGACCGGCTGATCTTTACAGACTTCCCATTGCTGCGCTGAAGGCGCAAAGCATGCGCCCCATGCCGCATGAATCAGCCCCCCAGCGTATCCTTCTTGTCACCGGCCTGCTGGGCGCGGGCAAGACCACGGCGCTCCGCACGCTTGAGGATATGGGATGGGAAGCGATCGACAATTTCCCGATCCGCCTGCTCGACCGTCTGCTGGAAACCGAACCGGGTTCGGCGCGGATGGAATCCACAGCGCCCATGGCCATCGGTTTCGACACCCGCACGCGCGGGTTCGATCCTGCCCGCACCATCGACCTGGTCAAGAAGCTGTCGCAGCGTCGCGATCTTCAGGTCACCACGCTGTTCCTTGATTGCGCCGGGACCGAACTTGAACGGCGCTACAACGAAACCCGGCGCCGCCATCCGATGAGCGAGGACAAACCCGCCGCCACCGGCATCGCGGCGGAACGCGAACTGCTCGAACCGCTGCGCCGCTGGGCCGATGTGGTGATGACCACCAGCAGCTTCACGACCAACGATCTGCAACAGGCGATTCGCACCCAGTTTGGCGAAGAAACACCGGCGGCGACCACTTTGACGATCAGCAGCTTCGGTTTTTCGCGGGGGATGCCGCCTCTTGCCGATCTGGTTTTCGACATGCGTTTTCTGGCCAATCCGCACTGGGTGGATGACTTGCGCCCCCAGACCGGACGTGACGCTCCAGTGGGTGAATACATCCGCAAAGACCCCGCATTTGCCGAAGCTTTTGCGCGTATCCGTGACCTGCTGCTGCTGCTGCTGCCGCGCTATCAGGAACAGGGTAAAGCCTATGTCCACATTGCCTTCGGCTGCACGGGCGGGCGGCATCGCTCGGTGTTCATGGCAGAACAGATCGCTTCCGCCTTGCGCGGGGCGGGATTTTCACCCACATTGTTCCATCGCAACCTGGCGTCACGGGCAGCAGACCTGCTCGAAGGCGCCAAGGGATAACAAGATGATGGGCGGGGCAGTACTGGAAGTCATGCATTTCGATACCCAGTCGTCTTGCGGACCACGAATTTTTGCCAATCCTGCGTTAAGCCGCAGCATGGCAGAATGCCGGGCCGCACTTCGGAGCCTGCCTCATCCATGATCGGTCTTATTCTCGTAACGCACGGCGCCCTTGCCGACGAATTCATTCATGCCATGGAACATGTGGTCGGACGGCAAAGCGACGTGATCGGCGTCTGCATCGGTCCCAACGACGACATGGAAAAACGCCGCAAGGAAATTGCTGATGCGATTCGCCGTGTCGACAGCGGCAATGGTGTGATTATCCTGACCGACCTGTTCGGCGGCACCCCTTCCAACCTTGCCATTTCGCTGATGCAGGCGGGCAAAGTGGAAGTGATTGCGGGGATCAACCTTCCCATGCTCATCCGCCTGGCCAAGGCGCGCGGGTGCATGGGCGTCAAGGAAGCGACGGCGGCGGCGCGCGATGCGGGCCGCAACTACATAACGATCGCTTCCGAATTTCTCGGACAGGATGCATGAGATGGCAGAACAGGGTTACGTCACCCGTGAAACTGTGACGATTGTAAACCAGCGCGGTCTGCACGCGCGCGCTAGTGCCAAGTTCGTCAATGCCGTGGCCAAACTGCCCTCGGACATTTCCGTGACCGTTTCCAAAGATGGAACGGATGCCAATGGCGCATCGATTCTTGGCCTGATGATGCTGGGCGCGGCCCGTGGCGATAGTGTCGACGTTGCCGTCGCCGGGCCTGAAGGTGATGCCGATACCATCCTGATGAAGCTGACCGGCCTGATAAAGGACGGCTTCGGCGAGGATTGAGGCCGGTCGTGGCCAAGGTCTTGCCCCAAAGCGCCCGCTGGCGCATGGGAGCGGGATGGCGCGCAAGAACATCACCGGCTATTCCAATCCCACGGTCAAATTCGTCCGTAGCTTGCGGGAAAAGAAGCACCGCAAGCGTGAAGGCAAGTTCCTTGCCGAAGGGCTGCGCCTGCTGACCGACGCGCGCGAAGGCGGCCGTCTGCCGGAAATCCTGTTGATGGCGCAGGGCCGCGAAAACCATCCGCTGCTGGACGAACTGGAAGCAGCAGTCGATGTTGCGGGCGGCGAAGTGATCGAACTGCCCGTCGATATTCTCGCCAAGATCACCGGCAAGGAAAACCCGCAGGCCGTGGCCGGGGTATTCGCCGAATGGGATACGGCGATCCAGCGGATTGACCGCCATGCCGCGCCGCTGTGGCTGGTCGCCCATGCCATGCGCGATCCGGGCAACCTTGGCACAATGTTGCGCACCGCCGATGCGGTGGGCGCGGGCGGGCTGATCCTGATCGATGATTGCGTCGATCCTTTCTCGGTTGAAGCGGTGCGCGCCAGCATGGGGGCGATCTTTACCCAGGCACTGGTGCAGGCGCGGTGGGACGAATTTCTGGGCTGGCTGCGCGATGGCGAAGGCCAGCTTGTTGCAGCCTCCCTTCGCGAAGCCGTGCCCTATCGCGGTGCGCCTTATGCCGCGCCCTGCTTCGTTATGGTGGGCAATGAATCACGTGGCCTTCCCGAAGACTATGAAATGGCCTGTGATTTGCGCGTGACCATGCCGATGAAGGGCCGGGCTGACAGCCTGAACGCGGCCGTCGCTGGCGCTGTGCTTGCCTATGAAGTGCTTGCCACGTTTGATGAATAACACCGCATTGCCCGGTTAATCCCGTGGTCAGCGGTGGGCGCGTATCATAGGCCCATGGTCAAAGCTTACGCCCTTGCTGTTGCCTGTGCTGCCCTGTTGGGTGGCTGCGCAACCGCGCCTGTGACCACGGCAGGGTTGGCAGGAACGCGCTGGACCATCGTGCGTATCGATGGCGCGCCGCCGGCGGCTCCGGCCCAGGCCTCCATGCGTTTCGACGATGACCGGCTGGGCGCAAACGTTGGGTGCAATGGCATTGGTGGCGAATACCGGATCGAAGGAAAGCGGCTGATCGCAGGCCCGCTGATGGCCACGCGCATGTTCTGCCAAGGGCCGGTGTGGCAACAGGAAGAGGCGATGAACGCCTTGCTTTCCGCCGCACCTGAAGTGCAGCGCAGCGGTAATACCTTGCGGCTCGTCTCTGGCGGTCACGCGGTCGATCTGGCGCTGATCCCGCCTGTCAGTCCCCGGCAATAAAAGCAGTGATTTGCCAGGTGCCACCTTTCGGTTCGGCAATCAGGCGGTAATCCAGCAGACTGCGCAGTCGTTCTGTTTCAACATAGCCTTTGCCACCATCGCGCAGCGTTACGCGGGTAGCCGGTGCTTTGGGGGCAAAGTCCAGCGGATCAATCCCGACAATCTGCCATCCCGCCGCTCCCACGGCCTTGCCGCCGGGCTTTGCCAGCAGGGGGGTATCATCGCCCAGAACCAGCATTGCGCTATAGCTGTCGATGTCGTCGGGCACGTTCCAGAACACCCACGGCATCGCCGCCAGCCCGCCTTCCACCGCACACCCCAGCGGCAAAATCGCATCCAGTTCCTTCCACAGGCCCGACGCAGGATCAGTCAGCCGCTTCTTCAATTCGGCAATCCCGCTGCCCCCGCCGTAATCCAGCGTCACATCGGCAGAGGCCAGCGCGGCCATGCCTTCGACATCGCGCCCTTTGATGGCGCTACCGAGCGCCTTGCGGAACGTAGGCCAGCCCGGCTTGTCGGCACATTCATCCTGCGGTGCATAAGTAGCCGATACTGCACTGGCCGTTTTCGAAGTGCTGATAACCGGCGCGGACGAAGGTTCCGGTTCAGCCGATGGAGGCGCATCGGGCAGTTCAGATGGCGGCGCAGCGGGCGTGGCGGACGGCGCTGGCGCCGGTTCACTGCCACAGGCTGCCAGTGCCAGCGCACCAGCCAAGGCAATCCATGCAGGCCCCCCCTGTTCGCGCATCAGCCCCCGGCATCTCCTTCATCACTATCAACCGCCACCAGCCCTGCCGGTTCCGCGTCGGCATAACGGGGTGCGGATTCCACCAGCGGGACTTCTTCAACCTCGCGCTTGCCAATCTCGATGTGCTTGTCGCGCAACCGGCGTCCTGCAGACAGGACATTGCGTTCAAAGCTGCCGACGAACTTGTTGTAATTGGTCACCGCACTGTCGAGACCATTGCCCACACGCTTCAGGTGTTCGGCGGCCACTGCCAGCCGGTCATACAATTCGCCGCCCATGCGCCCGATCTCGCGCGCTTCCCGTGCCAGGCCGTCCTGCCGCCACACTTGCGCCACGGTGCGGGCAATGGCGACAAGGTTGGTCGGGCTGGCCAGCAGCACGCGCCGTTCAAAGGCGAAGTCCCACAGGGCGGGATCACGCTCCAGCGCGGCGGCGATGAAGTGTTCGCCGGGCACGAACATCAGCACATAGTCGGGCGCCTCTTCGAACTGGCTTTGATAGGATTTGGCCCCCAGCGTTTGGATATGGTTGCGCATCGATTGAACGTGCGCGCCCAGCGCAATCTTGCGCGTTTCATCGTCTTCGGCCTCGAACGCATCCTGATAGGCATTCAGCGACACCTTGGCGTCGATCACCAGCAGCTTGTTGCCCGGCACTCGCACGATGGCATCGGGGCGTAACCGCCCTTCGTCGGTTTCCACCGAATGTTCGGTGACGAAATCGGTGTGTTCGGCAAGCCCGCATTGTTCCAGCACGTTGCGCAATTGCAGTTCGCCCCAGCGGCCGCGCGTTTTCGGGCCGTTGCGCAAGCTGTTGCCAAGTTGGGCTGCGGCAGCGCGCACCGCTTCCTGCCCATCGCGCATCGACTGGATCAGCCCGGTCAGATTGCCAAAGGCATCCACCCGTTCCTTTTCCAGCTTGCCGACCTGTTCTTCATAACTGCGCAATCGCTGATCCACCGGTGACAGCAGCGTTTTCAGCCGTTCGGCGCTGGTCTTCTCGCTCTCTTCAAAACGGGCCTGCGCGCGGGCGAGAAAGGTTTCCTGCGCCTTTTCCAGTACTTTGTTACCTGCGTTTTCAAATTCCTTGCGCAACACTTCCTGCGCTTCGATCAGCAGGCGTTTCTGTTCGGCAAAGTTTTCGGCATCGGCCTTCAGCCGTTCCAGCGCGTTGCGAAACTCATCCCGTTCTGCCCGCACGCGCACCAGTTCTGCCCGCACAATTTCGGCATCCGCTGCGCTTTGCCGCGCGCTGGCAAGGGCAGGGGCCAGCGCATCGCGTTCATCGCGCATCCGTACCAGATCCGCGCGCACGACGTCTGCGTCAGCCGCGCTTTGCCGGGCGGCGGCAAGAGCAGGGGCAAGCTGATCACGTTCGCGCCGCACTTCGAAAAGTTCGGCCGCCAGCGCGTCCAGCGCCTTCACCCGCTCGCTCATCGCAGCAAGGTCCACGGTCATCGCTTTGACCGTTCCTTCATGTGCCTTCGCCTCGGCATCGCGCGCATCAGCCCGTGCGCGCCATTCGGCCACCGGGCGTCCACCCAGAAACCAGCCCACGCCGACTCCAGCCAGCAAGGCAATGATGACGAAAAGAATCCAGACAGTGTCCACGCTTGCTCCAGAAAAGAACGAAGCGTGAACTTATAGCGTCAATGTCGTGCTGGCAACCGGCCCCCGGCGATTATCCGCAGGGCCGGTTATCTTCAGGCAACCTTGCGCAGCTTTTCCAGCTTGCGCAGCGCCATCTGGCGTTTCAGGCGCGAAAGGTGGTCGATGAACAGCACGCCTTCAAGGTGGTCCATTTCATGCTGCAGGCAGGTTGCCATCAGGCCGTCCATTGCCTCTTCATGGGCGTTTCCGTCCAGATCCTGCCAACGGGCGCGGATCGTTGAGGGGCGCTCAACATCGGCATAGATTTCGGGCACCGAAAGGCAGCCTTCCTGATAAAGCGTATGCTCTTCAGAAGGATCGAGGATTTCGGGGTTGATGAACACCCGTGGCTCGCGCTTGGTCGGCGTATGATGGTGGTGGTGCCCGTCATGGTCGCACGGCACGGGTTCTGCGTCCGGGTCTTCGGGCTGAAGGTCGATCACCAGCACGCGCAGCGGCACGCCCACCTGAATTGCGGCAAGGCCGATGCCAGGGGCATCGTACATCGTCTCGAACATGTCCGCGACAAGCGTCTTCAGCTCGTCGTCGAACGTTTCGACAGGGACAGAGACCTGCTTCAGGCGCGGGTCGGGGACTTCAAGGATTTCGCGAATGGCCATGAGGGCCAGATAAGCGCGATGAACAGGAGTCGCAAGACTTCCCCGCATCACATGCTTTTGCGCGCCCCGCCTTCGCGAGGGCGCGGTATGGCGTTAAACCACGGGCCTTCTGGCCCGCAGCGCCTGTGCCAGCGTGCCTTCGTCCAGATAATCCAGTTCGCCACCTACCGGCAGGCCATGGGCAAGCTGCGTCACGCGCACCGCCGCGCCTTCCAGCCGTTCGGCAATGTAATGCGCGGTGGTTTGACCTTCCAGCGTGGCGTTCATCGCCAGCACCACTTCATCGATGCCGCCTTGCGACACCCTGTCGAGCAACTGGCCGATGGTCAGGTCTTCAGGTCGCACGCCTTCCAGCGCGGACAGCCGCCCGCCCAGAACGTGATATTTGCCGGTAAACAGCCGCGCCCGGTCCAGCGCCCACAGGTCGGCCACTTCTTCGACCACGCAGATCGATCGGGCATCGCGGCGCGGATCGGCGCAGATGCCGCAGGGGTTGGTGGTGTCGACATTGCCGCAGGTCTGGCATTCCACCAGCAATTCCTGCACTTGCGTCAATGCGTTCAGCAATTGCGGCAGCGCCGTTTCGCGGCGCTTGATAAGCCACAGCACCGCGCGCCGCGCCGAACGCGGCCCCAGCCCCGGCAGACGCGCCAATGCGCCCGATAATGCGTCGATCTCTTGCGATGCCATCGCCGCACAGATAGGGCCGGGGACGGTAAACGGAAGGGCCTTTTCCAGCTTATGCGCATCATCTTCATGGGAACGCCTGATTTCGCCGTGCCCACACTGCAAGCGCTGGTTGCCGCCGGGCATGACGTGGTCGCCGCCTACAGCCAGCCGCCGCGTCCCGCGGGCCGGGGTAAAAAGCTGCAACCCTCGCCCGTGCATCTGGCGGCGCAAGCGCACGGCATCGAAGTCCGCACGCCTCTCAGCCTGAAAGGCGCAGAGGAACAGGCGGCTTTTACAGCGCTGAATGCCGATGTCGCGGTGGTCGCGGCCTATGGCCTGATCCTGCCGCAGGCGGTGCTCGATGCGCCGCGTTCTGGCTGCCTGAACGTCCACGGCTCGCTCCTGCCGCGCTGGCGTGGGGCTGCGCCGGTGCAACGCGCGATCCTTGCGGGCGATGAAGCCACCGGCGTCACCATCATGCAGATGGAGCGCGGTCTGGATACCGGCCCGATGCTGGCCAAGGTGGAAACATCGGTTACGGGCAAGACGGCGGGCGATCTGACCGCGGAGCTGGCGGCCAAGGGCGCGGATCTGATGGTTGAAGTGCTGGCCGATCTTGCCGCTTATCCGCCGGTGGTCCAGCCTGAAGAGGGCGTCACCTATGCCCACAAGATCGACAAGGCCGAAAGCCGCCTCGATTTCACCCGCGATGCGTCGGACGTGGAACGCCAGATCCGCGCGTTCGCGCCTGCGCCGGGGGCGTTCTTTGAACTGGAGGACGAGCGGTATCGCGTGCTGGCGGCAAACGTGGCTGATGGTCAAGGCGCGCCGGGCACCACGCTTGACGATGGGCTGACCATTGCCTGCGCCCACGGGGCCATCGTGCCTGCAGTCATCCAGCGCGCGGGCCGCCCCGCGATGGATACTGCCTCGCTGCTGCGCGGGCGTGCCATTCCGGCGGCGACCGTGCTGGTATGACCCGCTTTGCCCTGACGCTCGAATGGAATGGCCTGCCCTACATGGGCTATCAGCGCCAGTCGCACGGCCCCAGCGTGCAGCAGGCGGTGGAAGATGCCGTCCATTCCGTGACGGGCGAGACTGTCGCTGTCCACGCTGCGGGCCGCACCGACACTGGCGTCCATGCGCTGGCCATGCGCGCCCATTTCGATCTGTCGCGCAGTTTCGATCCGTTCCGCATGATGGAGGCTTTGAACGCCCGGCTGCGCATTGCCAAACATTCGGTGGCGGTGATCGATTGCGTGGAAGTGGCCGAAGACTGGCACGCGCGCTTTTCCTGCCTTGGTCGCGCCTATGAATATCGCATCATCTGCCGCCGCGCGCCTTTGACGCTTGAGGCGGGCCGGGCATGGCGCATCGCCCGCCCGATTGACCATGAAGCGATGCACGAGGCGGCGCAGAGCCTTGTCGGCCTGCACGATTTCACCACGTTCCGGTCGGCCCATTGCCAGTCGGCCAGCCCAGTGAAAACGCTGGACCGGCTGAACGTGCGCCGGGAAGGAGACCGTGTGATCGTAGAGGCCGCCGCGCGCAGCTTTCTGCACCATCAGGTGCGCTCGATGGTCGGCTGCCTTGCGCTGGTGGGACAAGGACTTTGGGCCGTGGATCAGGTGGCACAAGCGCTGGCGGCAAAAGACCGTAGCAAATTAGGACTTAACGCGCCGCCGGAAGGTCTATACTTCGTCCGGGCAATATATCCCGGAGAGTAAAGCATGACCCAGCTTCGCGGCCAGCGCATCGTTTCGCAGCTTGATGCCGATGGCACCCTGACCGTTTCGGTGCAGGATTTCGACGTGCCCACACCCAAGGGCAGCGAAGTGGTGATCCAGGTTGAGGCAACGCCGATCAACCCGTCCGATCTTGGCCTGCTGTTCGGCCCGGCAGACGTGACGGGGGCGCAGTTCAGCCCCGGCAAGATCGTGGCGCAGATGCCCGAACCTGCCGTGCGCGCCATGGCCGCGCGGCATGGCGCGGCGATGCCGGTGGGCAATGAAGGCGCGGGCACCGTTATCACGGCGGGCGATGCGCCTGAAGCGCAAGCTCTGTTGGGCAAGCGCGTCACCTGCTTCCCCGGCGGCATGTATGCCACCCATGCCGTTGCCGATGCGCGCATGTGCCTTGAACTGGCAGAAGGCGTCACGGCAGAGCAGGGCGCGTCCGCCTTCGTCAACCCGCTGACCGCGCTCAGCTTTACCGAAACCATGCGCTATCACGGGCACAAGGCGCTGGTGCACACGGCGGCGGCGTCCAACCTTGGGCAGATGCTGGTGAAGATCTGTCAGGCCGATGGCATCGGCCTGGTCAACGTGGTGCGCAGCCCGGCGCAAGTCGCCATTCTGAAAGCGATTGGCGCTGAACATGTGGTTGATTCATCGCAGGACAGCTTCCTTGCCGATCTGGCCGCTGCCATCGAAGCCACCGGCGCGACCATGGCGTTCGATGCCATCGGCGGCGGAAAGCTGGTCAGCCAGATCCTGACCGTGATGGAGCAGGTGTCAAACAAGGGCGCGGCCTATAGCCGCTACGGCTCGAATGCACCCAAGCACGCCTTCATCTATGGCGCGCTCGACCTGTCGCCCACGGTGTTGACGCGCAATTTCGGCTTTGTCTGGGATGTGTCGGGCTGGCTGCTCACGCCATGGATGGGCAAGCTGGGGCCAGAGATCGTCGACAAGATGCGCCGCCGGGTGATGGCTGAACTGACCACGACCTTTGCCAGCCATTACAAGGCCAAGGTCGGGCTGGAACAGGCGCTCACGCCGGAAGCTGCGCTGGACTATAACGCCCGCCGCACTGGCGAAAAATACCTGATTACGCCCAACGGCTGACGCTACGAAAAAGGCCCCCGCAACGCAGGGGCCTTTTCATTTCCGGCATCGGTGCAGAAGGTCAGCCCCGGTGTGCGACGCTTTCGGGCAAGTCCTTGCCGAACACGCGCTGGTAATATTCGGCCACCAGCACGCGCTCCGTCTCGTCGCACTTGTTCAGGAACGACAGGCGGAAAGCAAAGCCGATATCGTTGAAGATCTTGCTGTTCTGCGCCCACGAAATCACCGTGCGCGGGCTCATCACCGTCGAAATATCGCCGCCGATAAAGCCTGCGCGCGTCAGGTTCGCCACGCGCACCATGTCGGCCACCACCTTGGGATCAAGGTCGGGCATCTTCTTCGACACGATTTCCACTTCGGTCGAATCGGGCAGATAGTTCAGCGCGACGACCAGATTCCAGCGGTCCATCTGGCCCTGGTTGATCGCCTGCGTGCCGTGATACAGCCCGCTGGTGTCACCCAGACCCACCGTGTTGGCCGTGGCGAACAGGCGGAAGTGCGGGTTGGGCCGAATCACGCGGTTCTGGTCAAGCAGCGTCAGCTTGCCTTCGGTTTCCAGCACGCGCTGGATCACGAACATCACGTCCGGGCGGCCCGCGTCATATTCGTCAAACACCAGCGCGGTCGGCGTCTGCAGCGCCCACGGCAGCAGACCTTCGCGGAATTCCGTCACCTGCAAACCATCGCGCAGGACAATCGCGTCACGACCGACAAGGTCGATACGGCTGATGTGCGCGTCAAGGTTGATGCGGATGCACGGCCAGTTCAGCCGCGCTGCCACTTGTTCGATGTGAGTCGATTTGCCAGTGCCGTGATAGCCCTGCACCATCACGCGGCGGTTGTAGGCAAAGCCTGCAAGGATCGCCAGCGTGGTGTCCGGGTCAAACACATAGGTTTCATCGGTATCGGGCACACGTTCGTCTGCGCGCGAAAACGCGGGGACTTTCATGTCGATATCGATGCCGAAGGTTTCGCGGACATCAATTTGCGTGTCGGGCGCGGCGAGCAGCGTCGTCGCGTGGCTGTTCGGAAGGTCGCTCATCGTCATCCCGCCTATACGGGCGGGCGCGGCGCTGCAATAATCTTTCCGACAGGTTGGCCGTCGATGGGAGAGAATTTCGATGAAGCTCTATGGTGCGCTGCTTTCGCCATTCGTCCGCAAAGTGGCGGTTGTCGCTACGGAAAAGGGCGTTTCCTATGAACTGGCGCGGGGTGGGCCGGGCAATCCTGACCCGGATTTTCTTGCCGCCAGCCCTTTGGGGAAGATTCCCGCGATCGATGACAATGGCTTCACCTTAGCCGATTCGTCGGCCATCGCGCTCTACCTTGATGCGCAATACCCCGGCCCCCGCCTGCTGCCCGATGATCCGCAATTGCGTGGCAGGGTGATGTTCTTCGATGAATTTGCCGATACCGTGCTGGGCGCGGCTGGACTGAAAATCCTGTTCAACCGGCTTGTCGGGCCAAAGCTGCTGAAGGTTGGCGGTGATGAAGCCGTCGCGCTTCAGGGTGAAGCGGAACTTCCGCGCTGGCTGGAATGGCTGGAATCCACCGTGCCCGATCAGGGCTGGCTGGTGGGCGATACCTTCACCCTTGCCGACATTTCGGTGGCGTCGATCTTTCGCACACTGGCCTATGTTGGCCACGGGGTCGATGCCGCCGCCCGGCCAAAGACGGCAACATGGTATGCCCGCGTCACCCAGCGCCCGGCATGGGCCGTGGTGGCCGCGCAGGAAGATGTCATGGCGGTCAGGATCATGGCTATAGCTGCCGCCTGATCCTTGACGGGGCACGGCCCGTCGGCAGGGGACTCGCAATACCGGCCATTCACGATAAGCTGGCTTTCAGGAAAGAAGCCGGAGAGGAGTGAGGCTCATGTCCTATATCGACGGGTTCGTGCTGGCGGTGCCCACCGCCAATCGTGAAAGATACCGCGAAGTCGCCAGCAAATGCGGGGCCATGCTGTTGGAACACGGCGCGCTGCGCGTGGTCGAAGGCTGGGCTGACGATGTGGCCCACGGCAAACGCACCGACTTTTACCGGGCGACCGAAGCCACCGCGGACGAAACCGTGATGTTCAGCTGGATCGAATGGCCCGACAAGGCCACGCGCAATGCCGCCCACGCCGCAATGGAAAAGGCCATGGCGGAATCGAATGAGCTCATGGACATGCCCTTTGACGGCGCGCGCATGATTGTCGGCGGATTCACACCTCTGCTATCGCTGGAGAAACCGGTATGAGCCGCCCGGTCCCGTTCTGCTGGTATGAACTGATGACGACCGACGCCGAAGCGGCGGGGGCATTCTATGGCAAAGTCATCGGCTGGACTCTTTCGCCTGCCAACCCGTCCTCGCCCATGGATTATCGCATGATCCTGCGCTGCAACGGCGCGCCCATCGGCGGCCTGTTGCAACTGACGGCCGATATGCAGGCGGGTGGGGCGCGGCCTGCGTGGGTGCCCTATCTTGCCACCGAAGATTTCGACGCGGCGCTGGGCGCAACCATGGCAGATGGCGCCCGCGCACTGATGCCCCGCACCGACATTGCCGAAGGCAGCTTTGCCATGATGCTCGATCCGCAAGGCGCGCCGTTCTATCTGATGAAGCCGCAGCCGCCGGAAGGTAGCCCCGATGGGCAAAGCCATGCCTTCAAGGCGGATGGCGTGCAGCACGCCCGCTGGAACGAATTGTCCACCACCGACCCCGTTGCGGCCAGGGCGTTCTATGCCCGCCACTTCGGCTTCGGTTTTCACAATTCCATGCCCATGGGCGATGCCGGCGAATATGCCTTCATCGATTTCGATGGGCAGGCGCTGGGCGCGATCATGCCCATCATGGACCCGTCGCGCCCGCCCGCGTGGTTGACCTATTTTGGCGTGCCGTCGGTCATGGCGGCCAAGGTGGCAGTGGAACAGGCCGGCGGCACGGTGATGACAGGTCCGCATGAAGTGCCCGGTGGCGACTGGATCGTCGTCGCTACCGATCCACAAGGTGCGGTGTTCGGGGTCGTTGGTCCTGAAGGAGAATGAACATGGCTGGCTCTACCCCGCCCGTAACCTTGTGCTTGTGGTACAACGGCGATGCAGATGAGGCCGCCAGCTTTTACGCCGCCACTTTTGACAACAGCCAGTTGGGCGCGATCACGCGCGCACCCACCGATTTTCCCGGCGGGCAGGCGGGCGCGGTGCTGACGGTCGAATTTACCCTGCTCGGCATACCCTGCATCGGCCTGAATGGCGGGCCGCAGTTCCCGCACAGCGAAGCCTTTTCGTTTCAGGTGGCAACCGACACCCAAGAGGACACCGACCGCCTGTGGAACGCCATTGTCGGCAACGGGGGTGCAGAAAGCGCATGCGGCTGGTGCAAGGACAAGTGGGGCCTTTCATGGCAGATCACCCCGCGCGCGTTGACTGCGGGGATGACCGATCCTGATCCGGCTGTCCGGCAAAAGGTATTCGAAGCGATGATGACCATGCGCAAGGTCGATATCGCCGCCATCGAAGCGGCAAAAGCAGGATAAGCGGCCATGCTGGAACTCTATGGCCACCCGTTTTCGTCCTATACGTGGAAGGCGTTGATTGCGCTTTACGCCAATGGCACGCCGTTCACCTTCCGTGCGCTTGGGCCTGACTATCCTGAAAACTATGCGCGGGTGCAGGCCGCCAGTCCGGCGGGCAAATTCCCGCTGCTGGTTGATGGCGATGTGGACGTGTTCGAAGCCAGTGTGATTGTAGAATACCTTGCGCTGCATCACCCCGGTCCGGCACCGCTGATGCCGTTAGACCCGGCAAAAGCCATCCGCACCCGGATGATCGACCGCGTGTTCGACAATTACGTGATGAACACCATGCAGGAATGTGTCGACGACGTAATCCGCAATGGCGCGCTGTCAGACGAAGTGCGCGCCCGCGTGGCCGAACGGCTCACACGGCATTATCGCTGGATCGATAACTGGCTG
Organism: Novosphingobium sp. SL115; assembly: GCF_026672515.1. Lineage (GTDB taxonomy): Bacteria > Pseudomonadota > Alphaproteobacteria > Sphingomonadales > Sphingomonadaceae > Novosphingobium. The sequence continues at coordinate 201,631 of NZ_JAPPRG010000002.1, read as the reverse complement.
GCCGATTATGCTCAGCCTGCCACCATCAGCCTGATCGAATGCGCGGCTGCCCCGTCGCTGTTCTATGCCGATTGGGTGCATCCCATCCCCGATGATTGCCCCCGCCTGCGTCAGTGGCGGGCGCATCTGTTGGCATTGCCCCCGGTATCGCGCTGCGTCGAAGATGCGCGGCCCTATCGTCACTTCTTCCCGTTGGGCGCGCCTGACCGGGACTGAACGAATCCCAAGGATAATTGCGATGCACGAACTGTCGATCACCCGCCACATCGCCGCGCCGCCGGAAAAGGTATGGGATGTCCTTGCCAATCGGCAGGAGGAATGGTGGTGCCCAAAGCCGTGGTGGATCACCATCATCGAACAGGATCGTCGCCCCGGCGGGCGCAGCGCGATGATGATGCACGGCCCTGATGGCGAAGAAATGCCGCAGGACGGCATCTATCTGGCGTGGGATGAAGGCCGCCGTTTCATCGCCACCGATGCGGTGACCGCCGACTTCGTGCCCTCCGGCCCGTTTATGATCGGCATCTGGGAAATTGCGCCTGAAGGCACCGGCACCCGCTATACCGCCAGCGCCCGCCACTGGACCGAAGAGGCCATGCACCAGCACGCCGAAATGGGCTTTGAAGCGGGCTGGAGCGCCTGTGCTGACCAGCTTCAGGCCTTGTGTGAACAAGACTGAGTGTGAAGTGGCCTGAGAACCGGACCGGACGCATCTTCTTGCTGTGACGCTGGAACTGTCACGCATGACCGCTATGCTGGGTCTTTACCTTGAGGGGGAACTGCGATGAGCCTGTTCGATTCCATTCTGGGCCAGGTGGCCGGCAATGTTGACGTAAAGAACCTTGCCGCCAAGGTGGGGATCGATCCTGACACCGCCGAAAACGCCATCGCTGCACTGGCCGCCGGCCACCAGTCGAAGGGTGACACCATCGAAACCGCTGCCGCCAATTCGGGCCTCGATGCCTCGAAGCTGCAGGAAATCGTCGGCCATATCGGCGGCGAAGGCTCGCTTGCCAGCTTCGCCTCGATGCTGGGGCAGAACCCCGACGCCCTGCAAAAAGTGACCGCCTTTCTCGACAAGGATGGCGACGGCAACCCGCTGAACGATCTGGCGGGTATGGCCAAGGGCCTGTTCGGCGGCTAACGCGCGCTGATGCTGGATGCTGCGCTTTCCCTGATGATGCTGGCCGCCATCGCCCTTGTCGGCGGTGCGGTGTTCCTGCTCCGCCGGGGAGAGCGCAAGCGTCCGGTCCTGATGCTCACGCTCGCAGGCGTCATGGTGATGAACCTCATCATCTGGACCCTGCCCGATCCCAATGGCGATACTCTGGCGCAGGCTGCCAAAGAGGGCAGGACCGAATAATCACCCCAGTTCGATGCACCCGCCATCGACGCACAGGTCCACGCCGTTGATAAAGCTGGCTTCCTCGCTTGCCAGAAACAGCACCGCACGGGCCACTTCCTCAGATGTTCCCATGCGGCCAATCGGCACCACGGACGAAAGCATGTCGCGCATCCCCTGAATTTCTTCGGCGCTGGCATCGCGCTTGAAGATTTCGGTGTCGGTCGGGCCAGGGCTGACCATGTTCACGCGGATGCGGCGCGGCAACAGCTCCTTGCCCACGATCCGTGCCATGGCCCGCAGGCCCGCCTTGGCGGCGGCATAGGCGACATTGCCGGGCACGGCGGCCATCGAACCGATCGATCCGGTGATGATGATGGACCCGCCATCGCGCATCAGCGGCAGGGCTTTCTGGATGGCGAAAAACGCGCCGCGCAGGTTCACGCTGTGAATCTGGTCCCAGAACTCCGGGGTCACATCGGGCACCATGGCAAAGCCGCCCACTCCGGCGTTCACAAACAGCACATCGATGCCGCCCAGCCCGTCATGGAGTTCGTTCAGGGCGCTTTCGGTGTCGTTCAGGTCACCCATGTCCGACCGGATGCAAAGGGCGTTCAGTTCCTCTGCAATGGACTGTAAACTCTCGACATTCCGGCCCGTAATCGCCAGCTTCGCGCCTTCGGCGGCAAACATCCGCGCCGCTGCCAGTCCAATTCCGGCGGTGCCACCCAGCACCGCCACGCACCTGTTGTCAAAACGCATGAATTGCCTTTCAGAACATGGTGTTGGTATTGGCAGCGGTTTCCGGCACGGGCGAAAGCACATCCCAGTGTTCCATCACCCGGCAACCTTCGACCCGGAAGATATCCACCACCGCAAAACCCCGCTTCGCCGCCGCATCGCCGTTCTCCATCCAGCCATGGCTGTGGACCGCGACAAGGTTTCCGTCGGCGATGATGCGGTGGATCGTGGTCTTCTGGCCGGGATTGTCGGTCACGAATTTCTCAAGGAATCCAATGGCGGCATCGCGTCCGGTGGCAGCATAGGGATTGTGCTGGATATAGCCGGGATCGACCCAGTTTTCGAAGGCGGAGCGCACCTTCTTCTGGATGTAGAATTCATCCATGAACTGGCTGACCACCTGCCTGGGGCTGAGCTTGCAGGTCTTGGTTTTCGCTTCGGCAGCGGTGCCTGTCAGGGCAAGTGCAATGGCGACAGCGGTAATCAGACGCATCGTATTTTCTCCCGTCAAAACATGCTGTTGGGGTTAACTGGATATTCTGGCACATCCTGAATTACATCCCAGTGTTCCACGATCATGCCATCTTCCACGCGGAAGATATCGACTACCGCCAGCCCGGCATCGCCCGGCCAGCGCACCACATGGGTATGGGTAATCACGTGATCGCCATCCACGAAACTGCGGTGGATTGTCTGCCGGGCATCGGGCGATTCCGCGCGAACGCGGTCCAGAAAGCCTTTCAGCGCGGCTACGGACGGTTCTGCCAGTGAACTGTGCTGGACATATTCCGGTGCGATGTAGCGGTCGACGGCGCTGCTATCCATCGCGATCAGAACCTTGTGATACATCTCAAGCACAAGGTCGTGGTTGACCTGTTCCGCGCTTGTGCGGACCATCTGCTCTCTCCCCTTTATTTATAACATTTGGTAGAGTATGCATCGTCTCAAGAAGGCCGTCAAAGCCTCATTTTCAGATGTTTGGGAGATTCGATGACCCGCGCAGAGCTTTACGCCGTGCTTGACCGCTTTCTGGCCGCGCTGAATGCGCGTGATCCGCACGCGCTCGATTGGGCACCCGGTGCTTATCACAGCGAAAACAACGTCATGTTGGAAATCGGTGACGGCGTTTGGGGCACGATTGACCGGCTGGGCGATTACCAGCTGCGCTTTGCCGACGTGAAAACGGGGCAGGTCGGATACTTCGGGACGGTGATCGAACCCATTGAGGAATCGGCCTTTACCCTGCGTCTGGCGGTGAATGCGGCAGGCCAGATCAGCGAGTGTGAAATGCTGATCGTCCGCCAGTCCGACAGCGGCATCAAGTTTGAAAACTGCCGCTATTGGGACAAGCCGATCCTGCACACCGCGCCCAAAGCGCCAGTGGACCGCGCCGAAATGGTGCGCCTGTCCAACGGCTATTTCGATACGCTCCAGCGCAATGACGGCACCATCCACACCAAATTCCACCCCGATTGCAACCGCGTGGAAAACGGTGTTCAGACCACGCGCAATCCCGAATTTGCCAAGATCGTGCCGGTGTCGGCGTTGGGCTGTGAAGAGCAGTTCCGCATGGGCAACTACCGCTATGACGACGATTTGCGCGCGCGCCGCTTCCCGCTGGTGGACGAAGAGCGCGGGCTGGTGCTGGCTTTCGGCTTCATCGACCATTCGGGCCGTCTGCGCGAATACCAGCTTACCGATGGTCGCACCGTGAAAAGCCCGGTCCTGCGTCCGCACAGCTTCTATATTTCCGAACTGTTCAAGATTGACCAAGGCATGATCGAACAGATCGAGGCGAACTTCATCACCGTGCCCTATCGCATGCCAAGCCCGTGGGATTGCCTGTGATGCGGGCGGCGCTTGCCAGCCTGTTCCTTGGGCTTGCGGCCTGTTCGCTTGGCGGCGCGGCACCTCTGGCTGAAGGCGCAGGCAGCCAGTGGACCAATCCCGGCGGCGATTCCGGCAAGACCCACCATTCGCGCCTGACCGCAATCAATGCCGAAAACGTCGGCCAGCTTGGCCTTGCGTGGGAAGTGGAACTTGGCACCACGCGCGGGCAGGAAGCGACGCCGGTGGTGGTCGATGGCGTGCTTTACACCTCGGGTACCACAGGTCGCGCCTATGCCTTCGATGCGGCGACGGGCAAGGAACTGTGGCGGTTCGAACCTGAAGTCGACATGCAGGTCAACCGCACCGTCTGCTGCGATATGGTCAACCGTGGCGTCGCCGTGGCGCGGGGCAAAGTCTTTGTCGCCGCGCTGGATGGGTGGATGTATGCGCTGGACGCCAAAACCGGCGCAGTGGTGTGGAAGGCCGATTTCATCGAGGACCGCCGCCGGGGCGACAATTCCACCGGCGCGCCCGAAGTGGCGGGCGATGTTGTGGTCATCGGCATGAGCGGCGCGGAATACGACGTGCGCGGCTATGTCACCGCGCTCGATCTCGATACCGGAAAGCTGCGCTGGCGCTGGCACGTCATCCCGCATGACCCGAAGTTGGGACCGCAGGAAACCCCCGAACTCGAAGCCGCGCTGAAGACGTGGGACGTCAACAGCCGCTGGGACATTGGCGGGGGCGGTTCGCCATGGGATGCGATCAATTACGATCCCGAAACCGGGCTTGTGCTGGTGGGCACCGGCAACGGCGGTCCCTATGCCACGTCGAAGCGGTCACCATCGGGCGGCGACAACCTCTATCTTGCCAGCATCGTCGCCATCGATCCCAAAACCGGGCGGATGAAGTGGCATTATCAGGAAACCCCCGGCGACAACTGGGATTTCACCGCCACCCAGCCGATGATCCTGACGCGGATGAAGGTGGATGGCGAAGACCGCCCGGTGCTGTTGCACGCGCCCAAGAACGGGTTTCTCTACATTCTTGACCGGCGCGACGGAAAGCTGCTGCGCGCCAATCCCATCGTGCGCACCAACTGGGCCAAGGGGATTGATCCCAAGACTGGCCGCCCGATCCTTGACTCGGAAGCGGCCGATTATACCACCGGGCCGAAGATCGTGTTTCCCGCCACCACCGGCGCGCGCAACTGGCATCCGGCCAGCTATGATCCGGCCACCGGGCTGTATATCGGCGCGGTGCTGGACATGGGGAACCTGATCTTCATGACCGAGGGGCAGAAACCCTATAAGGCGCGCGGATTGAACAACGACGCCGCGCTGATCTTCACGCCTGATGTAAAGGCCGCGCTGGACACCTTCCCGCCCGTCTTTGCCGACGCCGTGCGTAAGACGCCGGCCTATGCCGAAGCGCTGAAGAACCCCGCCAGTGCGCAAGTCCGCGCCATCGATCCACTGACAGGCAAGACCGTGTGGGCTGCCGATACCGCAGGCTGGCAGGACCGGGGCGGGGTGCTGACAACGGCCAGCGGCCTTACCATCTATGGCGGCGTTACCGGCAAGCTGTTCGTGCGCGAAACGAAGACGGGCAAGCTGTTGAAGGAAATCGACATCGGCACCGCGATCATGGCCGCGCCGATGACCTATGAGGTGGGCGGCGTCCAATATGTCGCGGTCATGGCTGGGTGGGGCGGGGGCGGCTATCCGTTCGTGCCGCGCTATTCCGCCGCATATACGCGCGGCAACATGAACCGGTTGCTGGTCTTCCGTATCGGCGGCGGCAGGGTGCCGGTGCCCGATCTGCTGCCCGCGCTGGAAGTCGCACCACAAGCGCCCGTTCAGGCCCCCGGCGTGACGGCGGCAACCATCGCGCGCGGGCAAGGGCTGTTCTTCGGCAATTGCGCCATCTGCCACGCCAACCAGCCACGCTCGATCACGCCGGACTTGCGCCGGATGCAGCCCGCCACGCATGAGGCTTTCCGCGACATCGTGCTGGAGGGCCTGCTGGTGCCCAATGGCATGCCGCGCTGGAACGATATCCTGAAGCCTGAGGACGCGGACGCGATCCACGCCTATCTGATCGACCTGCAAGGCCAGACCCGCAAGGACGAACTGGAAAAGCAGAAGGCAGGAAAGCCGCTCGACGGGCCAAGCCTGACCATTCTTTCGAATTATTGAGGCCGATATGGACTTCTCCACGCTCGACAATCCCCGTCTTGAATTTGCCTTTGCCTGCCGCTTGCGTTTTACCCGCGTACAGATGGTGCCCGACCTGCCTTCGGGCGGGATGCGCAGCGCGGTTTATGTGGATGAAGGCGAGTTCGAAGGGCCGCGCCTGAAAGGCCGCGCGGTGCCCAATTCGGGCGGTGACTATGCCTTCTTCCGCCCCGACGATACCGCTGTGTTCGACGCGCGCTATATGTTGGAGGTCGATGACGGCACGCTGATCTACATGCAGAACAAGGGATTTCTGTGGGGGCGTGAGCCGGGCACGATGGACCGGTTGCGTAGCTGGGCCTTTGCCGGGGGGGAACCTGTGCCCCACGCTGAATATTACCTGCGTGCCCAGCCCACCTTTGAAACCAGTAGCGGCAAGCACGACTGGCTGACACGCCACATCTTCATCGGTGTTGGCGAACGCAAGCCGGATGGGAACTACGTGAAGTATTACGCGCTGACCTGACCACTTGACGGCAAGCGTTCTGCTGCTACAAATAATAACAATTGTTAGAATAAGAATGACGGGAGAATCCATCCGGTGAAGCTGCACCTGCCCCCCCGCGTCAGTCCCAAACAGTTCCAGACCGCGATGACCGCCTTTGCCGGTGTCGTGGGCAAGGCCTGGGTGATGGACTCCGATGCCGATCGTGATGCCTATGCCGATACCTATGCCCCCGGCACGACCGAGGAATGGCCTGCATCCGCCGCTGTCGCGCCCGCCAATGTTGATGAAGTGCGCGCCATCGTGCGGCTGGCGAACGAACACAATATTCCGCTGTGGCCCGTCGCGCGCGGTAAGAACCTTGGTTACGGTACCGCTGCACCGCGCATGGAAGGCACCGTTGTCATGGACCTTGGGCGCATGAACAAGGTGCTCGAACTCGACCATAAGCTGGCCTATTGCGTGGTGGAACCGGGGGTCGGGTTCTTTGACCTGTATGACCTGATCCAGCGTGAAAAGGCGCCGTTGTGGATGTCGGTCCCTGGCAATGCGTGGGGGTCCGTTCTGGGCAACGCGCTGGAGCACGGCATCGGTTACACCTCTTATGGCCTGCACGCGCGCAACCTGTGCGGGATCGAAGCGGTGCTGCCCGATGGCGATCTGGTGCGCACCGGCATGGGCGCGATGAAGGACAACCCTTCGTGGCACCTGTTCCCGATGAGCTATGGCCCGACCTGGGATCTGGCGTTCTCGCAATCGAACCTGGGCATCGTGACCAAGGCGGGCGTTTGGCTGCAACCCGCGCCTGAAACCTCGCTGGAAATCGTGTGGGATATTCCGGCGGTGGACGATATCGGCTGGGTGGTCGACACCATTACCCCGCTCAAGATTTCCGGCCTTATCGACCAGAACGTGTTCATCCCTTCATGGCTGGGCAAGATGGTGCTGAAAGGCCAGCGCAAGGATTTCTGGGACAAGCCCTCGGCCATTCCTGAATGGCGGGTGGAAGAACTGCTGAAAGAGCACAAGCTGGGCTACTGGCAGGTTGCGTTGCGCCTCTATGGCGAAGAACCGGTGGTCAAGGCGCGGGCCGAAGTGGTCAAGGCGGCGATGAAGCGCAATCTTGCTGCCGCGCCGCAGGAACATTGGTGGCGGCAGGGTGATCCCATAGGCCAGTATGAAACCACCATGGGCGTGCCCTCTGCTGTGCCGTTGCAGATGTCCGACTGGATCGGCGGGCGCGGGGCGCACATGGGCTTTTCGCCCGTGGTCCCGGCCACCGGCAAGCATGTGCTGGACCAGATGCACCGCAGCCGCAAGATCATCGCGGACTTCGACGTCGACTTCTATGCCAGCTTCACCATCGGCGGGCGCTTTGCCAACAACGTCAACATGTTGATGTATGACCGCGACAATGCGGACGAAGTGGTCAAGATGCGCAAGCTGTTTGACGCGCTGATCGTGGAAAGCGCCAAGGCGGGCTATGCCGAATATCGCACGCACCTTGGCTGGATGGACCCGGTGATGGAAACGTTCGATTTCAACGGCCACGCGCTGCGCCGCTTTGACGAAAAGGTGAAGTCCGCGCTTGATCCCAATGGCATCATCGCGCCGGGCAAACAGGGCGTCTGGCCCGCCAACTATGCCGATCAGCGCGGCAAGGCCTATAAGGGAGGGCAGTAAGATGAAGCGCATCCTGCTGACCGCCGCCGTCCTTGCCATGGGGGCTGCTGCCTATGCCGCGCCGCCTGCGGGTGGGCCACCGCCCCCCGCCGGAGGCCCACCGCCAATGCCGCCTTATATGCTGCGCCCGGTCGAACCCGTGGGTGACCGGTTGAAGCCCGGCGGCGATGGCAAAGTGCTGTTCGAAGTGCATTGCGGCTATTGCCACCTTCCCGGCGGCATGGGCACCAACCTGTTGACCAAGCAGCAGATGATGGCGGGCAATCCACCTGAAAAGGGCCTGCTGTCCAACCGTGACGATTTGACGGGCGATTATGTGAAAGCCGTGGTCCGCATGGGCAAGGGCGCGATGCCGCAGCAGACCAAGGTGGATCTGACGGATGCGGAACTTGATGCGGTTGCCAAGTATCTGGGGAAGGCTGGCTGATGCGCGTTAGCAGACGCTCCATGCTGAAAGGCGGGGCCATTGCCGGATCGGCGCTGGCCATGCCTGCTGCCGCTGCGGCGATCGAGGCTGGCGCTTTGCCGGTGGTGGTGTTCGACAGCCGCATTCCGGAATCCGCAGCCTTTGCCGCAGGCCAAGCAGGGGTGCGCACCATCGACCTTGCCCATGGGGTAGAGGCGGGCTGGCGCGCGCTGGGCAATCCCGCACGGGTGGTGGGCCTGACGCGATGGAGCGACTGGACGGTCCTGCGCGGTGCGCTGGAAGAAAAGGGCCTGCGTGCAGATCACGAAGCGCGCAGCCCCGCGCCCTTGTCGGGCCGCGACCATCTGTTCCGCTGGACCATGGCCGCGCGCTGACGGTCCTGTCCCTGAGGGCGGGACAGAAAAAGGGCATGTTCCTTCGGGAATGTGCCCTTTTTGCCTATGTGCTGCGTTGCGCGTGGTGAAACCCTGCAAAACCGGCCCGTGCAACCTTGGTCCGTCCCGCACAAAATGTCTCTCGCGCAGGGTTGACCCGCGCTCCCGCTTATTTAGTATGCAACACTAACAATTTCCGGCGCGACCGGAATCGGGAGAGAGGCGAGATACGGGCGATGGACGAGGTAACCCTCTATCACTGGGAGCCAAACGCCAATTCGGGCAAGCCGATGCTGGCGCTGATGGAAAAGGGCGTGCCTTTTTCCAGCCATTACATCGACATGCTGCAGTTCGACCAGCACAAGCCCGAATACCTTGCAATCAACCCGCAGGGCACGATTCCGGCGATGACGCATAACACCCCCGGCGGGGTGAGGGTGCTGGTCGAAAGCACCGCGATCATGGAATACGTGAACGAGCAGTTTGCGGGGCCAGACCTGATGCCTGCCGATGCGCAGGATCGCTGGCGGGTGCGCTGGTGGATGAAGTTCATGGATCAGTGGCTTGGTCCAAGCTTCTCGATGATCGGGTGGAGCGTGTTCGTGGGGCCAATGGTGCGCCAGCGCGATCCGGCAGAGCTTGAAGCCGCGATTGACCGTATCCCCCTGCCCGAACGCCGCACTGCATGGCGCAAGGCGATCAGCGGCGCGTTTTCAGAGGCTGAAATGGCTGAAAGCCGCCGCCGCGTTGGTCTTGGCATTGCCCGGCTGGAAGAGGAACTGGGCAAGCGGCCCTATGTCGGATCGAACCATTATACCCTGGCCGACATCAACATCTTCAACAGCACGTATTCGCTGCCGCTGTCGCAGCCTGACCTTGCGGGCAAGGACAAGACGCCGAACATCATGCGCTGGCTGAAACGGGTCTATGCCCGCGACGCTGTGAAGAAGACATGGGCCATGGGCAAGACCGACCTTGCCAGTCGATATGGCCTTATCATGGCGGAGATCGAGGAATGAGCGCGGTTCTCTATCACGGGCAGCCCAACGGCGCCTCGCTGACGGTTCTGGCCGCTCTGGAAGAGGCAGGGCTGCAAATCGAATGCCGCATGATCGACCTGCTGGCCGGTGCACGCCATGCGCTGCCCGACCTTGCCGAAAGCATCGCGCTGGACCTTGGCATCGAAGGCGAAGGCCCGGTTTTGGTGGTCGATGGCGAGGCGATGACCGAATCCGTGTTCCTTGCCCAGTATATTGATGAAGCGGCGGGCGGTGCGGGTTTGCAGCCCACTGATGCTTACGCCCACTGGGAAATGATGATGTGGTGCCGCCAGATGACCGAGCGGCTTTCGCCTGCTGCGGCGCTGTTGGGCAATATGGCCACGTCGATGGCGCAGGTTGGCGCAATTCCGGCCGCAGATTTTGCCGTGGTGACGGGCCGTATCGTGTCCGATGACCTGCGCGACCGTTGGCAGGCGCTGCACGATGGCCGCATCGATGCCGCACAAGTTGCTGACAGCGAAGCGAAGATCGTGGCAGCGGTCGAGCGTTGCGAAAAGCAGCTGGCAGATGGACGCGATTGGCTGATGGGGCCGTTCTCGATTGCCGATCTGGTCACCTATTCATGGCTGGCGGGCATGGCATCCATCCAGCCTGCCGCCTTTGCCAATGCGCCGCAAACGTCGGCGTGGCTTGCCCGTGTTGCTGCCCGCCCTTCAGTGGTTGCCGCGCTTGCACGCGCCACTGTTTCCGATCCGCTCCGCGCTTGGGCGCCGGGGCCTGAAATCAACCGTTGGGGATAACCAATGCGCGCCATCGACTATTTTGACCGCGGCCACGACCGCAATCCGAACCGGCTTGCCATCGTCGATACCGAAACGGGGCTGAAGCTGACCTTTGCCGAAACCAAGGCCCTGTCCGAACGCATCGCCGCCGCGCTGCAAAAGGGCGGCTTTGAAAATCAGGATCTGCTGGGCCTTTACGGCCCGAACGATGGTATTTTGCTGGTTGTGTTGCTGGCAATGTGGCGCGCCAACGGCAAATGGATTCCGGTCAATACCCGCAACGCCATCGATGCCAATGCGGGCTATATCAATTATGTCCGCCTGAAATGGATGGTCTATCATTCGTCCAAGGCGGACGAAGTGGAGCAGTTGAAGGCGCTGTGCCCCACGCTTCAGCACTTCGTCTGTCTGGACAAGCGCATGGGCGACGATCCCAGCCTTGAAGAGTTCATGGCTGGCGTTTCCGAGGCCGATTTTGTGGAACCTGAAGTCGATGCTTTCGGCAACTTGATGGACATGGTTGGCATCTTCCCCACCGGCGGCACCACTGGTCCGTCAAAGGGCGCGAATGTCACCAACCTTGGCTGGGGTACGATGATCGAAACGGCGGCCGATGCCATGGGTGGCCGCACCGACGATCCGGTCGCGCTCGTATCGGCACCCATCACCCATGCCGCAGGTCCGATTGCGCTTTCCACGATGAGCCTTGGCGCAACGCAGGTTATCCTGCCCGGCTTCGATGCCGAAGACGTGCTGCGCACCATCGCGGAATACAAAGTCACGCACATGTATCTGCCGCCGACTGCGCTCTATCAGCTCATGGCCTCGCCTGAGATTGGCCAGCACGACTATTCGTCGCTCAGGATCTTCATTCTGGTCGGTTCGCCGTGCAGCCCTGAAAAACTGCGGCAGGCGGTGGAAATTTTCGGGCCGTGCATGTGCCAGTCCTATGGGCAGGTAGAATGCCCGATGATTGTCGCGTGGTTCCCGCCCGAAGATGTGGCGAAATTTGCCAAGGAAGCGCCCGAAAAGCTGGCCTCGTGCGGCAAGGTTTCGCGCTCCATCCGAGTCGCGCTGCTGGATGACGACGGCAACCATGTCGGACTGGGCGAAGCGGGCGAAATCTGTGCGCGGGGGGCGTTGGTCACCCATTCCTATTTCGAAAAGCCTGAAGAAACCGCCGAAGTGCGCAAATTCGGCTGGCACCATACGGGCGATGTCGGCAAGTTTGACGAGGACGGGTATCTCTACATCGTCGACCGCAGGAAGGACATGGTTGTGTCCGGCGGCTTCAACGTATTTACCGCCGAAGTCGAGGCTGCCGTAACGGAACTGTCCGCCGTGAAGGAGGCCTGCGTGTTCGGCATCCCGCATGAAAAGTGGGGCGAGCAGGTCCATGCCGTGGTCGTGGGCGAAGGCATCACCGAGGCGGAGATCATCGCCTATACCAAGGAAAAGCTGGGCGGGGTCAAAGCGCCGAAATCTGTCAAGTTTGTGGACTCGATTCCGCGCACCGCAGCGGGCAAGATGGACAAGAAAGCATTGCGCTCGCCCTATTGGGGCGGATCGCAGCGCATGGTGAACTGATCCGGCGAACCGGACTGTCTGGAGAGGGTTGAAGATGCGTTTTGATCGCAAGTTGCAATTGATGCTGGCCGGAACGCTGGCGCTCGCGCTGCCGCTCGCCGCGTGCAGTATGGCCACCAGCGCGCAGGGTGGTGTCACTGCGGAAAGCATCATGGCTGCCGATGGCGCCAACTGGCTGTCTTATGGCCGCACTTACGATGAACAGCGCTTCAGCCCGCTGACCCAGATCACGCCCGCAAACGTCAGCCAGCTTGGCCTTGCGTGGTTTGCCGATATGGACACTGCGCGCGGTCAGGAAGCCACCCCGCTGGTCATCGATGGCAAGATCTACATCACCACCGCATGGTCCAAGGCCAAGGCCTATGACGCGCTGTCGGGCAAGCTGTTGTGGGAGTTTGACCCCAAGGTGCCCGGCGAAACGGCGGTAAAGGCCTGCTGCGACGTGGTGAACCGGGGCATGGCCGCGTGGGGCGACAAGCTTTACTTTGGCACGCTGGACGGACGGTTGATCGCGCTGGACCGCGCCACCGGCAAACAGGTGTGGTCTACCGTCACGGTCGATCAGTCCAAGCCCTATACCATCACCGGTGCGCCGCGTGCGATTGGCGGGCTTATCATCATTGGCAACGGCGGCGCGGAAATGGGCGTGCGCGGTTATGTCACTGCCTATGACGCGCAAACTGGTAAGCAGGTCTGGCGGTTTTACACCGTGCCCGACATGCCGGGGAAGAACGACGAAGAGTATCTGAAGAAGGCCGAAGCCACTTGGAAGGGCGAATGGTGGAAGCTGGGCGGCGGCGGCACCGTCTGGGATGCCATGGCTTACGACCCTGAGCTTGACCTGCTCTACATCGGTGTCGGTAACGGCAGCCCGTGGAACCAGTCGTATCGTTCACCCGGTGGTGGCGATAACCTCTACCTGTCATCCATCGTGGCGATCCGCGCGAAGACCGGCGAATATGTCTGGCATTTTCAGGAAACGCCGGGCGAAACGTGGGATTTCACCGCCACCCAGCACATCATCCTTGCCGATCTCCAGATTGATGGAAAACCGCGCAAGGTGCTGATGCAGGCACCCAAGAACGGCTTCTTCTATGTGCTTGACCGCACCAACGGACAGTTCATTTCGGGCAATGCCTATGCCCCGGTGAACTGGGCCAAGGGGCTGGACGCCAATGGTCGCCCAATTGAAAATCCCGAAGCGCGCTATGACAAGACGGGCAAGCCGTTCATCAGCACGCCGGGCGCGGCGGGCGCGCATTCATGGCACCCGATGGCCTATGATCCGACCAACCGGCTGGTCTATATTCCGGCGCAGTTTGCGGCCTATCCCTATTTCCCCGATCTGAACTGGAAGCCGCAGGCGGTGGGCTTCAACGTCGGGCTGGACAATGCCGCTGGCGCCATGCCCGCGATCAAGGAAGCGCGCGATGCGGCAAGGGCCGCCACCACCGGCGCTGTCGTGGCGTGGGATCCTGTCGAGAAGAAGGAACGCTGGCGCATCCCGTTTGCAGGACCGTGGAACGGTGGCCTGCTGGCAACCGCTGGCGGCCTGCTGTTTCAGGGCAACGCCAAGGGCACGTTCGCGGCCTATTCGTCGAAGGACGGCAAGGAACTGTGGTCGTTCCCGGCGCAGACCGGTGTGGTCGCCGCGCCTATCACCTTCACCGCGGGCGGCGAACAGTATGTCGCCGTGCTGGCAGGTTGGGGCGGAGTCTGGCCGCTGGCGACCGGCATTCTGGCCGACAAATCCGGCCCTGTGCGCAATGTCAGCCGCCTGCTGGTGTTCAAGATGGGCGGCAAGGCCAAGCTGCCTGATGCCGCGCCGTTTGAAAACGTGCCGCTTGACCCGCCCGCCGTTACCGGCACGCCTGCCACCATTGCGCAGGGCAATGCTCTTTACGGTCAATATTGCAACGTCTGCCACGGCGATGCGGCCATTGGCGGCCTGCTACCCGATCTGCGCCGCAGCGGCGTGACCGCCGATGCCGCCACATGGCAGTCGGTGGTGCATGATGGCATCCTGAAGGACAACGGCATGATCGCGTGGAACAAATACATGACGAAGGAGCAGATCGAATCAATCCGCCACTACGTCATCAAACGCGCAAACGAGGACAAGGCGCTGGAAACGCGCTGAGAGATTGCTATACCATAGAGCAATCATAACGGAACGGAGAGACTCATGACGCATCTTTATCCGAATCTCATCAATGGTGAGCTGGTCACGACCGAAGCCTCGCTTGATGTCGTCAACCCGGCGAACGAGCAGGTCGTGGGTCGCGTCCCGGCCTGCGGCGCTGCCGAACTGGACCGCGCTGTCGCCGCCGCACGCGCCGCGTTCAAGACCTGGTCGAAGACCCCGGTGGAAGAACGCCGCGCCGTCATCCGCGCCATGGCCGCAGCCGTCGAAGCGAACTTCGACGAACTCTATCGCCTGCTCACCAGCGAACAGGGCAAGCCGCATCATCAGGCGCAGCACGAAATCGGTGCCAGCGCCGCGATCATGAGCGCGCAGTCCACCCTGACCCTTGAAGAGACGATCAACGAAGACAGCGAAACCCGCCTCAGCCGCACGCGCCGCGTGCCGGTGGGTGTGGTCGCCGGGATCGTGCCGTGGAACTTCCCCGTGCTGATGGCGGTGCAGAAGATTGCTCCGGCGATCCTTACAGGCTGCACCATCGTCCTTAAGCCGTCGCCCTTCACGCCGCTGACCACGCTGAAGTTTGCAGAGCTTATCAAGGACATCGTGCCTGCGGGCGTGGTCAACATCATCACCGGCGAAGATTCGCTTGGGCCGTTGATGACCTCGCACCCCGATATCGACAAGATTACCTTCACCGGCTCGACTGCCACCGGCAAGCGCATCATGGAAGGTGCTTCCAAGGATCTCAAGCGCATCACGCTTGAACTTGGCGGCAACGATGCCTCGATCGTGCTGCCCGATGCCGATGTAGCGAAGGTGGCCGAACAGCTTTTCTGGTCCAGCTTTACCAATGCCGGCCAGATCTGCGTCGCTGCCAAGCGCGTCTATATCCACGAGGATATCTATGACGAGATGAGCGCCGCGATTGCCGAATATGCCAAGGGTGTGACGGTCGGTGACGGTGCCAATCAGGGCACCGGTGTCGGTCCGATCCAGAACAAGAAGCAGTTCGAGCGGGTCTGCGAACTGATTCAGGACGCCAAGGATAATGGCTACAAGTTCCTCGTCGGCGGTGATGTCGATCCGTCGGGTTCGGGCTATTATGTGCCGATCACCATTCTCGACAACCCGCCTGAAGACGCGCGCATTGTGGCCGAGGAACAGTTCGGCCCGGTCATGCCGCTGATGAAGTTCTCGACCGAAGAGGAAGTCATCGCGCGCGCCAACAACTCTGACTACGGTCTTGCAGGGGCAGTGTGGACCAAGGACACCGAACGCGGCGTGGCCATTGCCGAACAGCTTGAAACCGGCACGGTGTGGATCAACGAATTCCTCCACCTTTCGCCGTTCGCGCCCTTCGGTGGCCACAAGCAGTCGGGCTTTGGCGCCGAATACGGCATCGAAGGCCTCAAGGAATTCACCTACAGCCAGGTGATTACGGTCAAGAAGGACGCGCTGGTCTGATGACTTCCAGCCCTCTCCCCTGAGGGGAGAGGGCTGGAAGAGGGGCGAACCACCTCTCTCTCAACTCCGGCTATGCGGGTCGCGCATAGCCTTCGTATCTCTCCCCTCAAGGTGAGAGAGCAAGCAAGGCTGTTTGCCTTTCAAGGAATTTCCTCGTGCCCATCGACCTTTCCAAGATCAAGGCCATCGACGTCCACGTCCATGCCGAAATTTCGTGCCATGATCCTGAAGATCCGGTCATGGGCCAGTTCTTCGATGCGGCCAGCACCTATTTCAAGGCCCCGCGCGAACGGCCGAAAATGCCCGAAATCGTCGAGATTTACCGCGAACAGCAGATCGCCTTCTGCATGTTCACGGTCGATGCCGAATGCGGCATGGGGGCCAAGCGCGTGTCGAACTACGAAGTCGCCGAAATGGCGCTAAAGAACGACGACATCTGCATCGCCTTCGCCTCGATCGATCCGCACAAGGGCAAGTTCGGTGCGCGCGAAGCACGCGATCTGATCGAGAACTATGGGGTCAAAGGCTTCAAGTTCCACGGAATTGCCCAGAACTGCCACCCGGCGGATCGCGTCGGCTATCCCATCTATGAAGTGATTGCCGAATACGGTCTGCCCGCCATCTTCCACACCGGCCATTCCGGCATGGGCACCGGTATGCCCGGCGGCGGCGGCATGCGCCTGAAATATGGCCAGCCCATGCTGGTGGATGACGTGGCGGTCGATTTCCCCGACATGAAGATCATTCTGGCCCACCCATCATGGCCGTGGGTCGATGAAAGCCTGTCGATGGCGCTGCACAAGAACAACGTCTTCATCGATCTGTCCGGCTGGTCGCCCAAATACTTCGCGCCGCAGATCATCCAGTATGCCAACACCCAGCTTCGCAAGAAGATGCTGTTCGGGTCGGACTTCCCGCTGATCCACCCGCAAAAGTGGATCGATGCTGCGCTTCAGGTCGGCTTCAAGGAAGAGGTCATGCCCGGCATCATGAAGGACAACGCCGCCCGCCTGCTTGGGCTGGCCTGAGCAGGAGCGCCATTGTGGCCGATCCCGATGATATCCGTGGCTGGCAAAGGCTTGATGCGGATCTGACCACATCGGGCCGGATCGAGGAAAAGGACGTGGCGCGGCTGGCCGATCTTGGCGTCGCCCACGTCATCAACCTCGCGCTGGAAACGCACCCTGAAGCCTTGGCGGGCGAGGGGGAAAAGCTGGCCGGGCAGGGCGTCGCCTATACCCACATCCCCGTGCCCTTCGATGCACCGGGCGAAGATCACTTCGCGGCCTTCGTCGCCGCTCTGGAGCAGGGGCCGAAGCCGGTCCACGTCCACTGCATCATGAACTGGCGGGTGTCGGCCTTCCTTTACCGCTTCAACCGCGAACGGCGCGGAATGGCTGAAACACAAGCGCGCGCCATCATGGAACAGCAATGGTCGCCCGACAGGACCGACCGGCCCGAAGCGCAAGTATGGGGCGCTTTCATCGCACGGAGCGATACGTGACTGATCTTTCAGGCAAGCACATTGTCATCACCGGCGCATCCACCGGTATCGGTCGTGCCACCGCCACCCGCTGCGTCGCAGCTGGCGCAAGCGTCACGCTGGTTGCCCGCCGTGCCGATCTGCTGGAACAGGCCGCGCACGACCTTGGCGGCAAGACCGCGTTTGCCGCTGCCGATGTGGCCAACAAGGCCGCGCTGCACGCCGCGCTGGACCATGCCGTTGCCGCCAATGGCCCGATTGACGGGATGTTCCTCAATGCCGGGATTGGCGGCATGTTCGCGCCCGTGGAGGATTACACTGACGAAGCCTTCGATGCGGTCATGGCGGTCAATCTGAAAGGCGTGTTCTGGGCCATCCAGCACACCTTGCCCGCAATGAAGCAGCGTGGAACCGGCGCGATCCTCGTCACCGGCAGCCTTGCTAGCGAACGCGGGTTGCCGATGAACGCGGGCTATGTCGCCAGCAAGCACGCCGTCCTCGGCCTGTCGCGGGCGGTGGCCAACGAAGCTGCACCGTATGGCGTGCGCTGCAACTGCATCGTCCCCGGCCTGATCGAAACCCCGATGCTCGATGGCCTTCCGCCGGAAGCCGCGCAGCAGATGGCCAAGGCTGTCCCGCAAGGCCGCACAGGCTCTGCCGAAGAACTGGCGCAAGTCGCCGCCTTTCTCCTGTCCGATGCTGCCAGCCACGTCACCGCGCAAAGCTGGGCGGTCGATGGCGGTATGCTCGGCACCATGAGGGTCTGAACCGATGAGCCTGAAATACTACCACGCCGAACCGCTGGCGAATTCGCTGAAGTCGATGATCCCCTTGAAGGAAAAGGGGTTGGCTTACGAAAGCATCTATGTCGATCTGCACAAGTTTGAACAGCACCAGCCGTGGTTCACCGCGATCAATCCCGAAGGTCAGGTGCCGGTGCTGGACCATGATGGCGCGATCATTACCCACACCACCGTCATCAACGAATATCTGGAAGACGCCTTCCCCGATGCCCAGCCCGCGGACGCCCCGCTGCGCCCGCGCGATCCGGTGGGCGCGGCGCGGATGCGCTACTGGAACAAGTTCGTTGACGAGCATGTGATGAATTTCGTGTCGATGCATGGCTGGCACCGCATGGTCGGCGTGATCGCGCGCAACATCGAATCCGGTGATTTTGAAAAGCTGCTGGAAAGCATTCCCCTGCCCGACCAGCGCAAGAAGTGGGCCACCGCGCGCTCCGGCTTTTCCGAAGCGGACCTTGCCAACGCCACGGCCAAGATCGAATATGCGGTGGCCAAAGTGGAAGCGCAGCTTGGCCAAACCCGCTGGCTGGCAGGCGATACCTATACGCTGGCGGACATCAATTTCTATTCCCACTGCGGCATCATGGTAGAGCGCATGTTCCCTGAAATGGAAATTGCTGCGCGCGCGCCGCGCCTGTGCGAATGGCGCGACCGCATGGCCGCACGCTCTGCAATTGCCGAAGCACTGAAGGGTGAAGACCGCACGGCGCCGGGCCTGCGCGTCTGGTCGGGCGAAGTGCGCTGATGGCCGGTTTCGTCCTGATCCACGGATCATGGCACGGTGGTTGGTGTTTCGATCTGGTTGCGAAAATTCTGCGTGCGCGCGGCCATATCGTCGTTGCGCCAACCCTGCCTGGCATGGGTGGCACGGCAGAAGAAATGGCTGCCGTCACGCTGGCGGACTGGGGTGAATTTGCTGCGCAGCATTGCCGCGATCTGAAAGCGCAGCTTGGCGGCGCGCCCGTGGTGCTGGGCGGCCATTCGCGCGGAGGTCTGGTTATCTCCACGACGGCGGAGCGCGATCCGCAGGCCATGGACGCGCTGGTCTATATCTGCGCCATGATGCTGCCATCAGGCATGAGCCGAGCCGAGTTCAAGGAGCTGGAAGGCCCGAACCCTGCGTTCGATGCCATCATCAGCAAAGTCCATGGCGGTGTCGCCACGGTGATCGATATCGCGCACGCACCCGCGATCTTCGCGCAAGTCTCACCGCCCGCTCTGGTGGAAGCCGCGATGGCGCGCCTGCTGGCCGAACCGCACGCTCCCCGCTCTGAAAAGCTGCATCTGACGCCCGAACGCTGGGGCAGCCTCCCGCGCACATATGTCGAATGCACGCGGGACCGCACCATCCCGATCGACAGCCAGCGCAAGATGCAGCAATATTCGCCCGGCGCGCATGTCGTCACGCTCGAAGCCGACCACAGCCCTTACCTGTCAAAGCCGCAGGAACTGGCGGACGCGCTTGAGACTGCCATTCCGGCCTAATCTGCGAAAAAGTTCAGTTCCAGCAGCACGTTGTTGGGGTCGGCGGTAAAGATCTGGCGCAGGCCAATCGCCTCTACCAGATTGGTCTGGCAATCCAGTCCCATCGCCCCCACGCGGCGCAGCACTTCGTCATACCCGCTGCAATTCAGCGCAACATGGTGGATCGCGCCGGTCAGCGATCCGGGCTGCACGTCCCGGTCATAGGCGCGCGGGCAATCAACCGCGTTGATGTGGATAATCGCGCGGCCTGCACCATCAAACATCCATTGCGCATTGTCCGGCGTCAGCGGGGCAGGGCCATCGCGCCGCTCCAGCCCCAGCAGTTCGTGATAGAACTCTGCCGTTTCATCCAGCCGGTCGGTGATGATGTTGACGTGATCCAGCGCGTTGACGTGCATTGTTCTCTCTCCCGCATGGAAAAACGGCGGCGGAAGCCATGGTGCCTCCGCCGCCGCTTGATCTCAACTGGTCAAAACTATCAGCTCTTGAACACGACGGTCTTGTTGCCATTCACCAGCGCGCGGTCTTCCAGATGCAGGCGCACCGCTTCGGCCAGAACGCGGCGTTCCACATCGCGGCCCTTGCGCACCAGATCTTCGGGCGTGTCGGCATGGGTCACCGTTTCGGTGTCCTGATGGATGATCGGACCTTCATCAAGGTCGGCGGTCACATAATGTCCGGTCGCGCCAATCATCTTCACGCCGCGCGCGTGCGCCTGATGATACGGCTTTGCGCCCTTGAAGCTGGGCAGGAACGAATGGTGGATGTTGATGCAGCGGCCCGAAAGGAACGATGCCAGATCGTCCGACAGGATCTGCATGTAACGCGCCAGCACCACCAGTTCCGCCCCCGTTTCGGTAACGATGCGCTTCACTTCGGCTTCCTGCTGCGGCTTGGTGTCCTTGGTGATCGGCAGATGATAATAGGGCATGTCCCCGATCAGCGAGATGTTCAGCGCTTCCTTGGGGTGGTTACCCAGAATCGCCACCACATCCATCGGCAGTTCGCCAATGCGGGCGCGATACAGAAGATCGCCCAGACAGTGATCGAACTTCGACACCATCAGCACGACCTTGCGGTTAGTCGCGGTGTCGCGGATGTTCCAGTCCATGCCATAATGCTGCGCAACCGGTGCAAATGCTGCACGGAAAGCGTCGGCAGCCGATTCGCCCGGATTGAACACCACGCGCATGAAAAAGCGCCCGCTCTGCGGATCGTCGAACTGCTGTGCTTCCTGAATGTTGCCACCGGCTTCGAACAGGTTGCCGGTCACGCGGGCCACAATACCCGGCTTGTCATCACACGAAAGCGTCAAAATCAGCGGTGCAGTCATCGAATTCTCTCCCATCGGGCATGCGCCTCATAGAGCGCAACATTTGCCATTGCGAATCCCGTTCAAACTTGTATGTGTTGCATACAAATTTTTCAACCAGCCATTTTCACGTCGGGAGAGATATGATGGCAGCCAAGAACCTCGAAGAGGTAATCAACCAGAACGGCAATGTGGTGGACATGCTGCGCAACTCGCAGCTTGGCGCCTATGTCTATCCAGTGGTCGCACCGGAATTTTCGAACTGGCGTTCGGAACAGTGGGCATGGCAGCACAGCGCGGTGCTGTTTGACCAGTCGCACCACATGGTCAACCTCTACATTCGTGGCAAGGACGCGCACAAGCTGCTGTCTGATACCATGATTAACAGCTCAAAGGGCTGGGCGGTCAACAAGGCCAAGCAGTACGTTCCGACCACGCCTTATGGCCACGTCATTGGTGATGGCATCATCTTCTGGGAAGAAGAACAGAGCTTCACCTATGTCGGTCGCGCCCCTGCTTCCAACTGGCTGCGTTACCACGCTGCCACCGGCGGCTATGACGTCGAAATCGAACTGGACGACCGTTCGCCGATGCGCCCGATGGGCAAGCCCGTCACCCGCAAGGAATGGCGCTTCCAGATCCAGGGTCCGAACGCATGGGCCGTGATCGAAAAGCTGCACGGCGGTCCGCTGGAACAGCTCAAGTTCTTCAACATGTCGACGATGAACATCGCGGGCAAGACCGTGAAGACGCTGCGCCACGGCATGTCGGGCGCACCGGGCCTTGAAATCTGGGGTCCGTATGAAGAGCAGGAAGAAATCCGTGCCGCCATTCTGGAAGCGGGCAAGGAATTCGGCCTGATCGCTTGCGGCAGCCGCGCCTATCCGTCGAACACGCTGGAATCGGGCTGGATTCCCTCGCCGCTGCCCGCCATCTACACCGGCGAAAAGCTCAAGGGGCTTCCGCGAATGGCTGGCTGCTGACAGCTACGAAGCTACTGGTTCGATCGGCGGCTCGTTCGTCTCCGACAACATCGAAGACTACTACCTCAACCCGTGGGAACTGGGTTACGGCAACTTCGTGAAGTTCGACCATGATTTCCATGGCCGCGAAGCGCTCGAAGCCCTGAACCCGGCCGAACAGCGCAAGAAGGTTACGCTGGCGTGGAACCCCGAAGACATGGCCAAGATCATGGCTTCGATGTTCAACCCGGACGGTGAAGCCTACAAGTTCTTCGACGTGCCGCTGGCGAACTATGCTTCGTCCAACTACGACCGCGTCGTCGATGCCGATGGCAAGACCGTTGGCCTGTCGATGTTTACCGGCTTCTCGTTCAACGAAAAGCAGGCGCTGTCGCTGGCCACCATCGACCCGGAAATCCCGTTCGGCACCGAACTGCATGTGGTTTGGGGCGAAGAAAACGGCGGCACCAAGAAGACCACGGTTGAACCGCACAAGCAGCTCAACGTCCGCGTGATCGTCTCGCCGGTCCCCTACAGCCGCGTTGCGCGTGAAAACTACGCCGAAGGCTGGCGCACCGCCCGCTAAGGTCAACTGAAACAGGCCCCGCCCGGATCACCGCAAAGGTGGCCGGGCGGGCAGCCTTCAACCGAACTGAGGATTCCCGATCATGGCAACACCCCAAATCCATCCCAACTGGGACAAGGCGCCCGACGGGATCACCGATGGTTTCTCGCTTGAGATGACCGCGAAGGACGAAGCGTCGCTGCGCGATGCCGCCCCGCTCATCCCGGCAGACACTCCTATTGCGGTCACTTTCCTCCCCGGTGAAGATGTCGCCGCCCGCGTCGCCGCCACGGTCGCGGTGCGCCAGCTCGGCTTTGAGCCGATGCCCCATTTCTCCGCTCGCCGCATTACTTCGGAAGACGATTTCGAAGGCTACCTGCGCGCCGTGGTCGACCAGGCCGGCGTACAGCGCTGCTTCATCGTCGCGGGCGATCCGCCGGAACCTGTTGGCCCCTATTTCGATACCTCGGCGCTGATCGCCACGGGCGCGTTCGAACGCGCCGGGATCAAGGCCATCGGCATCGGCGGCCACCCCGAAGGCCACCCCAATATGACCGAAGCGGAATGCTGGGCCGTGCTGGAAAAGAAGGTTGCTGAAATCACCGCGCGCGGCATGGCCCCGCTGATCGTCACCCAGTTCGGGTTTGATCCTGACGCTTTCCTCACCTGGCTGAAAGACCTGCGCGCGCGCGGCATCGACGCCCCGGTGCGTATCGGCGTGCCCGGCCCGGCAGGTATCAAGCGCCTGCTGGCCTTTGCCGCGCGCTGCGGCGTGGGCGCCTCAACGTCCGTCCTCAAGAAATACGGCATCTCGGTCACGAACCTGCTCGGCACTGCCGGGCCGGACAAGCTGGTCAATGCTTTCGCCGAAGGCCTTGGCGAAGAACACGGCAAGGTGCGCCTGCACTTCTATCCCTTCGGTGGACTGACCAAGACGCTGGAATGGCTGCACAGCTATAACAAGAAGCACGGCATCGGGGCCTGACCATGGCCGATTTCGTCCTTGTCCACGGAGCATGGGGCAGCGGCTTTGCGTGGGATCGCTTGGCCGCTAGCCTCACTGCCGCCGGGCATCGTGTGCTGGCCGCAGACCTGACCGGTCTTGGCAAACGCCGTGACGAATTTCACCCCGGCATCACGCTGACCACGCACATCGATGATGTCTGCACCCAGATCGAACAGGCGGGTTTTGATCGCTTCGTGCTGATTGGCCATTCGTGGGGCGGCATGGTCATCACCGGCACCGCCACGCGGCTGGGCGGACGCATTGACGCTATCGTCTATGTCGATGCCTTCCTGCCGCGCGATGGCCAGTCGCTGTGGGATCTGACCGGCGATTGGGAACACAACCACTACATCGGCAGCCAGAAGCACACTCCCGGTGCGGTCGCCCCGCTGCCGGGCCTTGAAAACCCCGCGCTATCCCCGCACCCGCTGCTGACACTGGTGGAAGCTGTGCGCTTCACCGGCGAGGAAGCAAAAATCCCACGCCATATCTATATCTTCGCCAATGCATGGCAGCCCACCCCCTTCGCGCAGTTCCGCGACAGGGTGCAGGCCGATCCCGCATGGGAATATCACGAGGCGGAGGCGAGCCACGATGTGATGTCCGACCAGCCCGAACAACTGCTGCAAATCGTGCTGGGCTGCGTCTGACTATCGTTCTTCGGGTTTCGCGTCTCTGCGCGAAACCTATTGCTTACCCCTGCGCAGCCAGACTCTGCATCCGCTTGAGGTAGCGCGCCAGCACGTCAATTTCCAGATTGACCTTTGCGCCCGGCGTCAGCGTGCCCAGCGTGGTCACTTCGGCAGTGTGCGGAATGATGTTCAGCATGAAGTGGCACGCGCCATCAGCCTGATCGGTCACCTCGTTCACGGTCAGCGACACGCCGTTCACGGTGATCGAACCCTTGGCCGCGATATAGGGGGCCAGATCCTTGGGCGCGGCGATTATGAATTGCAGCGATGCGCCCACAGGGGTCACGCTCACCACTTCGCCCACCGCATCGACGTGGCCGGTCACGATATGTCCGCCCAGCTCATCGCCCAGCTTCAGCGCGGGCTCCAGGTTCAACGGCGCGCCAGCCTGCCACTGTTCTGGCGCGGTGCAGCTTATCGTCTCACCCGAAACGTCCACCGCGAACCAGCCTTCACCGGCCACACCGCCCTTGTCCACCACGGTCAGGCACACGCCCGAACAGGCAATCGACGCGCCAATGGCGATCTTGGCGGGGTCCATCGCGCATGAAATGGTAATGTGGCGGTCGCCCTTGTCTTCAATGGACAGGATATTGCCGACTTCGGTGACGATCCCGGTAAACATCAAAAATCTCCTTCAACGCGCGCGTTCGTAAACGTCCAGCGCATCGCTGCCAAGCCTCCGCCGGTCCACCTGCCGCCACCGTCCATGTGCCAGTGCCAGTGATTCCAGCCCAATATCCCCGATGCACGCCAGCCCGCTGCCGATCACGATGGGCGCGCGATAGATCAGCAGGCGGTCCACCATGTCCGCGGCCAGAAACGCCGCCGCAGCGCCCGCGCCGCCTTCCACAAACAGGTATTGCGCCTCGCCAAAGGCCCCCGGCGCGGCAATGTCTGCCACTGCCGTCCACCCTTGCGGTGCTGCGCCGCGCGTCAGCACCATCCGTTGCGGGCTGCGCTGTTCAAGGCCCGGTAGGCGCACGTCCAGCCGTGGCGCATCGGCGCGCAACGTGCCGCCGCCCACCAGAATGGCATCGGCCCGCGCGCGTTCCACATGGCAATGCGCGCGCGCTTCCGTCCCGGTGATCCACTGGCTTGATCCATCCGCCATGGCAATACTGCCATCCAGCGACACGGCCAGCTTCAGCGTCACTTCTGGCCTACCTTGCGTCATCCGCAACAGATATCCCGCCAGCGACGCCTGCGCCGCAGGGCAGGGCAGAACCTGCGCGGCAATGCCCGCAGCCTGCAACGCCGCAATGCCATTGCCCGCGGTGCGGGGATCAGGGTCTTCCATGCCAATGACTACGCGTGCCAGACCGCTTTGCAACAGCAGCGATGTGCACGAAGGCCCACGCGCGCTGGCATGGGCGCAAGGCTCCAGCGTGACGTAAAGCGTGCCGCCGCGCGCTGCATCGCCTGCCATGGCCAGCGCCTGCGCTTCGGCATGGGGTCTGCCGCCCACCTGTGTGAATCCGCGCCCGATCACGATCCCGTCGCTGACAATCACCGCGCCCACCGCCGGGTTGGGGCGGCTTAGCGGCCTTCCGCGTGCGGCCAGTGCCGCCGCTGCGTTCAGCCAGCGCAGATCGTCATCGCGGCTCATTGATCGCTCGCAGTCGCAGCCTTCTGTTCACGGTCGAACACCGGGTTGTCGATCATGTGCTGGTCAAGGATCTCCTTGCGCGCTGCGTCCAGCTTGCGCTTGGCTTCCTCGCGCTCGGCCTTGCCTTCTTCATAAGCCTTTTTCGTTTCAACCCCGGTCGCGTTGCCCACAGACTTGTACATCTGGCGGATGCGTTCCTGCCGGGCTTCTTCCTCGGCTTCTTCGGCTTTGGCCTTGGCCGTTGCCGCACGGTTCTCGGCAAGGATTTCGGCGTCGGTCCGCCCATCCAGAAAACTGGGGAAATAGGTGATGACAGGTGGTTTGGGCAAACCACGCCCGCCCTGATTGCTCATCACGAAAAAGATGCCGCCAGTGACCGTCGCCGCCAGAACCAGCCCGATCACCTTGTATTCGCTGGGCGCACCGATAACCTCCCACAGGTCAACGACGGCGCGGCGCGGCGATATATTGCGGAAAAAGCCCTTCATGCGCGCCTAGATAGGGCGGCTTGGCGCTTTGCGCCACCCGTCACCATCGCACCTTATCCAAAAGGCGCGTACAGCCCGCGCCCATGCCGCTTCAGCCAGTGGTTGGCGGCATCGATCTCGCCTTCGAACAGGCTGGCCAGATGGGCGTGGAACGCGGGGCTATGATCGAAATGCCGCATATGCGCCACTTCATGCGCCACCACGGACCGCCGCACGAAATCGGGTGCCATGACAAGCCGCCAGTTGATGCGTATGGTGCCGTCTGATGCACAACTGCCCCAGCGCCGCTGCGCGCGCGACAGCGAAAGGCGCGGCACTTCCTCATCTGCCAACGCGCAGTAATGCGCCAGGTCCACCGCCACCAGTTTCAGCGCCTCGGCTTCCAGCCCGCGCTGCAGACGCCCGGACAGGCCTTCCAGCGGCCCGCCGATCAGAATCGTGCCGTCCGCAACCACCGGCCTGCGCCGCGCGCGCTCCTGCCAGTCTATGCGCAAAGGATCGCCACGGAACGCCACCGTCGATCCCGGTGCAATGGTGCGGGTTTCGGGCAGGTTGGCCAGTTGCCCGGCCAGCCAGTCGGCACGGGTCCGGGCAAAGGCTTCGGCATCGCCCACGCGGCCCCATGCCGGGATCGACACGCGCGCCTCGCTGCCATCGGGGGCAAGGCGCAGCGTCATGCGCCGGGCATGGCCCAGTTTGCGCACCACCAGCGGCAATTCACGCCCGTCCACCTCGATCGTGCGCGGAGCAATCTTGCGCGCGCCTGCTTTGGCAGGGGCAGATGCTTCCTTCGCTTTGGTGTTGGCGCGTTTCAGCCAATCAAGCATCGAAATGGTCTGCCGGAACGATGTGTTCTTCCAGTGGCCCAGCCAGCGTTTCGCTGATCGCCTTGCCCACCACCGATTGTCCGGCGCGATGCACCGCTTCGCGGTCGCCCGAAATCAGGTAATGCCAATCGGGCAGCGGATCGCCGTCCACGCGCAGGCGATAGGCGCAGGTATCGGGCAGCCACGGCAATTGCCGCGCCAACTTGGGCGTCAGCCGCAGGCAATCGGGCACATAGGCGCGGCGGTGCTTGTAATCGCTGCATTGTGCGGTCTTCAGGTTCAGCAGGCGGCAGGCGACATTGGTGTGATGCACCTCGCCGGTGGTGTCATCCTCCAACTTGTGCAGGCAGCACTTGCCACAGCCATCGCACAGCGCTTCCCACTGTTCGCGGGTCAGCGCCTCAACCGGCTTTTCCCAGAAGCGGTCCGCGCTCACTTCACCCACTTGCCCAGATCGGCGGCCACGGCCTTGGCATCCTTTTCGGCAGGCAGCAGGGCAATCGGTTCACCCTGCGGTCCCATCAGATAGGCGGCGCGGCTGTGATCCATCAGGTATTCAGTGGAAGATCCGCCTTCCCGCTTCTGCGCGAAGACCGCCCACTTCTTGGCCACGGCGGCAATCTGTTCGGGCGTGCCCGAAAGGCCGATCATGTTCGGCCCGAAATTGGCGGCATATTCACCCACCATTTGCGGTGTGTCGCGCGCAGGATCGATGGTGATGAAAATGGGCACGATTTTCGCCGCCAGATCGGCGTGATCCTTACCCAGCAGTTTCAACCCCTGCGCAATGTTCTGCAAATCTACCGGGCACACATCCGGGCAGAAGGTATAGCCGAAATAGACCACGCGATACTTGCCGTTGAAATCGGTCCAGCGCACTGGCTTGCCGTCCTTGCCGGTCAGGGTAAAGTCCCCGCCAATGGCCGCGCCTGCCAGCGGCGGCTCTTCGGCAGGTGTGCCGCCACATGCGCCCAGCGCAAAAGTGCAGCTTGCGGCAAGCGCCAGAAAAGCGGATCGGGGCGAAAGGGTGCGAAGTTTCAGGGCCATGGCGCGCCGGTTCATGCTCTGCTAACCGTGCCCTTGCAAGAGGCGAGTCCGCTGCGGCACGATAACATCCGCTTGCGGCACCAACAGGAGGAACAAATGCTGTCGATCATGCGCAGGACCATCGCCCCTCTCGCGATCCTGCTCGCCGCCGCCACCGCCATCCCGGCGCAGGCCCAGTTTTCCGACAGCTACAAGTTCCTCGACGCCGTCCGCAAGAAAGAGGGTGACAAGGTCACCAACGCGCTCAACGAACCGGGCACGCAAATCATCAACACCAAGGATTACACCACCGGCCAGACTGCGCTTCACATCGTCGTCGCGCGACGCGATCTGGTGTGGATCCAGTTTCTTGTCGGCAAGGGGGCCAACGTCAACGCGCGCGACAATCGCGGCGTCACCCCGCTGGTTCAGGCGGTCGAGATCGGCTTTGTCGAAGGCGTGGACGAACTCATCAAATCGGGCGCGCGCGTGGATGAAGCCAACAATACCGGCGAAACCCCGCTTATCAGCGCAGTCCACCGCCGCGACCTGTCGCTGGTGCGCCTCCTGATAAAGGCAGGCGCGAATGCTGACCGGCCGGACAATTCGGGCCGTTCCGCCCGCGATTACGCCGCGCTGGACGGGAAAAGCAGTCCGGTTCTGGGCGAGATCGAGCGCGCCACCAAGGAAACCGGAGCGCCCAAGAAAACCTACGGGCCTTCGTTCTGACATGACGCAAGACTCCACCCTGCACGCCCTGCGCCTGCGCCTTGCGCCCGAAGTGGCGGCATCTGCCGTATTCGATGGCTGGACCGAAGCTGCCGTTACCGCAGCGGCAGAAGCCACCGGCACTGATATTGCACTGGCCCGCTTTGCCTTTGCCGATGGGCCGATGGCGATGATCGCGGCATGGATCGCGCGGATCGATTCCGACATGGCCGATGCACTGCCCGCCACCCAGCTTTCCAACCTGTCGATCCGCGAGCGCATTCGCCGCCTTGTCCAGTTCCGTCTGGACGCCGTGGCCGGGCAGCAGGAAGCCTTGCGCCGCGCGCTGGCGATCATGGCCATGCCGCAAAACCTGGGCGCCGCCACGCGCCTCGGCTGGTCCAGCGCCGATGCCATGTGGCGTCTGGCGGGTGATGTCGCCACCGATTACAACCACTATACCAAGCGCCTGACGCTCGGCTCGATCTATGCCGCCACGCTCACCGTCTTCGCCAATGACACGTCCGAAGATCACGCTGAGACTCGCGCTTTCCTCGACCGCCGCATCGAAGGTGTGATGCGCTTCGAAAGGGCCAAGGTCCGGCTGATGAAGCCCCGCGACGAAACCTTCAGCCTTACCCGCCTGCTTGGCCGCCTGCGCTACCCGGCCGTTTGACGGGGCAAGTCCCGACATCTCTCCTTTTGATCCAGCGCAATTCTATTGCGAATGACTTGCAAACACCCCCGCGCTATGGCAGCGGGAAGGCGTGACACTAGATCAGCTTCCCCTCGGCAAACCTGCCCGAATCACGGCAGTCGATTGGTCCCATCTCGTACCGGAAGAGGCGCAGCGTCTTCAGGCGCTGGGTCTTGATGACGGCGCGCGGGTGATGCTCGCCTATCGCGGTGTCTTTCTGGGGCGTGATCCGCTGGCCGTCGAAATCGGCCGGATGACCGTGGCCATCCGCCGCGTCCACGCCCGCGCCATGCAGGTCGAACTCATTTCCGAAACGCTGGAAGCATGACCCGCCAACCCACCGTCGCCGCTCTGGTCGGCAATCCCAACGCGGGCAAAAGCGCGCTGTTCAACGCGCTCACCGGCGCGCGCCAGAAGATCGCCAATTATCCCGGCGTTACCGTGGAACGCAAAGCGGGCCGCCTTGCGCTGGCATCGGGTGAACCGGTAGAACTGGTCGATCTTCCCGGCACTTATGGTCTTCATGCCACCAGCCCGGACGAAGAAGTGACCCGCAAGGTCATCATGGGTGAACAGGCGGGGCAGGCCCGGCCCGACGTATTGGTTATCGTACTCGACAGTTCCAACCTCGAACAGCATCTGGTGCTGGCGCAGGAAGTGATTGAACTGGGCCGTCCCACCGTGGTCGCGCTCAACATGGTCGATCTGGCAGAGCGGGACGGCCTCACGCTCGATCCCGCAGCGTTGCAAACCGCTCTGGGCGTGCCGGTCATCCCCACCGTCGCCGTGCGCCGCCGCGGTCTTGCGGAACTTGCCGCCGCCATTGGCGAAGCGCGCGACCGGCCGGACGCCGACCATCCCGCGCCGCGCCCGCACGTCACCCTGCCAGAGCGCCGCATGCTGGCGCATGAAATGGCGCATGGCGCGATCCTGTCCGAAACCGCCAAACACCGCATTCACGCGCGCATGGACAAGCTGCTGCTCCACCCATGGCTCGGCCCGCCCATCCTGTTCGCGCTGTTGTTCGTGGTGTTTCAGGCGGTGTTTACCTGGGCCACACCCTTTGCCGACGGTATCGAAGCGACCGTTGGCGCGCTGGGTGATCTGGTCAAGCAGATCATGCCCGCCAGCCTCGTGCGCGATCTTATCACCGACGGGGTGATTGCGGGCGTCGGCTCGGTCGTGGTGTTCCTGCCGCAGATCATCATCCTGTTCTTCTTCATCCTGACGATGGAGGCGACCGGCTATATGGCCCGCGCCGCCTTCCTGATGGACCGCCTGATGGCGGGCGTCGGCCTTTCCGGACGCAGCTTCATTCCGCTGCTGTCCAGCTTTGCCTGCGCCATTCCCGGCATCATGGCCACGCGGTCGATCACCGATCCCAAGGACCGGCTGACCACCATCCTGATCGCGCCCATGATGACCTGTTCGGCACGCCTGCCGGTCTATGCGGTCATCATCGCCGCGTTCATTCCCAACACGCGCGTCGGGCCGGGCATCGGTCTTCAGGGCCTTGTCATGTTCGCGCTCTATGTCGCCGGTATCGTCGGCGCGATGGCCGTGGCGCTCGTCCTGCGCCGCTCGGTGACGAAGGGCGCGGCGTCCGGTTTCATCATGGAACTGCCCAAGTATCAGCTTCCGACCGTAAAGGATCTGGCGCTGGGCCTGTGGCAGCGCGCATGGATATTCCTGCGCCGCGCGGGCACGATGATCTTCACCGTCACCATCGCGCTATGGATTTTGCTGAACTTCCCCCGCGCCGAACCGGGACAGGATCAAGTCAACGCCTCCATCGCCGGAACGCTGGCCAATGGTCTTGCGGTTGTCCTCGATCCCATCGGCTTCAACCGGGATATGAGCCTTGCGATCATTCCCGCCATGGCCGCGCGCGAAGTGGCGGTCAGCTCGCTTGCCACCACATATGCGGTCAGCGCCAGCGATGATGAGGAACAGGCCGCCATGGAACTGGGCGACCAGCTCAAGACCCGCTGGACCCTGCCGATGGCACTGGCGTTCCTTGCATGGTTCGTCTTCGCGCCGCAGTGCCTGTCGACCATCGCAGTGGCGCGGCGCGAAACCAACGGCTGGAAATGGCCCGCCTTCATGCTCGCCTACCTCTTCGCGCTGGCCTATGTTTCCGCGGGCATCACCTTCTGGACCGCCACGGCCATGGGGCTGGGTTAAGCCTGATCAATTCCTTCTGGAAAACTCTGCGACACAGACTCAAATCCGCCGCCGCCATGCGCTAGGCCATGCCCCACATCAAAAGGGACACGATTCGATGGCAGGCAGCGTCAACAAGGTCATCCTCGTCGGCAACTTGGGGGCCGATCCAGAGGTGAAGAGCTTCCAGAACGGGGGCCGCATCGCCAACCTGCGCATTGCCACGTCGGAAAGCTGGAAAGATCGCGCCAGTGGTGAACGCAAGGAGCGCACCGAATGGCACAGCGTCGTCATCCAGTCTGACGGGCTTGTCGGCGTGGTCGAACGCTTTCTGCGCAAGGGCAGCAAGGTCTATATCGAAGGGTCGCTGCGCACCCGCAAATGGCAGGACCAGTCGGGCAATGATCGTTACACCACCGAAGTTTCGGTCGGCGTGAACGGCAACCTCACCATGCTTGATGGATCGGGCGGTGCAGGCGGCGGTGGCGGCGGTATGGGCGGCGGCGGTGGCCGTTCGTCCGGCGGCAGCAGCGGCGGCTGGAACGAAGGCGGCTCGTCAGGTGGCGGCTACGGCGGCGGTTCATCGCGCGGTGGCGCATCGGGTGGTGGCGCAGCAGGCGGCTGGAATCAGGGTGGCGGCAGCGCTGGCGGTTTCAACGACGATCTGGACGACGATATCCCGTTCTGATCGCACCCACACCACTTACGCCCCCGCACAAGCGGGGGTGTAAGTGGTATTTCAGGGCAGTTTTGTCAGGGAATCAAGTCCCCCGCGTATCCCCATAGAGATGAATATGCAGCCGGTCGGTAAACCGCCAACCGCGCTCCAGCGCTTCTTCGGCCAGCCAGCGCGACCGTTCGCGCAGACCCGCGCTGGTGGTGCCTTCGGGCATCACGAACAGGTGGTCCGCCGCAATTGCGTACTGCGCCTGAAGCGCTGAAATCTCGGCCAGATCCGCCGGGCTTGCCACCACGAACTTGAACCACGCCCGCGCATCGCGCGCCCATGCTTCCAGCCTTTCGGGCACCAGCGCCAGATCGGCGGCATTGCCCGAATGGGCCAGCTTGGGGCTGACGTTGAACTGGTCGACCAGCTCGTCCAGCGCAGGATGCGCCGCCACGGTTCCGTTCGTCTCAACTTCCACATGCAGGGCAGGGCGCGCAGCCTTTAACAGCGCCACCAGCCGCGCCAGCGCGGCCCCCTGCAACAGCGGCTCGCCGCCGGTAATCACCAGCCGGTCCTCAGGGTGGCGCAGGATCAGCGCGGCAACGTCCGCCTCGCTCAACCCAAGCTGGTTCTCTGCGCGTTCAAACGCCACCTCGTCACGGTGCGGACGATTGTCGCCCACGAACCGCCAGGTATAGGCCGTATCGCACCAGCGGCAGGCCAGATTGCACCGCGACAGCCGCACGAAGATCGACGGCCGCCCCATGCCGGGGCCTTCGCCCTGCAAGGAGGCGAAGACCTCCGGCTCGCCGGGGTTCACTGTTGCCAGTGTCAGCATGACCGGGTTGCCCCCGTCATCACCCCAGCCGCTTCAGGGCCGCGGCCAGCCGTTCGGCTTCGGCGGCATGCATGGCATGGTCGGCGCGCGCCTTTTCCACCGCTTCGGGCTTGGCCTTTTCCACGAACGAAGCGTTGGAAAGCCGCCCTTCCAAAGACTTGGCTTCCTTTTGCGAGGTTGCCAGCGCCTTTTCCAGACGGGCCTTTTCGGCGGCAATGTCGATCACGCCATCCAGCGGCACTACGATATTGGCATCGCCCGCCCCAACCTGCATCGCCGCGCCTGCGGGTGCCGGTTCAAAGCGGATGCCGTTCAGCCGCGCCAGCCGCTCGATCGCGGCCGGATTGGCTTCGATGATCGCGCGGGTCTGGGCCGAAGGTTCGGGCAGGAACGCATCCAGCTTTGCGCCCGGCGCAATGCCCAGCTCGTTCTTGGCGGTGCGCAGCGCGGACACCAGCGCGATCAGCCATTCGACCTCACGCTTGGCCGCCGCATCGACCACGGCTTCGGGCTTCACCCATTCCGCGACGATCAGTTCGGCGTTGCGAGGTTGGGCGGGGTCAGACAACGCGTGCCACAGTTCTTCGGTTACGAACGGCATGAACGGGTGCAGCATCACCAGAATCTGGTCCAGCACCCAGCCAGCCACGGCGCGGGTTTCCGCGTCGAAGTTGCCCTTTACCAGTTCGATGTACCAGTCGCAGAACTGGTCCCAGACAAAGTGATAGACGGTGTTCGCCGCCGCGTCGAAGCGCAGGTCGGCCATGGCCTGATCCAGCGCAGCGGCGGTTTCCACCACTTCGCCGATGATCCACTTGTTCACCGCGCTGGTCGCCGCAGGAGCCGCAACCGATTTGCTGCCGGTGATGCCGTTGCTCTGGCAGAACCGCGCCGCGTTCCACAGCTTCGTGGCGAAGTTGCGATACCCCTCGACGCGGCGTTCATCCATCTTCACGTCGCGGCCCTGGCTTTCCATGGCGCACATGAAGAAACGCAGCGCGTCGGCCCCGTACTTGTCGATCAGGCCCAGCGGGTCGACCACGTTGCCCTTGGACTTGCTCATCTTCGCGCCATCCGCCGCGCGGACTAGCCCATGCAGATACAGCTTCTTCCACGGCACTTCTTTCATGAAGTGCAGGCCCTGCATCGCCATGCGCGCATCCCAGAAGAACAGGATGTCAAAGCCCGAAACCAGCAGGTCATTGGGATAGTGCTTCTTCAACAGCGGCGCGTCTTCATCCGGCCAACCCAGCGTGGCGAAAGGCCAGAGCGCGGACGAGAACCATGTGTCGAGGACGTCTTCGTCGCGGGTCAACGCCTTGTTCCCGGCCAGCGCCTGCGCGTCTTCTTCTGTTTCGGCCACGAAAACCGACCCGTCTTCGGCATACCAGGCCGGAATCCGGTGCCCCCACCACAACTGGCGGCTGACGCACCAAGGCTGGATGTTCTCCATCCAGTTGAAGAACGTCTTCTCCCACGTCTTGGGCACAATCTCGATGGCGCCAGACCGCACGGCTTCCAGCGGAGCCTTGGCCAGCGTTTCAGCATCGACATACCACTGATCGGTCAGCCAAGGTTCGATCACCACCCCGCCACGGTCACCGAACGGCGTCTGGATCGTGCGCGGTTCAAAGTCGGCGGAAACCTCGTTGCCTTCCTTGTCCTTCGTGATGTGCGGGATCAGGAAGCCATCTTCCTTCATCCGTTCGACCACCAGCTTGCGCGCGTCGAACCGGTCAAGGCCAAGAAACTCGGCGGGCACAAGCTCGTCGGCGGTCTGCACAACCTTGGCTTCGGCATCGAACATGTTGAGCATGTCGCCCGCCTTGATCCCGGCGCGCTTGCCCACGTCAAAGTCGTTGAAATCGTGCCCCGGCGTAATCTTCACCGCGCCGCTGCCCAGTTCGGGGTCGGCGTGTTCATCGGCCACCACCTTGAACCGGCGACCGGTCAGCGGTTGCAGGATGTCCTTGCCGATCACGCTTGCGTACCGCGCATCCTCGGGATGCACCGCCACGCACATGTCGGCCAGCATCGTTTCGGGGCGCGTCGTTGCCACCTCGATATAATCCAGCCCGTCATCGCGGGTCACACCATCGGCCAGCGGATACTTGAAGTGCCAGAACCCGCCCTGCGTTTCGCGCGTTTCCACCTCAAGGTCGGAAATCGCGGTTTTCAGCTTGGGGTCCCAGTTCACCAGTCGCTTGTCACGATAGATCAGGCCTTGGCTGTGCAGGTCCACGAACACCTTCACCACCGCGCGGGTAAAGTGCGGGTCCATGGTGAACTGTTCTCTGGACCAGTCCATCGAACAGCCCAGGCGGCGAAGCTGGCCGGTAATGGTCCCGCCAGATTCGTGCTTCCACTCCCACACCTTGTCGATAAATTCATCGCGGGTGTAGTTGGTGCGCTTGTCCTGCCGCGCCTCCATCTGGCGTTCCACCACCATCTGCGTGGCAATGCCCGCGTGGTCGGTGCCCACCACCCACAGCGCATCCTTGCCGCGCAGACGTTCGTACCGGATCACCACGTCCTGCAACGTATTGTCCAGCGCGTGTCCGATGTGGAGCGATCCGGTTACGTTCGGCGGCGGGTTGACGATGGTGAAAGGCGCGGCTTCGGGCCGGTCGGGCCGGAACAGGCCGCCCTGTTCCCAATGGGCATACCACTTCGCCTCGATCGCGGCGGGTTCGAACGTCTTGGCCAGTTCTGCAGGATTCTGTTCGGTCATAGCGCCGCGCATTGCCACCGCGCTGGCATACCTGCAAGCGTGCAAAGCATGACGCCACGCGGAACAACTCAGGCTGTTCCCGCGTTACGCCGCATGTGATGCACTTGTCGCCCCAACCAATTTCCCCCATGAAGCGGGTACGATGCGGGCACTGACCGAATTTGATCTCACGCCTGCCACCGGGGAACTGGGGGCGACGCTTGCTTTTCGCGGGCCGATGACGGTCGCCTCGCTCGGCCATACCGATGCGCGTCTGCGCGATCTCGATCAAACCCTGTCCACGATTGACCTTGCCGCCGTCACTGCCATGGACACCGTGGGCGCGTGGACGGTGTGGCGCATTTCGCGCGATACCGATGCCCAGATCACTGGATGCAGCGATGATGCACGCAAGCTGATCGACGCGATCAGCAAAGCCGATTCCAACGCAGAATCCGTGCGTGCCCCGCGCCTCCCGCTGTTTGAACGTGTGCCTGCGCATGTCGGTGAAATCATGCTGGGTCTGGGCCATGGCGCGTTGCAGGTGGCAGGTTTCCTCGGCCAGATCATTCTGGCTACCGGCACACTCGTTCGCCACCCGTCGCGTTTTCGCATGAAGGCGCTGGTGCACCAGATGGAACTGGTGGGTGTCAACGCGCTGGCCATCGTCGCCTTGATGAGCTTCCTTGTCGGCATCGTCATTGCTCAACAGGGCGCGGTGCAGTTGCGCCAGTTCGGTGCGGAAATCTACACCGTCAATCTCGTTGGCCGGCTCACCTTGCGCGAACTCGGCGTGCTGATGACTGCCATCATGGTCGCAGGCCGCTCCGGCTCGGCCTTTGCGGCGCAACTCGGCACGATGAAGCTGACTGAGGAAATCGACGCCATGCGCACCATCGGCGTCTCGCCCATGGAAGCGCTGGTTCTGCCGCGCATCCTTGCCACGATGATTATGATGCCGCTGCTTGGCTTCTATTCGGCGTTCCTTGGCATCATCGGGGGGGCGTTCCTGTCCTCGCTCACGCTGGGCATCCCGTTTTTCACCTTCCTGTCGCGCATTCAGGAAGTGGTGCCTCTGCACGACGTCTGGGTGGGGCTGACCAAGGCCCCGGTGTTCGGGCTGATCGTCGCGCTGGCCGGGTGCTATCAGGGCATGCAGGTGAAAAATAACGCCGAAGAAGTCGGCACCCGCACCACCGCCGCCGTGGTCATGGCCATCTTCACTGTCATCGTTCTCGATGCCTTCTTCGCGGTGTTCTTCACCGAAATCGGGTGGGGTTGATGGGCGCGGCAACCGATTTTCCCATCCGCGTCCATGGCCTGCGCAATGTGTTTGGCGATCACGTCATCCACGATGGCGTCGATCTGGACGTGCGTAAGGGCGAAATCCTTGGGGTGGTCGGCGGGTCGGGCACCGGCAAATCTGTGTTGATGCGCACCATCATCGGGCTGCAAATTCCCGATGCAGGCGAAGTCGATGTGCTGGGCAGTTCCATCACTGATGCCCGTGACGATGACGACATCGATATCCGCAGCCGCTGGGGCGTGCTGTTTCAGGGCGGGGCGCTGTTCTCCACGCTGACCGTGGCGGAAAACGTCGAAGTCCCCTTGCGCGAATTCTACCCCGAAATCAGCGACGAACTGCGGCACGAAATCGCACGGTATAAAGTGCTGCTGTCGGGTCTTCCTGCCGAAGCGACAAGCAAATACCCATCCGAACTGTCTGGCGGCATGAAAAAGCGTGCCGGTATCGCCCGCGCGCTCGCGCTCGATCCCGAACTGCTGTTTCTGGATGAACCCACTGCCGGGCTTGATCCCATCGGTGCGGCAGCATTCGACCAGTTGATCCTGCAATTGCAGCAGACGCTGGGCCTCACCGTGTTTCTCATCACCCACGATCTTGATACCCTGTACGAGATTTGTGACCGGGTGGCTGTGCTGGCCGATAAGAAGGTGATTGCGGTGGGAACGATTCCTGAACTGCTGGCACTGGATCACCCGTGGATTCAGGAATATTTCAATGGCCCGCGTGGCCGCGCCGCGCAGGACGCGCAAGCTCGCAACGTGGCGGTCAATGCCGATGCCCTTGGCATCGCGCCGCCAGCCGAAGAGTCATAAGGAAAGACCGATGGAAACGCGCGCAAACCATATCTGGGTCGGGCTGGTCACGCTGGCATTGCTGGCGGCTACGGCTCTGCTGACCGTTTGGATCGCGCGGCTCAATCAGGGCAAGCTCAACGAATACGACATCTTCTTCAAACAGTCCGTCGATGGCCTGGCCAAGGGGTCCGAAGTCGCCTTTTCCGGCGTCCCTTCGGGGCAGGTGAAGGAAATCGAATTGTGGGAACGCGATCCCGAATTTGTCCGGGTGCGCATCGCGGTCGATCACAAGGTTCCCATCCTTCAGGGCACCACCGCCAGCCTTCAGGGCAGCTTTACCGGCGTTTCCACCATTCAGCTTTCTGGCGCTGTAAAAGGCGCGCCACTGATCGAATGTCCGAAGGAAAACAAGCGCGCCGCCTGCCCGGAAGGCGTGCCGGTGATCCCGACCAAGCGGTCCGGCCTTGGTGAAATCCTGTCCAACGCGCCGCTTTTGCTGGAACGTCTGGCCACGCTGACCGAACGCCTGACCATGGTGCTGTCGGACAAGAATCAGAAGTCGATCGAGAACATCCTTGCCAATACCGACAAGATGACCGGCAACCTTGCCGATGCCTCGCCCGATGTGAAGCGGGTCATGGCCGAACTGCAGGCCACCTTGCGGCAGGCCAACTATTCGCTGGCCAGTTTTGAAAAGCTTACCAATTCAGCCGATTCCATGCTGAATGACGAAGGCAACGGCCTTGCCCGGCAGATGCGCCAGACGCTGAAATCGGCACAAGGCGCAGCCGATGCCCTGCAAGGCACGCTCAACGATGCGCGCCCTGCGGCAAAGCAGTTGAACGAACGCACGTTGCCTGCCGCCGAAGCTGCTATCCGTGATCTTCAGGCCACCACGCGGTCTTTGCGTGAAGTGACCGACAAGATTGGCGATCGCGGTGTCGGCGGGCTGGTCGGCGGACCAAAGCTGCCTGATTACAAGGACTGAGGAGGCGATGAAGATGTTGCACAAGACCCTGATCGCGCTCGGCCTTTCTGCCACTTTGGCAGGCTGCGTCAGCCTTGGCCCCAAAGTGCCCGACACCTTGCTTGCGCTCACGCCTGCCACCACGGTCGCGGCGGGCACCGGCGCCAGCGGCACATTCGGCACCGCGCTGGTCGTGCTGGAACCTGCGGCAGAGGCGCGTCTTGCCGTTACCCGCGTGCCCGTGCAGATCGACGATGCCAACGTCGCCTATCTGAAAAAGACGATGTGGGTCGAACGCCCTTCACGCCTGTTTCAACGCCTTGTCGCTGAAACCATCCGCGCCAAGGGCAACCGTCTGGTGATTGAAAACGACCCCGGCGCCAGCGGTATGCACCTGTCGGGCCGTCTGCTCGACATGGGCTATGATGCCCGCACCCGCATGGCCGTGGTCCGCTTCGATGCGGTAAAGGAAGGCGGCAATGGCCGCGTCGAAACCCGCCGTTTCGAAAGCACGGTGCCGGTGGTGGAAGCCGACGCCAAATATGTCGGCCCCGCGCTCAATCAGGCTGCCAACACCGTAGCGCGGCAGGTGGCCGACTGGGTGGAATAACGATAAATCCTCCCCGTTTTTGCGGCACGCACAAATGGGGAGGTGCCAGTCACGTCAAGTGACTGGCGGAGGGGCTTATCCCCGCGCCAGCCCCGCAAACCGCGCCGCCGCGGCAAAGCCCGCCGCCCGCCGCGCGCGCCGTTCCAGCGCTTCCTCGTCCTTGCCCCACAGTTCGGCCTGCCAGTCTTCTTCCAGATTGGCCGCATCCCACAGCGCATCCAGATCGGCATGATCGGCCAGCGCCGCCAACCCGATAATCAGCGATGCGGCAAGGCTGGTGGTGTTCTGCAAGGCGGCAAGCTGGAACGCATCCAGTCGGTCAATCTCCGCCTTCATCGCGGCAATCGCCTGCGGGTTCTGCGGCTTGTGCATCACGCCCGTCACCCGCACAAAGGCAACGTCCAACCGCGCCTCAGTGGCGGTCAGCAGCGGCTCCCACATCAGCCGCTGGCGCGCGGCAAATGGCTCGTCCGGCTCCGCGCGATAGCACAGCGTGTCCGTTTCGGCATAAGGCACAAGGTCGGTCACCACCGCGCCGGTATCCTGCGCCACCACGTCGATCGCATAATCTGCCATGTCGCGGAACATGAACAGCGCCGGGTCAATCTCTTCACCCTGCGCGACCCATTCCGCTGCCATCGCCTCGGCCAGCGCCAGTGTCGGCACCACTTGTGCCCGCCCACCCACGGTCTTGATCTTGCGCCCGTCCAGCGCAACGCCAAACCCGCCGTCAATCGCAACGGCTGCCGCTTCCTTGTAAAACCGCTTCATCAATCAGGAGTCCGCCAGCGCCGCGCCAACATGCGCGGCAGGAAAAAGAAATCGACCAGCCCCACCGCCGCCAGCACAAAGCCGACAATCGGGGGCAGCCCGTTCAGGAACGCCGGGCCTTTGCCCGCCTGCATCATCACGCCCAGCAGTACCAGCACCGCGCCCGATGCGCGTACCAGTTGCAGCGTGAAATAGCGCGCCATCGCCGGATCGCTCATGCCACGGCCCCCAGTAACGCACGCAAATGCGCCATGCTCGTCGCCACAGCCTCGGCCCCGGCATCGATCAACTCGTGCGGATCGTGATAGCCCCAGTCCACCCCGATCCCGCGCACGCCCGCATTCTTCGCCATGGCGATGTCATAGACCGTATCGCCAATCATCGCGGTGCGGTGGCGGTCGGCCCCGGCATCGGCAATGCACTGTTCGATCATCGAAGGGTCAGGCTTTGAAGGATGCCGGTCCGCCGTCTGCAACGAAACGAAATGTCGGGTCAGGCCATGCGCAGCAAGGCAGTGCGCCAGCCCCCGGTCCGATTTGCCCGTCGCCACAGCCAGTTGCCAGCCTTCTGCCGCCAATCCTTCAATCAGTTCGGCAATGCCGTCATACAGCGGCTCGCCCACATGCCCCGCCTCGCGCCGGGCACGAAAGGCATCCTTGTAAAGCTGGGTCAGGCTGGCGTGGTCTCCATGCGCGCCTTGCGGGTGCAATTGGCGCATCGCTTCGTGCAGCGAAAGCCCCACCACCCGCCGCGTCGCGTGGCGTTCGGGCGGAATCAGCCCGGCTGCGGTAAACGCCGCATCCATTGCCGCGCAGATATCGGCCTGGCTGTCCACCAGCGTCCCGTCGCAATCGAAAATCGCCAACTTCATTTTACGACTCTCAAGGCACCAGCCTCCGCATCAGTTCGGCCATTGCCGGGGATCCATGCGCTTCAAGCCCATCGGCCACGCGCGCACGCTCGTCCGTGCTCTTGTTCTGTGACAGCTTGAAAGTGGGACGCCACGCCAGAATTTCCATCTCGAACCCGACAATCGCCGCCATCATCTTGCGCAGTGCATCCTGTGGCGTCTTGTCCATCGTCCACGGCTCACCCGCAAGGCGCGCTTCGTTGGCGGCAGAAAGGCCTTCCAGCATCGCGGTCAGCCCATCCTGATCCACCCGCCGCACCCGGCCTTCCAGTTCCAGCGCCACATAGTTCCATGTCGGCACTTGCGCCGGGTCGGCATACCAGCGCGGCGAAACATACCCGTCCGGCCCGTTGATAACCACCAGCGCCGTCATGCCGTCGATATGCCGCGTCAGCGCATTGCCGCGCGCCAGATGGAACTGCACCGCGCCATCACCGGTATATAGCAGCGGCACATGGCCAACGCGCGGCCCGTCCGGCGTGGTGGCAAACACCATGCCGAACCCGATTTCAGCGATCAGCGCCTCCAGCAGCGCGCGGTCATCATGCCTGAACGCCGGATTGGGATGCATTAGTGCGTCTTGCCACCCCTTGGCGCACCGGTCGGCTTACCCGTAGTGCGCCCGCCAGCAGGCTTGCGCGGCCCCGGCTTCGCGCCCGGCTTTCCGCCCGGCCCGCTTTTCCCAACCGGCCCGCTCTTCCCAACTGGGCCAGCCTTGGCACCTGTCGCCGCACGCTTGCCCGTGGGCTTGCGCGCTGCGCTGCCTCCGCCCGCGTCGCTATCGGATCGCTTGCGGCGCTCGCCCCGGCGTTCCTTGCGGTATTCCTTGGAATGCGCCTTGGCCGCGCGTTTCTGCATGGTCTTTTCGGGGATCGGTTTGATCGGATCGATGGCCAGATCGCCGTCTTCTTCATGGAAGCCGAGGCTGGCCATGCTGGCGGCAAAGTGATCGGGCAGGGGAGCCGTCACGTCGATCAGGTCGCCTTCGGGATGTTCAATCCGCAAACGGCGCGCGTGCAGGTGCATCTTGCGGCTGATCGTGCCGGTCAGGAACGCGGCCTGCCCGCCATATTTGCCGTCGCCGACAATCGGGTGGCCGATGGCGGCCATATGCACGCGCAACTGGTGCGTGCGTCCGGTCAGCGGCTGCAATTCCACCCATGCCGCCGCATTGCCTGCGCGGCTGATGACGCGATAGCGAGTGCGGGCCGACTGGCCCTGTCCGCTTTCGTCCACCATCATCTTTTCGCCGCCCGTGCCCGGCTGCTTGGCCAGCGGCAGTTCGATCAGCCCGTCCTTCACATCGGGCACGCCGGTGACCAGCGCCCAATAGATCTTGCGCGCCGACCGGCCCGAAAAATGCCGCGAAAAGAACGCAGCGCTGCCCGGCGTGCGGGCAATCAGCAGAACGCCGGACGTATCCTTGTCCAACCGGTGCACCAGCCGGGGACGCGCTTCCTTTTCACCGACATAGGCATCCAGCAGCCCGTCGACGTGCTCATACGTGCCGCTGCCGCCTTGCGTGGCAAGGCCCGGCGGCTTGTTCAGCACAATCGCGGCGCGGTCCTTTTCCAGCACCATCGATTCGGCCAGCGCGATCTGTTCTTCGGTCAATGGCTTGCGCGGACGCGCGCCCTTGCCGGGTGTGCCCACCGGGGTTGCATTGCCCGGCGGCACGCGCAGGATCTGCCCTGCTTCCAGCCGGGTATCCACATCTGCGCGTTTGCCATCCAGCCGAATCTGCCCGGTACGCGCCCAGCGCGAAACCGTGGCAAAGCCCACTTGCGGCAGATGGCGCTTGAACCAGCGGTCCAGCCGTGCGCCCGCATCATCGCGGCCCACGGTAAACTGGCGGACGTTGTCGTCCGGCATATGGCTGCGGCTCATGCTGCACCTCGCATGATCGAAAGACCCATAAACAGCCCGGCCACGCCTGCCAGCACTGATCCTGCGGCATAAATCGCCGCCAGCCCGGTCAGGCCTCGCTGCACCAGCAGGGCCGCTTCAAGGCTGAATGCGGAAAAGGTGGTGAAACCACCCAATACGCCCACGCCCAGCATCAGCCGCCAGGCCTCGCCCGCATCATGCCGCGCCAGCCATCCGGCCAGAATGCCCATCAGCACACTGCCCACGACATTGATCGTGAAGGTTCCCCAGGGGAACGTATTGTTGGGTCCGGCAATGCTGCCGATAAAGCGACCGACGTGATAGCGCAGCACCGCACCGGTGCCGCCGCCCAGCGCTACAATCGCGCTGGCTGTCAGGGAATTGGGAGAGTTCATCCCGGCCCCTTAGACGCTTGCCCTGCAAATTGCACGACTTTGCTTGCCTTCGTCGCCGGATTTGGGTAGTGGCCCGCCCGTTCGAGCCGCTCCTGTTCGGAGTCGGCCCGTTTTGTGTTTTCAGATTCGCCCGTTCCGGGTTCCAGATTTTAAGGTGACCCCCGCATGCTTGGCGGGCTCTCACCGATAGATTGAGGTGTAGCGGTTTATGCAGATTCTCGTTCGCGATAACAACGTCGACCAGGCTCTTCGTGCTCTCAAGAAGAAGCTGCAGCGCGAAGGTGTGTATCGCGAAATGAAGCTGCGTCGCCACTTCGAAAAGCCTTCGGAAAAGCGCGCTCGCGAAAAGGCTGCTGCCGTGCGCCGCGCCCGCAAGCTTGAGCGTAAGCGTCAGGAGCGCGACGGCGCGAAGTAAGGCGGACGGGGCTGAAAACGCCCCATCTGGCTACTTGCCGTTTCAGCCCGCTTGGGCCAAGGAGGGCGCCGCAAACCGGCGCCCTTTCTTGTGTTTGGCGTTTGGTCATATCGAATCATCCGAACGCGATTCGCCTGAATCGCGTTTTCAGGGGGAAGACATGTCGGAAATCACCCGCGTTCCGCTCCAGCCTATTGCCAAAGGCTCGATTTCGAAGATCTGGTTGGGCGTGATCGCCGCCGTCGTGCTGGGTTCAGGCGTCGCCTATGCCACGCGCTATAAGGGTGTCGAGATCGAGACGGTAAAGGCCGGCACCGGCGCGTCCCCTACCAAGAGCGACGTGGCGCTCATCAACTATGTCGGTCGCCTTGCCAACGGCAAGGAATTCGATCGCGGTGAACG
Organism: Novosphingobium sp. SL115; assembly: GCF_026672515.1. GTDB lineage: Bacteria > Pseudomonadota > Alphaproteobacteria > Sphingomonadales > Sphingomonadaceae > Novosphingobium. The sequence continues at coordinate 157,074 of NZ_JAPPRG010000002.1, read as the reverse complement.
CGCGGTCCTGCCGCTCGAAACCGTCATTCCCGGCTTCTCCGAAGGTCTGGGCAAGATGCAGAAGGGCGGCAAGTACGTCCTCGAAATCCCGTCGGAAAAGGCATACGGCGCCGAAGAAAAGCGCAACCCGCAGACCGGCGAAGTCGTCATTCCGGCCAACAGCGATCTGGTCTTCGAAATCGAACTGATCGATTACAAGAGCGCTGCCGAACTCGAACAGCAGCGCATGATGCTGGAACAGATGCAGCAGATGCAGGGCGGTGCTGGCCATGGCGGCGCACCGGGCGCGGCTGCTCCGGGCGGTATGCCGCTTCCGGGTGGCGCGCCGGGCAGCGCACCGCAACCCTGATACTTGCCGGGCAGGGGGGCTCCCCCTCCGCCCCGGCTTGAAGCACGCCGCGCGCTCTGGTAGCGCGCGGCGTTTCCTTTATTTCCGCAAGAGTATCCGCCCATGTCCGTAGATACCGCCACGGTGGCCAAGATCGCCTCGCTGGCCCGCATCAAGGTCAGCGAAACCGAGCTCGAAGCCATGGTGCCCGAACTGAACGGCATCCTCGCCTGGGTCGAACAGCTTGGTGAAGTGGACGTGACCGGCATCGAACCGATGACCGCCGTGATCCCCAATGTGCAACGCCTGCGCGATGACGTGGTGAACGCAGATCCGCTGACCGGCGGTGACAAGCGCGACGCCGTACTGGCCAATGCGCCCGCGCCCGAACACGGCTTCTTCGGCGTGCCCAAGGTTATCGAATAACCGCCGATTTTCGTTTTGTGCCGTACCATTGGCGGCATGCTGGCCTCCCCACCGGAAGCAAGAACACATGACCAACCTTACCGACCTTGGCATTGCCGCCATCCGCAACGGCGTGGCCGATGGCACTTTCACCGCCACCGAAGTCGCCACTGCCTTCAACGCGGCGGTTGCAGAAGCGCAGCCCGCGCTCAACGCCTTCATCGTCACCACCCCGGAAAAGGCTTTGGAAGCCGCCGCGAAAGTGGATGCTGACCGCGCCGCTGGAAAGCCGCTTGGCAGCCTTGCAGGCGTGCCGATCGGCATGAAGGACCTGTTCGCCACGCAGGGCGTGCAGACCACCGCCGCGTCGAAAATCCTCGAAGGCTTCAAGCCCGAATACGAATCGACCGTCTCGCAGAAGCTGTGGGACGCGGGCGCAGGCATGCTGGGCAAGCTCAACCTTGACCAGTTCGCCATGGGGTCCTCCAACGAAACCAGCGCTTTCGGCAACGTGATCTCGCCGTGGCGCAAGCCGGGTGACACCGCCGCGCTTGCCCCCGGTGGTTCGTCAGGCGGTTCCTCGTCAGCCGTTGCTGCGCGCATCGCGCCTGCCGCCACCGGCACCGATACCGGCGGCTCCATCCGCCAGCCCGCTGCCTTCACCGGCATTTCGGGCATCAAGCCCACTTATGGCCGCTGCTCGCGCTGGGGCGTGGTCGCTTTCGCCTCATCGCTCGATCAGGCAGGCCCGATGGCCCGCGACGTGACCGACTGTGCGATCATGCTCGAAGCCATGGCCGGGTTTGATCCCAAGGATTCGACCAGCCTCAACCTGCCCGTGCCCGAATGGACGGCAGGCCTCAACGCCGACATGCGCGGCAAGAAAGTCGGCATCCCGCGCGAATACCGCCTTGATGGCATGGACGCCGACGTGGCGAAAAGCTGGGACGATGGCATCGCATGGCTCAAGGATGCGGGCGCTGAAATCGTCGAAATCAGCCTGCCGCACACCAAATACGCGCTGCCCACCTATTACATCATCGCCCCTGCCGAAGCCTCGTCCAACCTCGCCCGTTACGATGGCGTGCGCTATGGCCTGCGCGATCTTCCCCAGGGCGCTGGTCTTCAGGACATGTATGCCGCCACCCGCGCCGCAGGGTTCGGGCCAGAGGTCAAGCGCCGCATCCTGATCGGCACTTACGTCCTCTCGGCAGGCTTCTACGATGCCTATTACACGCAGGCGCAGAAGGTCCGCGCGCTCATCAGCCGCGATTTCACCGAAGCCTTCAAGCAGGTCGACGTCATCCTCGCCCCCACCGCGCCGTCCTCGGCCTTCGCGCTGGGTGAAAAGAGCGCCGATCCGCTGGAAATGTACCTGAACGACGTGTTCTCGGTCCCCGCCAGCCTCGCCGGCCTCCCCGCCATGTCGGTCCCCGCCGGGCTAGACCGCAACGGCCTGCCGCTGGGTCTTCAGATCATCGGCAAGGCCTTTGACGAACAAGCCGTCCTTAATGCAGGCCTCGCCATCGAAGCGCGCGCCCAGTTCACAGCCCGTCCGGCAAAGTGGTGGTAAGCATGACCGATTATCGTATCCAGGGCGCAACCGGTGAATGGGAGGTCGTGATCGGCCTTGAAGTCCACGCGCAGATCACCACCAACGCCAAGCTGTTTTCGGGCGCCGCCACCGCGTTCGGGGCAGAGCCGAACACGCAGGTAAGCCTTGTTGACGCGGCGATGCCCGGCATGTTGCCCGTGCCCAACCGCGAATGCATCCGTCAGGCGGTGCGCACCGGCATGGCCATCGATGCGCAGATCAACAAGTGGTCGCGGTTTGACCGCAAGAACTACTTCTATGCCGATCTTCCGCAGGGCTACCAGATCAGCCAGCTCTATCACCCCATCGTGGGCGAAGGGCAGATCGATATCGCGCTGGACGACAAGAACCCCGACAGCATCAAGACCATCGGCGTTGAGCGTATCCATGTGGAACAGGATGCGGGCAAGCTGATGCACGATCAGCACCCCACCATGTCCTATGTCGACCTTAACCGTTCGGGCGTGGCGCTGATGGAAATCGTCAGCCGCCCGGACATGCGTTCACCTGCCGAAGCCGGGGCTTACCTGTCGAAGCTGCGCACGATCCTGCGCTATGTCGGGTCGTGCGATGGCAACATGGATCAGGGTTCCATGCGCGCCGACGTCAACGTCTCGGTCCGCAAGCCGGGCGATGAATTTGGCACCCGCACCGAAACCAAGAACGTCAACTCGGTCCGCTTCGTCATGGCTGTGGTCGAACAGGAAGCGCGCCGTCAGGTCGCGCTGATCGAGGATGGCGGCACGGTCGTTCAGGAAACCCGCCTGTACGATCCTGATCGCAACGAAACCCGCTCGATGCGGTCAAAGGAAGATGCGCACGATTACCGCTACTTCCCCGATCCCGACCTGTTGCCCATCGAACTGGACGACGCATTCCTTGAAGAATGCCGCGCCAGTCTGCCCGAACTGCCCGATGCCAAACGCGCGCGTTATGAAACCGCGCTCGGCCTTTCGGCGTATAACGCGGGCGTGCTGACGGCAGATGTCGAAACCGCGCGCTGGTTCGAACTGTTGCTGGCGCAAACTGCTGCCAAGGCGAACAAGGCCGAAGCCGATGTGGCCAAGCAGGCCTCCAACTGGCTGATCTCTGAACTGTTCGGCGCGCTGAACAAGCTGGGCAAGGGCCTCGATACCTCGCCGGTCACGCCTGCCGCCGGGGCAGAGCTGCTGGCGCTGGTGGCCGATGGCACGATCAGCGGTTCCATCGCCAAGCAGGTGCTGGAAAAGATGCTCGAAACCGGCGATGCCGCAGGCGTGATCGTTGAACGTGAAGGCCTGAAGCAGACCTCGGACACCGGCGCCATCGAAGCTGCCATCGACGGTATCCTTGCCGCCAATGCCGACAAGGTGGAACAGTACCGCGCAGGCAAGGAGGCTCTGTTCGGCTTCTTCGTCGGCCAGACGATGAAGGCCATGCAGGGCAAGGCCAATCCGCAGATGATCAACGAACTGCTGAAGAAAAAGCTGGCCTGATCGTCAGCTTGCCCGGAAACAAAAAAGGGGAGGGCCGCAAAGCCTTCCCCTTTTTCGTTTCAGCCTGACAGGCTGCGCTTCAGGCCCGCGTCCCCTCCATCGGAAACGTGCCAAACATGCCTGCCGTCACCGTGCCGGTCAGCGTATCACCGTCGATACTGGCCTTGCAGTCCAGCGTCATCGGCATGGGCACGGTCATCTTCATCTGCCAGATCAGGGTGTTGCCCTCGACCTTGCCGTTTTCGACCTCCATCGAACCCATCTGCCCGGCGTTGCTTCCGGTAAAGCTGTCGCCATCAGGATTGACGGTGAACGTGCTGGTCTGATCCCCCATCGGGGTTTTCGTGACGCAATTGTAAGTGCCGGCAACGGACATGGTGTCTCTCCCACTGGTGTCGTTGCCCGCAGTCTATCTACAAAAGTGTCAATAGCAAGACGGGCAACCATCAACCTTCGTCACTTCGGTGCGGCCATCTCCTCGATAGGCAGGCCCAGCTTTTCAAGTTGCGGCTTAACCTTGGCGGCATCGCCCACCACGACCCACACCATGCCGTCGGTCGAAATCTTGGCGCGGAACGCCTTGTCGGCTTCGGCGGCGGTCATCTTGCCATAACGGCCTGCCAGCGTTTCAAACCAGTCGTCCGGGCGGCCATAGGTCACCACTTTGGCCATGCCGTCCAGCACCGCGCCGCTGGTTTCGAACATGCCCGGCAGTTCGCGCGCGCTGCCCTTGGTCGACCAGTCGAGTTCGTCCGCTGTCACGCCCTTGTCGGTGACGAAGCTGTCGATCTCGCGCTTGATTTCGGCAATGGCATCGCCGGTACGGTCGGTCTGCACCGGGGCGATTACGCGGAAGCTGATGCGGTCCAGCGGCTCGCTCACCCCGTTGAACGTGCCATAGGTCCAGCCCTTGGCCTCGCGCAGGTTCATGTTGATCCGGCCCAGGAAGTTGCCGCCCAGAATGTCGTTCGCGGTGTTCAACTGCACCAGATCGTCGGTGCCTTTGGCGTCCAGAACTTTGCCCGCCATGATCATCGACTGCGGCGATCCGGGGCGGTTGACCAGAATGATCCGTGCTTTCGACGGGGCTACGGCAGCCGAAAAATCCTTCACCGGGCGGGCCATGCGGTTGGCTTTCCAATCGCCGAACGATGCGTCCAGCATGGTGACGACCGCATCCAGCGTGGTGTCGCCCACCACAAAGATCTTGGCCGTGTCCGGGCGGAACCAGCGCCCGTGAAACGCCATCAGATCATCGCGGGTCAGCGTCTTCACCACTTCGGGATCGCCCGATCCGCTCGACGGGAAGGCATAGGGGTGGCTGCCATAGATCGTCGGCACCAGCACGCGCGTTGCCAGCGCCTGCGGGTTCTTCATTTCGGCGGCAATCCCGGCAAGCTGCTGCACGCGCACGCGCTCAAGCTCGGCCGGGTTCAGCGCCGGCCTGCGCACCACATCGGCCAGCAGGCCCAGCGACGGCGCCAGATTGGGCGACAGTGCATTCACCTGAAACGATGTCGTGTCGCTATTGGCCGAAAGGCTGATGGTCGCTCCCAGCCGTTCGCGTTCCCGCGCCAGCGCCGATGAATCCAGCTTGTCGGTGCCTTCGTTCATCAGGCTTAGCAGCAGCGATTCGGTGCCCAGCGCGCTTTTGGGATCGGCGGCATAGCCCGCGTCAAAGCTCACCCGCACCGATACAGTCGGCACCGCCGTGCGCTTGGCGAAATAGACCGGAATGCCGTTCTTCAGCGTCGCCCGTTCAATCGTCGGGAAGTCCAGCGGGGCCAGTTCACCCACGGCGGGCAGCTTTGACCGGTCCGCAGGCCCCGTGCTCGAAACCGGCGCGCCTTTGGCCGCCATGTCGGGATCGCGGAAATAGGCGGGGTGGCTACCGGTCGCCTCACTGGTGTAGAATCCTGCACGCGCTTCGCCGCCTTCGGTGCGTTCGCCCGGCTCTACCGTCAGCGAAAATGCGGGCCGCTTCAGCCATTTGGCCATCGCGGCCTGCACTTGTGCGGGCTGCATCGCGGCAATGCGCTTCAGTTCCTTGGCATAGTGCTGCGGATCGCCGTTATACAGCAGCCCTTCGGCCAGCGTCGGAGCTTTGCCATTGCCGCCGCCGGTGCGTTCCAGCCCGCGAATTTCGCCTGCCGTTGCCGTCGTGGCCGCGCGCAGCAGTTCGTCCGCGCTTGGCCCTTCCTTCACGAAGCGCGCGATTTCAGCATCCAGCGCTGCGGCGGCCTTGGTCACGTCCTGTCCCGGCGTCACATCGGCCTGAACCACAAACTGGCCCGCCTGTGCAAAGATTTCGGCACTGGCCGAAACCCCCACCGCCACCTTCTGCTGGCGCACCAGCGCATCGTCCAGCCGCGACGATGCCAGCCCGCCCAGCACCGATGCGGCAAGGTCCAGAGGCAGGTAATCAGCATTGTCCAGCCCCGGAATCGCCCACATGCGATAGATGCGCGTGGTCGCCACCTGGTCCTTGATCGTCTTGGCCAGCGGCGCGGGCAGGGTGGGCACCGGCGCGCTGACCGGCTTTACCGCCGGGCCGGACTTGATATCGCCAAACCACTTGGCAACCTTGGCCTTTGCGGTCGCCACATCCACATCGCCTGCCAGCACAAGGATTGCGTTGTTGGGGGCGTAATGGTCGTTGAACCAGCCCTTCACGTCATCCAGACTGGCCGAATCCAGGTCCGCCATCGAACCGATGGTCGAATGGTGATAGGGGTGGCCCGAAGGATAAAGGTTCTCAAGCTGCTCGTATTCCACCAGCCCGTATGGCTGGTTGTCGCCCTGCCGCTTTTCGTTCTGCACAACGCCGCGCTGGTTATCCAGCACCTCTTGCGTCACCGCGCCCAGCAGGTGGCCCATGCGGTCGCTTTCCATCATCAGCGTCATGTCGAGCGCGCCGGTGGGCACTGTTTCATAATAATTGGTGCGGTCAAACCATGTCGTGCCGTTCAGGTCGGTCGCACCCACCTGTTGCAGCGGCTGGAAGAAATCGCCCGGCACGTTTTCGGTGCCGTTGAACATCAGGTGTTCGAACAGGTGGGCAAAGCCGGTCTTGCCCTTGGGTTCGTTCTTCGATCCCACACCATACCACACCGAAAGCGCCACCACCGGGGCCTTGCGGTCGGTATGGACCAGCACGGTCAGCCCGTTGTCCAGCTTGAAGCTTTCATAGGGAATGTTCACCTTGGCCACCAGATCGCTGAGCGGCGCGGGCTTGGCCTCTTGCGCAAAGGCCGGGGCGGTAAGGGCAGTGGTGGCGAGGCTGAGGCAAAGCAGGCTTGCGGAAAGATGACGCTGCATGAAATTCCTGTGAATTGGGCTACGGTCATCAAAGACCGCCAGATAAGCCGTTGTTCCAGACGCTCCCCTGCCTGAACAGGGGCAAAATGGTTTGCATTGCAACTTTCTAGTGCGCATCCTCGCGCGCATGCAAGGGGGAGGGGTAATTGCCCCGCCGCCCCTTTCATCCATTTCGACAAACGACATAGAGAGAACGATGAACGTCAAGTCGCTCCTGATTGCCGCCCTGCTTGCCACCACTGCCGTCCCGGCGCTCGCCCAAGACCTGGTGTTCGATCCGCAGGCCGTCCGCGCCCACGTCACCTTCCTGGCCGATGACCTGCTCGAAGGGCGCGACACCGGCACGCGCGGTTATGACATCGCCGCCAACTATGTCGCCTCGCAATTCATCGCCATGGGGCTGAAGCCTGCCGCACCCGACGGCTCGTTCTTCCAGAAGCTGACCGTGCGCGAAGCCCGGCTTGAAGGCACGCCCAGCCTCACTCTCAGCTATGGCGGCAAGGGCATTGCGCTGGCCGATACCGCGCAAGTCCTGCTGCGCCCCAGCCTGACCGACAAGGCCGTCTCCGCCAGCGCCCCGCTGGTCTTCGCAGGTTTCGGGTTTGATCGCCCCGACCTTGGCTTTGACGATTACAAGGGGCTGGACGTAACGGGCAAGATCGTCGTCGTCCTGTCCGGCTTCCCCAAAGGCACGCCCAGCGAACTTGGCGCGCATCTCAATTCCGACAAGGCCGTCATGGCGATGAAGCGCGGCGCGATTGCCGTCATCACCGTGCCTACCATAGAAGACACCGCCCGCCGCCCGTGGGACAAGCGCGTGGCCATGGCCGATGGTCCGGCCAAAGGCTGGGTCGGCACCGATGGCAAGGCCTTCAGCCGTGCGCCCGCCATCAAGGCCTCGGTCACGCTCAACCCCGATGTCGCCGCGCCGCTGTTCGCCGCCGCGGGCAAGCCACTGGCAAAAGTGCTGGCACAGGCCAACAAGACCGGCGGCCGCCCCAAGGGCTTTGATCTGAAAGCCAAGGCATCCATCGCCATGAACAGCGCGTGGAAGGACGTCATCAGCGAAAACGTCGTCGCCATGCTGCCCGGCAGCGATGCCCGGCTTGCCAGCGAATATGTCGGCATGACCGCGCATCTCGACCACATCGGTATTCACGGCAAAGGCGAAGACACACTGCACAACGGCGCGATGGACAATGCATCGGGCGTCGCCACCATGCTCGAAGTTGCCAAGGCCGTGGCCAGGGACAAGCCACGCCGCTCGGTCCTGTTCGCCGCGCTCACCGGCGAAGAAGGCGGCCTGATCGGCTCCGACTACCTCGCCCGCAATCCGGTGACTAAGGGCGACGTCGTGGCGCTGGTCAACTTCGACATGCCGATCCTGACCTATATGTTCAGCGATGTCGTGGCCTTCGGCGCGGAAAATTCCACTATGGGTCCGGTCGTGGCCGAAGCGGCAAAGAAGGCGGGCATCACCCTCTCGCCCGATCCTATGCCCGAAGAAGGGCTGTTCACCCGGTCAGACCATTACCGCTTCGTGCAGCAGGGCGTCCCCGCCGTGTTCATGATGACCGGATTTGCCGGCCCCGGCGAAAAGGCCTTCCGCGATTTCCTGAAAACCAACTACCACCAGCCCAGCGACGACATGAAACTGCCTTTCAACTGGGATGCGGGCGCGCTGTTCGCCAAAGTGAATTACTACACCGTGCAAAGCCTCGCCAACGCCGACCAGCGCCCCCGCTGGTATGCGAACAGCTTCTTTGGCAGGGAATTTGCCCCTGACGCGCCCAAGGCTCCCGCGCCGGTAAAGTGAAATTGCGAAGACCGGCGGCAATGGCGCCGCCGGTTTACCGCCTGCTCAGATATCGCCCGCCTTGATGCGCAGTTCCACCAGTTCGGCCAGCCGCGTCGTGCCCAGGCGGCGCATAAGATTGGTGCGGTGTACGTCTACTGTCCGGTGGCTGATGCCCAGCACCTCGCCGATCTCACGGTTGCGATATCCCTTGGTCAACAACCGCACCACGTCGCGTTCGCGCTCGGTCAACTGGTTCAGCCGCGCTCTGGCGCTGGCGCGGTCCTGTCGCGGCGTGTTGGCATTGCCGATGGCATCGGCGTGTTTGGCGACCTTCTTCAGCTTTTTCAACGTCAGCGGCGCGCTGATATAATCCGAAGCGCCTGCCTTCATGGCCGAAACCACGGCATCGACACTGGGATTGTGGGCATAGGCGATCACGTCCAGCCCGATCCCCGCCGCATCAAGTTCGGCGCACATCGCCTCCACGCTGCGGGCCGAAAAATCATGGCGGATCAATACCGGCCCATCGGACGGGATCTCGCGGAAGATTTCGGTGGAATCGCTATAGATCTTGGCGGTCATGCCAATACGCTGGAATTTCTTGGAAATTTCATCGGCTGACGAGCTGTCCTGCTCGACGATATGAATCATGGTCATGCCAGCCTCCAAAATTGTCTTATTGGTCAGTGATGTATTGTGAAAAACGGGGGCCTTTCAGAAGGAAGGCCACCCCCCATGCGCTGGAGAGTGGCCCCGATTCAGGAGGAGACACGCAGTCTCCTCCATCCCCTCCCAACTTCGATCAGAAGCCGAAGACCACGCCGACGCGACCGCCGACCTGACCGTTCTTGTTCAGCCCACCACCGAACGCGCCGGTGATGTAGGCCGATTCGCTCACGCGGGCTGCGGCGTTAACCGCCAGGGCCGAAGCGCCCTCATAGAAGCCCACGTTGCCCGACAGGGTGAAGTTGCTGTCCGGCAGGATGGTTGCACCACCCAGCGCGATCGCCGTGGCGGTCGAGCTGGCGATCTGGTCGCGCAGCACGTTATCCGCAGCCATGCGGGCGTTGCGTTCAGCGCCCACAGCGTTGTCGGTGTACGACTTGGCCGAAGCCAGCGTCGCGGCATCGCCAGCGGTGCGCAGCGCAGCTTCCGAAGCCACTGCGCTGGTAGTGAAGCTCTTCGCCGAAGCCAGCGTCGTCGCATCGCCTGCATCGGCATAGGACTTTGCCGAGCTGAGCGTTGCTGCATCCCCAGCCACGCGCGCGCTGGCTTCTGCCGCAACGCTCGTGGTGGTGAAGCTGTTGGCCGAAGCCAGCGTGGCCGCATCGCCAGCAGTGCGGTCGAGCACTTCCTGTGCGATCTGGCCGCTCAGCACGGCATCCGCAGCGTTCATCTGGCCAAGGTTGACCGCGTGGTCAGCTTCGGTGCCGGCAACAACGCCACCGATCTGCCCGTAAACCGTCACTGCGCCTTCGTTGCTGACCGTCAGGGTCGGCGTCAACGTGCTGGCATAGGTCGGGTTGCCGTCTTCATCCACGATGACGTTGCCGTCTTCGTCCCGCGCAAAACGCGCGCTGGTCACGGCAAAGCCTGCATCGCCCAGCGTCACTTCGGTCGAATTGGTGCCGCCATGCAGAACCAGATTGCCGTTGCCGCCCGTTGAAACGGTGTTGCCGCTGATGGACACGTTGCCTGCCTGAAGCGAACCGGTGGTGGTTACGCCTGCCGACGTCACCAGAGTCTGGTTTGTCGGGGTTTCGTTGAAGGCAACCGAAACGCCACCGGTGGTGAGCGGCAGACCGTTGCTGTCCAGCACGACATTGCCATTTTCGTCCAGAACCGGGGTGACGGCATAAGAAGCCGTGCCTGCATACGTGGTGTAGCTGGAACCGCTGGTGCCGATGCTCGTCACGTTCTGTTCGACGGAGGCGGTCTGCGTTTCCGCATTAAATCCGGTCGTCGAATAGGCCGCGAAAGCTTGCTCAATCCCGTAATTGTTGGCTTCAGCATCGTAGTTATAGGATACAGCGCTGGCGACGCCGCCGACATTGATGTCGCTGACGGTGGTGGTGCCCGAACCGGTCAAGGCATAATCGCGCTGCACGCCGGTTTCGGTAGTGGTCACCGTCGCGCCGGAAATTGCGCCGTTACCGGCCGAATCGGTGGCCAGATACGACGTCGTGGTCTTCACCGTGACGCCGCCGTTCGCTGCAACGGCATGGTTCTGCGTTGCCGAGCCAAACGATTCGCCGACGTTGCTGTCGAAGTTGCCACCGATGTTGGTGTCGGTGATCGGGTTGTAAATCGAAGCGGTCGAACGGACCGAGCCGTTTTCGTTGTAGTCTGCAACGCCGGTTTGGAAGTTCGACGTCTGATAGGTCGACTGGTTTGCGTTGATCTGCACGATGTTGAATGCGTTGCTGCTGGGGCCAACAATGCCACCAGTGAACGATTCGGCATCCACGGTGGGCGGCGGAGCATTCGGAATCGAGGTTGCGAACGTGCCGGAAGTGGCCTGCTGTGCCACTGCGCTACCACTTACAATCAGGCCAAGAACAGCCGTGGAAGTGGAAATCAAATACTTAAGCTTCATGTATTGGCTCCCTGTTAAGCAAGTCAACTGCCGATGGAGCTAATTCACTTTTCGTATGAAATAGAAAACATTTAACTATATAAGTAAAAGATGGATGATGAATGTATAAATTCAAAAAGAATGCTACAAAAGCATCTAAAAATAATAGCTAGTCCAAATTCATAAAATTCGGACTTAAAGCGTTTGCAGGACGCTGGCTAAATCGCCGCTCCTGCAGGATGGTCGAACCCCAATTCTACCTAAACGTCTTGCGGGAAACCCACTTCCCCGGTGGGTTTGCCCATGGGGCATGCAGATCTATGACAAGGCTCTGGTCGCTGCCGCGATTTCTGCATGCCCCATTTCCGCCGCGCATCGGGCAACTGCGCAACAGAAGCGGCGCAAATCAGGCAGGCGATTGGCAAGTATCATGTGGTCTTTTTCTATATATCTTCGCCATTTGCGTCTTGGTGTGGCTGCCGTTGCGCTAGTTGCTGCGGTGTCGTCGCCGGCGGCTGCGCAGACGGCGCCCGCGCGCAAACCTGCGTCGTCCGTCCAGCCTGCTGCGCCAAAGGCACCTGCAACCAAGAGTGCGGTTGCCAAGGCTGGCGCACCGGCCGCAAAGTCGCCGCTTCAGCCGGTTCTGCGTCTGGATGATTACCTGCGCGATCGCGGGGCGGAATTTACCGCGATGGACGCGAATGCCGATGGTTCAGTCAGTCTTCAGGAGCTGGCCGATCATCAGGCACGGGGCGAAAACCAGCGCATCGTTACCACCTATCAACGCCTGTTTGTCGATCTCGACGCGGATCGCAACGGATCGTTGTCTGGGCCTGAATTCATGAAGATGGCGCGCCCGCAGCCTCCAAAAGATCAGAAGCCCTATCTCGATACGCTTGATTCCAACCGTGATGGCCGTCTGTCGAAAAGCGAATGGATCGTGAAAATGTCGACCAATTTTGATCGGCTGGACGGCAACAAGGACGGTGCCATCGATGATCGTGAACTCGAAGCCGACCGCCTGCGCACCGAAGCCGCTGCGCGCATGACGGGAAGATAAATAGCGGTGAAATAAAAAATTATAATTCGGAAAGTTTTGGCTAAATATCGAATCGTTGGGAAAAGCATTATGGCTTATATCGCAACATTTCTGGGAATCTGGCTGGTCATTGCCAGCGTCCCTGCCATTCCTGTCGGCAAAATGCTTGAAAAGCTCGCCAAAAACGACCGCGATTTTGAACCGGAACATCAGATCTGGAAGCAAGACACCGATGCGCGCAGTGCCGCCGCCATGCTGGCCGACACCCCCGAAATGCCAGCCCCTTCTGATCTTGAGCAGCGCCAGATTACGGTCGGCCAGATTACGGTCTGACACCGCCCCGCCAAGGGGTTTTCGCGCTTTGCAGGGCTGGCGGCCGAGGCAGCCCCTCTCCTTTCTGAACCTGGCTGCACGGCTCGCCGTGTCGAGTCTTGCCTCTGTCCTTTTGCGGTCAATACAGCCCATCGGTCCCTGATCCGAAATCTGAATCAAGGTTTATGCCTATTTAACTAAAATATATAGGCAAAAATGATAATTGCTAATAAGTGCCATTTTAAGGGAATATAATTGCCGACCAACCCGGGGGGGGATAGATGAAGAATATCTTGGAACTTGAATCTAAGTTAAGGTTAAGGCTTATTACCGGGGAGTTTGAGTTGCTCTCGTGGTTGTATTTCAATGGTCCGACAAAATCCCGTGATCTTGCTGTCAGGACCAAAACATCCATCGCTAACTTCCAGATCATACTCCGTAGATTGAAAAGTTCTAATATTATATTAGCCTTAAGTACCGATGATGATCGTCGCGTGCGGGTCTATGATCTTGCGCCGGAAATTCGTGCCGAGTTCGACATGATCTTCACAACCGATCCTGAGGGCAATTCCATACTGATGGCTGTGCGCAGCCGGATTGAAAATGGCGTGGTGGCAAACGTCGCTGCCTGATCGTGGGTGTAGGCGGATCTTGCCGATACAGCGCATTTTTACCGTTTAACTAAGCTGTCAACTACCGTGATTTTGAAATCGATTGCGGTGCTATTTTATCAAGTAATCGCAATCCGATTCAGGCCGCCCCCTTGCCAGCGCACAGGGGGCGTTTGTGCGTGCTCGTCGCCCGCAAGATGGGAATGTGCTGCGCCTGATCCTGTCGCCACACCTTCCATCAGCACCTGCAGGTATCCATCAGAAATACCCATAAAAAATCGACATGAAATATAAGCACAGAAATTATGAAGAATATTTTAAATATATAAACAATAGTTTTTTTGGTAAATCGCTTGTTTACCCTGAACTTGATTGTCGGATTGGCGAATTATTTCGTCATTCTGAAAAGTATTGTAAGGGGTGGTTATGCCTAATGTTCTGTTCTCAGTGAGTAAGGCGGCGTTGGGTGGGGCCGCGATTGCCTTTTCACTTGTGAATGTCCCTGCCGTCCATGCCAATGGTGTCAGCGAAAATCTTGCCTGGCAGTTCGAAACGACTCAGGACAAAGTAAATCGTGCCTATCTTGAAAATCTGCGCCAGCAGAAGATTGGCGGATATTACAATTACGCTCCTCCGGTTTACACCACAAACATCGACAAGCAGTATAACTGCGCGGTCAGTGCAACCTCCACCGGCAACAGCTCCAGCAGCTCGGCCAGCGGTGCGTCGCAAGGGTTGAGCGGCACTTCTGCATCGTCGGTGGGCAATACCTCTTCCACCGATCAGCTTGCCGGGATGACATCGGCGACCAACGGTTCGACCACCGATCAGAACAATACCGGAAAGATCATTTCGCACGCCAATGGTGATGTCGATGCACACGCCAATGTCGATGCCAATCAGGTTCTGAATACGGACCAGAACAACTCTGGTGACCAGACCTCAACCGTCAATGGCTCGACCTCGTGCCAATTTGGCCTGCTGAACTGAGGGCGATAGATGATGCTGAAATTCAAGAACATCGCCCGAATCGGCAAAGTTTCGACCGCAGCCGTTATTGTCTCTATGCTCGGTGGGTGCGTGGCGCTTAAGCCCGCCCTCAACGCGCAAAAGCTCGGTCGCGGTGAAGTCGCCACGCCGATGGGGTCGCCCGTGCGAGACAACCGCACTCCGCTTGAAGGCGTGATGGCCTGCTTTGGTGACAGGCTGGTCCAGCAACGCGTCGGCACCAAGGTTATCGCGGTGGGTGACGTCAAGGATTACACTTCGAAGTATTCGATCAACGAAGGCAGCGCCGTTACTCAGGGCGGTTCGCTCATGGTCTATTCGGCGCTGGGCAAGATCGGTGGGCCGATCCTGATTGCCGAACGCTTCGATCCCACCGTGGCCGAACGCGAACTGGGCTATACCGACCGCCGCCAGCTTGGCGATGGACAGGTCCACGCGGTCAACGGCCAGCCGGTGCCATGGCTGCCCTATTTCGGCGGCACCATCACCAAGTCCGATTACTTCATCGTCGGCGGCATCACCGAAGTTAACTACAATATCCAGTCGGGCGGTGCGCAGTTCCAGATCGACAACATCGGTCCCAAGGCACGCACCTTCACCACCAGCGTCGCGCTCGATCTGCGTATCGTGGATTCCAAAACGCTGGTGGTGGTCAAGACCGTCAGCCTGTCCAAGCAGTTCAGCGGCTATGAAGTCGGCGCGGGCCTGTTCCGTTTCTTTGGCACAACGCTGGTCGATATCAACGTCGGCTCCAAGGGGCAGGAACCGCTCCAGCTCGGCATCCGCACCGCGCTTGAAGAAGCCACGATCAAGCTGGTGGCTGCGGTCAACGGCGTCGATCCGGGCGAATGCCTTGCCCAATATGATGGCCGCGTGCCCGAAAAGACGTCGGACGAGATCCGCGCCGCCCGCGCGCTGCCGGTGCCTGCTTTCGGCCATGCGGCCCCGTCGCCTGCATCGGCAAGTGCAGCGGAAGAGCAGATCGCCGCCGCCTCTGCCGTGCCGCCTCCGCCCCCAGCCCCGGTCGCCGCGCCTGCCGCTCCTGTGGGCAGCGCGCTCAATTCGGTCGAGGCCAAGGGCGCATCCAACAGCAGCGATCTGGTGATCGTGCCGTTCGAATTTGGCGATGTGTCCATCGGCGGTGCCGCGCAATCGCTGCTCGATCAGATCGCGCAGATGGCGGCCAAGGGGCCGGTCGAAGTGATGATCGTCGCGCGCGACACGGAAAACTTCGATGCCGGAAAGCGGGACGCGCTGCTCGATCAACGCCTCGCCATCATCATCGCGTCGCTGTCGAACCGCGGCATTGCTGCAGGGGCGGTCACCGTCACCTGGCGCCCCGACAAGGCCGACACATCCATTCATCCCGACGGACCGGGAAGACAAGAGATTGCCCGCCTGATGGTGCGCAAGAAGTAGGGTCGTAATCCTTTCAACGTGCAGTGAGTGAAGTGAAGAAGTGAATCGCATCTTTTGTCCAGAGTGAACTTTTTAACTGCATCTATTCCGATGCATTTAATTTGGGGGAATTTATGAAGTCTAATTTCAGAAAGGCAGCACTGTTTGCCGGCGTCAGCGCCGTTGCAGCCGGTCTTGCAGGTGGCGCACATGCACAAAGCGTTGGCAGCTTCGGCAGCGTTGCATCGGTAACGCCTGTGTCGAACGCCAATGTGCAGTCGACCGCGCAGAACAACACCAACTCGGTCAGCAGCACCGTGTCGTCGGGTCAGTCGGCTGCGGTCGCGAATGTTCCCACGCCTGCATATGGCGTGCAGAACAGCACGGTCACTGTTACCAGCCCCACCGTCAGCGCTGCTGGCACCACCAACACTGCAACCCAGTCGCTCACCATCGATCCGGTCAACCAGATCAATGGTTCGGGTAGCACTGCATCGACGTCTGTTTCGACCACTGCGGGACAGCCGCTGATCAGCGGTTCCACGTCGGTTGGCGCAAGCACCACTGCGGGGCTTGGCGTCTATACCGCACAAAGCGCACGCGATTCCAACGACATCATTCTGCTTCCCAGCCAGTCATCGGTCGATGCAACGGTCTTCGGCACGAAAGCCATCACCGTTTCGGGCGCCAACAATCAGGGCGTTTCGGCCAGCACGCTGACCGTTGGCAATGCCAGCGACAGCGCAACGTCGACCGCCAACAACAGCGCATCCACGGTTTCGGCTGCTGGCGCCAACAGCGTTTCGGCTTCGGTCGGCGTCGGCACCGCGCAGCGCAGCGTGGTGGATTCCAACGCAACGACAATCACCTCCAGCGCCATCAACATCACCGGCGCAACGCCTGCTGTTCCGGCACTGTCCGCCTCGTCCGCGTCGGTTACCGGCAACGCTGAACGCGCCACGGCCACCGGCAATAATGCGGCATCCAGCGTAAACCTGGCCGGCATCAACAGCTATTCGACCGTGGGAACTGGCAATAATGCCGATGCACCGCCGTCGGGTTCAACTTCGGCAAATGCTGGCGTCTCGGTTGCCACCATTCAGGCTGTCGATGCGCAGGCAACGCGCGCCACGGTGGGCAACACCACGGTTTCCTCGCAGGTCGGCGTCACGGGTGACGTTGCAGGCTCCACCGTCGCCAACAATGCCAATACACTGTCCGCAACGGCACAGGGCAACTATGGCAGCAATGCCGCTACCATCGGCGCATCCAGCATTTCGTCGGGTGCAGCAGGTGTCGCTGCAGTCGCGTCCAACCAGATGTCGACTTCTGCCAGCACCATCGCGCAGGTCAGCACCAACAGCGTTGACGACTACGCTGCGTTCAACACCGTTTCGGGCAATGTCAGCGCTTCGTCGCTGTCGGCTTCGGACAACGATGTGCTCGCCTTGTCTGCGGCCAACCGCGTGACCAACTCGGTTGCCGCCAATGCCGCCAGCACCAGCGCAGCCAGCGACAGCGCCATCGCCAACGTGAACGCCGCGTCGGCAGATGGCAGCTTCGCCATTGCCAGCGCACAGTCGGCAACTGGCACCAACAGCGTCGCCAGTCTGACCGACAGCGTTTCGACGGCAGCACCTGCGCTCAGCGGCACTTCGATCCGTTCGCTGGTCGGTGGTGATGTGACCGCTGCCAGCGTGGTATCGGATGGCAACCGCCAGAACGCCACGGCTGCAGGCAACGTCACCGTTGGCGCAGGCAATGCTCTGACGCTCAGCGCATCGTCGCTGGCCGCCAACGCTGCGGTCACCAACGATCAGGGCCTGCAAGGCACCGTCACCGCGCTGGTTGGCGCTCCGGGTGCGCCTGCAATTGCAGCAGTGGCCTTGACCGCGTCGGGTATGTCGACGGGCGTGATCGGCAATTACACCTTCAGCGGAAACGTCACCGGTGCCACGCTTACCGAGTATAACGCGGTTGTTGCGGCATATGCCGGTCAGCCCGCATACTCGTTCGGGCCATTCAATGGCGGTGCGTTTACCGTTACGATCACCGGTCTGGTTGCACCGATCAATGGCACTACGCCCCTTGTCACGCTTGCTCAGCCTGCTGTCCCCGCCGCTGGCGGCGTAAGCATCGCTAGCCTCGGCGATGTAATCTCCAGCACGCTGCGTATCGACGGCAACGAATCGTCAGGCGATGCCATCGGCAACTCGGCACGCAATGCTCTGGCGCAGACCGGCACGACCTCGCTTGTAGGCACCGGTATTGATGCCACCATCTCTGGTGGTGTGGCCACCAGCGTCGCGTCGCTGGCCAGCGATCAGCTGGTCGATAATGGCAGCGTCCTCACCGCCGCTGTTGCAGGACAGTATCTGCTCACGCAGGGCGATGCTGCAACTGATGACATCAGCGCATCGTCGCTGCTGGTGGAAGACAACAGCCTTTCTGCCAGCGTCACCGGCAACACGGTGAACAACTCGGCCGCGCTTTCGGGCGGTTCGGTTGAAACCACCTCCGCGCTGACCAGCCAGCAGACGGTTCAGGGATCTGACCTCGTTGCAACGCTTGCTTCGGGTGCCAGCGCTTCGGTGACCACCACCGGATCGGTTGCAAACAGCACGCTTGCAGCAGATCGCAATGCGTTCTCCGCCACGGTTTCCGGCAACGCCGGCACCAACGCGATCAACGTCGATGCCACCACCGCGATCGCACAGGCATCCGCCACAGCGGCCATTGCTGGTCCGGTCCTCAAGAGCGGTACCTATGCGCTGAACAACGCGCAGGCCGTGCAGGGCGCTGATGATGTGCTGACGGCCACTGCCAACGGCTTGTTCGACGTTGCTGCCACGACGGTTGGCGAAACGGTGGATGACAGCACGCTGTCGGCTTCGGGCAACACCCTGAACGGTGCGGTGCAAAGCAACTTTGCCGACAATGCCGTGAACCTTGCTGCTGGCGCAATCGAAGGCACCGGTTCGCTTTCGAACAGCCAGATTGTCAATGGCATGGCTGCGTCGGCCACCGCCAATGGCATGGGCAGCGTCGCAGCGCTGGGGCTGGTCGATGATGCCTCGATCATGGTTGACGGCAATGCCTTCTCCGCTTCTTCGGCACAGAACACCGCCAGCAACGCCATCAACGTGACGGCAGACGGTGCGGCCAATGCGGGCGCTGCAACCGTTTCCGGTTCGGCCACGGGTAGCAACTGGACTGCGACCGGCGATTATGCGCTCGGCAGCACCCAGAATGCTGGTGCGGGATCAAGCTCGGCGTCGGCCATCGGTACGTTCTCGGCCACTGCGCCGGTCCGTGCAGTGTCTGACAGCAGCGTGTCGGTTTCGGACAATGCCGTGTCGACCGATGCGCGCAGCAATCTGGTTGAAAACAGCGTCGCTCTGGATGGCAATGCGATTACCCTCAGCGCAGCCCTGTCGTCGCGCCAGACCACTGCTGGCGCCACCTCCAGCACCTCGGACCTGATGGCTAGTGCGCCTGCCACGGTGGCAACCTCGGTTGTCTCGTTGGACAACAACGCCAACAGCGCATCCAGCACCGCCAATGACGGCACCAACACGCTTTCGGCCTCGGCTGCTACCGCGCTGGATGACCGCACCGTTGCTCTTGCCAGCGCATCGTTGGGCAATGGTACCGCCAATGCCGACTTTGCTTTGGCAAATTCGCAAGAGAACACCGGAACTGTCGGTGCAACCGCAACGCAGACTGTCCGCAACACTTCTGGCGAAGTGGCAGCGGCCAACGGCATCACCTCAAGCACGGTTTCGCTGGATGGCAACACCAACGAAGCGCGCGCTCTGGCCAACCGTTCGTCCAACAGTCTGACGCTGGCCGCGAACACTGCCAATGCAACCGGCGGTGTGGCCAACAGCCAGATCAACAACGGCGCTGTCAGCTCGTTTGCGAACACCACGCTGGATGCGATGGTCACCACCAACGATGTGGGGCTTACCCCGACAACCGGCGTCAGCCAGAGCACGGTTACGCTCAACGGTAACAATGCCTTCGCCAGCGCTGGCGGCAGCAACGCCACCAACAGCCTGTCGGTTTCGGCAACCAACCTTGCCGCAGGCGTCGCTCCGGCAACCGTGAACACAAATGCTTCTACTACGTCGGCTGCCTATACGGTGCTCAACAACCAGGGCAACACCGGTCCGATCAACGCCACGGCCACCATCCGTTATGGCGCGGGCTTCAACGGAACGGCTGACACCCAGCTTGCCAACTCGGCCATCGCGCTGAACGGCAACTCGGTCACGGCGGTCGGTTATGGCAATGCTGCAACCAACACGCTCAACCTGACCGCGCTCAACGGCACGGCTGGCAACGGCACTGGCCCGCTCACCTCTTCGGTGGCAAGCGTCCAGACCAACTCCGGCTCCGTCAATGTCAGCGCGACCGCAGGCGGTCTTGCCGGTATCACCGGCATCGTCAACCGCAGCAGCGTCAGCATGAACGGCAATGTTACCTCGGCTTCGGCCTTCGGCAACAGCTCGGTCACCGCTGCCACGCTGGGCGGCACCAACCTCACCGTCGGGAACTGACGACGGGGAAGGATTTCCGGGGAGCCTGCCCGCTTCCCGGAAATCACCTTTGGGTGACTTGGGGTGTCGCAACCATGAAGGTTGCGGCACCTTTTTTCGTTCAGCGCACCGATACCAGCTTGGGGCGTTGCTGCGACAGATCAGGATCGCAGTTAGCGCAGCGGTCCAGCACATCCGTTTCGCGCTCGGCCAGTCCGGCAATCTGCTGCAGCACCGCGCGCGATTCCGCATCGGCATCGAAGATCATCGAAAACTCGTGCCGGATTTCATCGGACAGCCGATAGACCCGCACCCGCTGGTCGATCTGGTCCTGTTCCACTTCCACCACCGCGCTTTCGCGCAGCCGGCGCAGGATCAACTGGAAGTTGGCGATAGATGATTTGGTTGACAGCGAAAGGTCGCGCGATTTGGTCGGCCCGTTGAAATAGAGGAACGACAACAGCTCGAATTCGGCTGTTATCAGCCGCATTCGCAGTTTGGATTCAAGATACAAGATCCGCTTCATGCCACATGTCCAAGCTACGATATCGGGCGATAACCCTTAAAACTAGGTATAAAAAACTGACGTTAAAAAAGGCTGTCCTGCAGGGGAGGAACACTGCGCATCCCGGTCCCTCGTGACACCGGCTGCGCCCTGTGCTTTTCTTCGTATGCAACCCTTGTGTTGCGAAAAAGCCACACCATCTTCAGCGCATCAGGAGGACACTCGAAGCCATGAACATCGAGAAATTCACCGACCGCGCCAAAGGCTTTCTGCAAGCCGCACAGACCGTTGCCATCCGCATGAATCACCAGCGGATCACGCCCGATCACATCCTCAAGGCCTTGCTCGAAGACAGCGAAGGCATGGCTAGCGGGCTGATCCAGCGCGCCGGGGGCAATGCGGCCCTTGCCCAGACCGAAGTGGACAAGGCGCTGGCAAAGATCGCCGCCGTCTCCGGTTCGGGCGCGCAAGCCACGCCCGGCCTTGATAACGATGCCGTGCGCGTGCTCGATTCCGCCGAACAGGTCGCAGCCAAATCGGGCGACAGTTTCGTCACGGTCGAACGCCTGCTCGTTGCGCTTTCGCTCGCCACCACCACCACGGCGGGGCAGGCGCTGAAAGCCGCCAATGTCACCGCGCAGGCCCTCGAAGCCGCGATCACTGCCTTGCGCGGCGGCCGCACCGCTGACAGCGCCGGGGCAGAAAACGCCTATGACGCGATGAAGAAATACGCCCGCGACCTGACCGAGGCCGCGCGCGAGGGCAAACTCGATCCGGTGATTGGCCGTGACGAGGAAATCCGCCGCACCGTGCAGATCCTTGCCCGCCGCACCAAGAACAACCCGGCGCTCATCGGCGAACCGGGCGTCGGCAAGACCGCGATTGCCGAAGGCCTTGCCCTGCGCATCGCCAATGGCGACGTGCCCGACAGCCTCAAGGATCGCCGCCTGATGTCGCTGGACATGGGATCGCTGATCGCGGGCGCAAAATATCGCGGCGAATTTGAAGAACGCCTCAAGGCCGTGCTCGATGAAGTGAAGGGCGCCGAAGGCGAGATCATCCTGTTCATCGACGAAATGCACACGCTGATCGGCGCGGGCAAAAGCGAAGGCGCGATGGATGCGGGCAACCTGCTCAAGCCCGCGCTCGCCCGGGGCGAACTGCACTGCATCGGTGCAACCACGCTGGATGAATACCAGAAGTATGTCGAAAAAGACCCCGCGTTGCAGCGCCGGTTCCAGCCGGTGTTCGTGGGCGAACCGACCGTGGAAGACACGATCAGCATCCTGCGCGGCATCAAGGACAAGTACGAACTGCACCATGGCGTCCGCATTGCCGACAACGCCATCGTTGCCGCCGCCACGCTGTCCAACCGTTACATCGCTGACCGTTTCCTGCCGGACAAGGCCATCGACCTGATGGACGAGGCCGCCAGCCGCATCCGCATGGAAGTGGAAAGCAAGCCCGAAGAAATCGAAAAGCTTGACCGCCGCATCATCCAGATGAAGATCGAGGAAATGGCGCTCGCCAAGGAAGTCGATA
Organism: Novosphingobium sp. SL115; assembly: GCF_026672515.1. Taxonomy (GTDB): domain Bacteria; phylum Pseudomonadota; class Alphaproteobacteria; order Sphingomonadales; family Sphingomonadaceae; genus Novosphingobium. The sequence continues at coordinate 134,625 of NZ_JAPPRG010000002.1, read as the reverse complement.
CCGCGTCGAAAGACCGGCTCGCCACTCTGCGCGAAGATCTCGCCAATCTGGAACAGCAGTCGGCTGAACTCACCACCCGCTGGCAGAACGAGCGTGACAAGATTGCCGCCGAAGGCAAGGTCAAGGAAGCGCTCGACGCCGCGCGTATCGAACTCGATCAGGCGCAGCGTCATGGCGATCTGGCCAAGGCGGGCGAGCTTGCCTATGGCCGCATCCCCGATCTGGAGCGGCAACTGGCTGAAGCGCAAGGCGTCAGCCAGAATGCCATGCTGCGCGAAGAGGTGACTGCCGAAGACATCGCCGCTGTCGTCAGCAAGTGGACCGGTGTGCCGGTTGACCGCATGATGGAAGGTGAGCGTGAAAAGCTGCTCAACATGGAAAACGTGCTGGGCCAGCGGGTTATCGGGCAAAAGGACGCGGTGCTTGCCGTGTCCAAGGCCGTCCGCCGCGCGCGTGCGGGCCTGCAAGACCCCAACCGCCCGCTGGGCAGCTTCCTGTTCCTCGGCCCCACCGGCGTCGGCAAGACCGAGCTGACCAAGGCGCTGGCAGGTTTCCTGTTCGATGATGACAGCGCGATGGTCCGCATCGACATGTCCGAATTCATGGAAAAGCATTCGGTCAGCCGCTTGATCGGTGCGCCTCCGGGCTATGTTGGTTATGATGAAGGCGGCGTTCTTACCGAAGCGGTTCGCAGGCGGCCCTATCAGGTCGTCCTGTTCGACGAGGTGGAAAAGGCCCACAGCGACGTGTTCAACGTGCTGTTGCAGGTGCTTGACGATGGCCGTCTGACCGACGGGCAGGGCCGTGTGGTCGATTTCACCAACACGCTCATCATCCTGACCAGCAACCTTGGCAGCCAGTATCTTGCCAATCTGGAAGAAGGGCAGGACGTGCAGACCGTGGAACCGCAGGTTATGGATGTGGTGCGCAGCCACTTCCGGCCCGAATTCCTCAACCGTCTGGATGAAATCATCCTGTTCCACCGTCTGGGCCATGAACACATGGCCCCGATCGTGGAAATCCAGGTGGCGCGTGTGGCCAAGCTGCTGAAAGATCGTAAAATTACACTCGATCTCAGCGATGCCGCCAAGCGCTGGCTGGGCCGTGTCGGCTATGATCCGGTCTATGGTGCGCGACCGCTGAAACGCGCGGTGCAACGCCACCTGCAAGATCCGCTGGCCGAAAAGCTGCTTGGCGGCGAAATCCCTGATGGCAGCACGGTCACCATCGACGAAGGCGACGGCGCACTGAACTTCGCAGTGAGCTGACAGGTCCTTCCTCCCCGGTATGGGGAGGAAGGCTATCCGCTGGGTGGTGGAGGGGCACACGCAATCCCCCGCCACCCAGAAGTCTTGACAAATAGAACCAAATGGGTTAAATGCCCCGCCACAGGTCAGAAGCAAGGCAAAGGCCAGCCACGCTTCTCTCCTTCGGGGTTCTCGCATGGCGAAACGCCCCGGCGCGACCGGCGCGGACTGGCGCTTTCGGGTTCAATGCAGGGCGTTACGCTCAAGACCCAGGGCACATCCCGCCAATGCAACAGACGGTGGCACCGATGCAGCTTTCACGCCGCATCATGCCTTCGCCGGGGCAACCGATGGGCACACACGCGAAACGTGTCCATCCATCCCCCGGCCTGCACGAAAACGGGCCGCATGCGAGCCGCGCCCCGTTTCCCGCTGCCGTCTGATCCACGGGCTGCGCCGGACATGGGGGCATACCGCCCGTCCGGCCACTCGCACCAACCGGTATGCGCCCCTCCCGCAGGACGCCGCGCTTGGCGTCTGTGCCGGTCGCGCGATCTGTCTCCTGCTCAGGCGAAAATGTCCGGGTTCGCCGCCGGATAAACCCCTGTAAAAAGTACGTTTGCCGCGCGAAACTCCGCACAAAAAGGGGGCGGTCCTTTGCAGAACCGCCCCATTCATGCGCGCCAGCCAGGGAGTGGAGCCGGCGCTCCAGGGTTGCCGGCCCAAAGACCGGCGGGGGGTATCGTTCAGATCACGGGAGCTTCCCCGTGATCCACAGGATCACAGCAATTTCCAGGTCACCGGCACCACAATCGTCGTCGCGCCACCCGGCGGGGGCGGGACCGATCCGGCGCGGGTCGCCATGGCGACGGCTTCCTTGTCCAGCGTGCTCGAACCCGAAGGCGCGACCAGTTCGCTGCGTTCAATCGCGCCACCGGCACTGACATGCAGCTTCACCCGCGCAGTGCCTTCCTCGCCGCGCATCTGCGCTGCGCGGGGATAGGTCTGCTTGGATGCAATCACGCGCGCCACTTGCTTCTGCCAGTCGGCGGATTGGGCAAAGGCGGTGCTCATCGTCATCGAAAGGGCGGTCAGGCCAAAGACAAATTTACCGATCAGGTTCATCGTTCAGGATCCTTGCATCAGGTTGATGGGCGGGGTTCAGGGGGAGGGGGGAGAACTTTTGCAGATTCCGTCCGGTCAGAATTCCGACCAGTCATCCTCATCGATCTTCAGCGCGGCGCTACCATGGCTGGCGGGTGCGATCGGTGAATTGCGGCGCGGCGGGGCAGGTGTGTGTGTCTCTTCTGCGGGACGCTGCGGCACCGCAGATGCCGGCCGGGCAGGTGGGGCCACCGTCCGGTGCATCATACCGTCACCGGCAAGGCTCTTACCCAGCCGGAACTGGCCCAACTGATCCACCAGCGACACCGTTTCCGCCGCAAGATTGCGTGTGCCTGCGCTGCTTTCTTCGACCATCGCGGCGTTCTGCTGGGTAAAGGCATCCATCGATCCGACCATGGTCGAAATGTCGGCAATGCCCGATGCCTGCTGCCCGGCGGCTTCGGCAATCGCGTCCACCAGCGCCGAAACCGCGCTCACTTCGGTCACGATCTGACGCAGCGCCTCGCCGCTCGATTCCACCAGCGCCACACCGCCGCTCACTTCGTCGGTGCTTTTGCTGATAAGCTCGCGGATCGATTTGGCGGCATCGGACGATCGCTGCGCCAATGCGCGCACTTCCGTCGCCACCACGGCAAAGCCCTTGCCCGCATCGCCTGCTCGCGCCGCTTCCACACCGGCGTTCAACGCCAGCAGGTTGGTCTGGAAGGCGATGCCGTCAATCACGTTGACGATCTCGGCCATCTCGCGCGAACTGCTTTCGATGCTGCGCATTGCCGCCACGGCGCGGTTGGCGGTGTCGCCCACGCTATCGGCCGTATTGCGCGCCACCGAAAGACGGGCGCTTGTCTGGCGGGCGTTGTCCGCCGTCGTTTTGACCGATGTGGTGAACTCGCTCAGCGTGCGCGATGTTTCGGCCAGCGACGTTGCCTGCTGTTCGGTGCGCAGTGACAGGTCGGTTGCCGCACTCGAAATCTCGTCTGTGCCCAGCTTGATCGTGTTGCATCCGTCCACGATCTTGCCCAGCACTCGCTCCAGCGCGGCCAGCGCGGCGTTATAGTCGACATGCAGCTTGGCCAGCGCTCCGCTGCCGTTTTCAGGCACGCGATAGGTCAGGTTGCCTTCGGCCAGCGCGGTCAACCCGTCGCCTATGGCATCGATGGTCAGTTGGGTGTCGCGGGCGCGGGCCTTTTCGGCTTCGGCACGGGCATGGTCGGATGAAAACACATCGCGGAACTGGTCCAGCGCACGGGCCAGTTGGCCCAGCTCGTCCGTGCGGCCAATGCCCGGCACCATCACCGTATGTTCGCCCCCGGTCAGCCGGGCCACCGCATCGGCCATGCGCCGCACCGGGGTTGCAATGTTGCGCATCAGGTATGCCAGCAACGTCACCGCCACCAGCAGGCCCAGCCCGATTGCAGCAAAGGTGAACTTGCGGGCCGACCCGGAAATCTGGTCGCTCTGCGCCGCTACCGCGTCTGATGCTTTCTTGTTCACGTCTATCGCGGCAAGGATCGCGTCCTCCAGCGCATAGAACGAATCCAGCCCTTCACCGTCATGCATCGCCTGCGCGCCGCTGGTATCGCCGCTCAGCGCCATGGCCTGCATCGTCTCGTCCTGCTGAACCACGGCGCCCCAAGCCTCGCGGATTGCGCCCAGCGCGGCCTTCTGTTCGGGGGTGGAGGCCAGCTTTTCAAAATCGGCAAACCCGCTCTCGATCGCGGCGCGCGCATTCTTCAACAGCTTCTGGCTGCGCGCCATCGCTTCGGGCGCGCCGGCGTTGAACATTTCGTCCTGTTTGAGCCGGTATTGCGACGTGTAGGTGTGAATGTCGCCCAGCGCGGTCGATGCCGGCATCCAGCGGTCGCGCTGCTGCGCCGCAATGTCGTTGACCTCGCCAATCTTGGCCACGGCAAACAGACCGATGCCCGCCATGACTGCCAGCAGAAGGGCAAAGGCGGTAACGAACTTGGCCGAGATATTGAACTTCAGCATTACAACTCCCCGAAAGCCGGTCTGCACACAGCTAACGGGGGGATCGGGAAGGTTCGGTAAGGGCTATGCCCCGTAATGCTGCGCAGTCAGCGGGTAAGGAATTGCACCACAACTGTTACGGGGCCGGGCACCGTTAAAGGCGTCCGGCCCCGCAGGGCACTGCTCGCAATGGTTAACCCCGGTCAGAGGTCCACCAGAATCAATCGGCCCAATACAGCCGCATCGGATTGTCGATCAGCAGCTTGCGCTGCAATTCTTCCGTGGGCGCAATGCGCGGGATCATGTCGACCAGATGCCCGTCATCGGGAATTTCGGTGTCCATGTTGGGGTGCGGCCAGTCGGTGCCCCACAGCACGCGGTCCTGATAATCCGCCACCAGCGGGGCCACCGCATCGGCAAAGGCGTTCCACGGATCGCCCGCGCCACCTTCCTTGATCGCGTCCAGACGGTCGGGGCAGGTGGCCTTGAACCAGATGTCGTCGCGGCTGTTCAGGAAGTTGCGGAACGCCTTCATGTCCGCGCCGTCCGGTCCCTGGCGCACATCGGGGCGGCCCATGTGGTCAATCACCAGCGGCACCGGAATGGCGTCCATAAACGGGCGCAGTTCTTCCAGAATATCCGCTTCGAAATAGATCACCACATGCCAGCCCTTGGGCAGGCGCTGCGCCACTTCAAGGAACTTGTCCTTGGGCGCATTGTCCACCAGCCGCTTCAGGAAGTTGAAGCGGATGCCGCGAATGCCGCCATCGTGCAGCGCGTGAAGGTCTGCCTCGGAAATGTCAGGGTCCACCACGGCCACGCCGCGCGCCTTACCGTTCGATTTGGCAATGGCGTCCAGCGTCGCGGCATTGTCGGTGCCGTGGCAGCTTGCCTGCACGATCACGTTCTTGTCGAAACCCAGATGGTCGCGCAGCGCGAACAGCATGTCCGGTCCGGCATCGCGCGGCAGGTACTTGGCCTTGGGGCTGAACGGGAACTGCGCCATCGGCCCGAACACATGGCAATGCGCATCCACCGCGCCAGCGGGCGGGGTGTAGCGCGGCTTGGCTGGATTGCTGTGCCAGCTCAGAATGCGGTCAGAGGCTTGGTCGGTCATCCGAATACAACTCCATCCATCAGCTTGCGCGCGGTGCGCAACAGGGCGGCGGTGCGAACATCGCCAGCATCGTCCACTTCCAGCACGCAGCTCATTTCACCGGTCGGGTGTTCCACCGAAAGCGTCTTGCGCTTGCCTTGCGGAATCTGCGCCACCTCCGCCGCAGGCGATCCTTCGATCAAACAGGCCGTCGCCACGCTGACCGCCCCCAGCACGCCGATGGTGGCATGGGCACGATGCGGGATGAAGCTGCGCACGGTCACCGCGCCGCCGTTCTTGGGCGGGGCCACCAGCATCATCTTGGGCACCGACTTTTCCTTCACGTCGCCCAGGTTCATCATCGGGCCAACGATCAGGCGGATCGCCTCGATCTTTGCTTTCAACTCGGTCGCATTGTCCAGCCAGTCGCGGTCTTCGTAACCGGTGATCCCCAGATCTTCGGCCTTCATCACCACGCAGGGCATGCCGTTGTCGATCAGCGTAACCGGAACCCCGTTCACCACGTCCGCCGCATTGCCGCTGGGCAGCAACGCGCCGCAGCTTGATCCGGCGGTGTCGCGGAATTCCAGCGGGATTGGCGCATGGGTGCCGGGCACGCCATCAATGGCGGCGCTGCCTGCATAGGTCACCGTGCCGCCCGGCGTTGCCACGCTGGCCACGGCAACTTGCCCGGTGTTTTCCATGAAGATCGCCACGCGGGTTTCGTCGCCCGTCGCATCCACCAGCCCGCGCTCAATCGCGAACGGGCCGACACCGGCAAGGATATTGCCGCAGTTCTGCGCATCGGTGACAATTGCCTGATCGACGAAGACCTGCAGGAACAGGTAATCCACATCGATGCCGTCGCGCGTGGATTTCGACACCACCGCAACCTTGCTGGTCAACGGGTCGGCCCCGCCCATGCCATCGATCTGGCGCGGATCGGGGCTGCCCATCACGCCCAGCAGGAAAGCGTCACGCGCCGCTGTATCGGCAGGCAGCTCATCCTTCAGGAAATAACCGCCCTTCGACGTGCCGCCACGCATCCACATGCAGGGGGCGGAAAACCCCTCAGACATACTTGAGGCCTTCCTTTTCAAGCCGCTCGCGCATCTTGTACATGTCTAGGCCCAGCACGCCATCGGCCAACTTCTGACGCTTTTCGCCCTCGTTGGCTTCGCGGGCCTGTGCCGCGGCCAGCACTTCGGCGGCCTTTTCGCGCGGCACTACGCAGACACCATCGTCATCGGCCACGATCACGTCGCCGGGGTTGACCAGCGCATTGGCGCAGACCACCGGCACGTTGACGCTGCCCAGCGTGTTCTTGACCGTGCCTTGGGCATAGATCGCCTTGGACCACACCGGAAATTCCATTTCGGTCAGGTCGCGCACGTCGCGCACGCCCGCGTCGATAATCAGCCCACGGCACCCGCGCGCCTGTGCGCTGGTGGCCAGAAGGTCACCGAAATAGCCGTCTTCGGAGGGGCTTGTGGGGGCCAGCAGCAGCACGTCGCCTGCCTGCAACTGTTCGATGGCAACGTGGACCATCCAGTTGTCGCCCGGAGGCGCGCTGATCGTCACCGCGCTGCCTGCGATGCGCGCACCGCGATAGATCGGGCGCATATAGCTTGCCAGCAGGCCGGTGCGCCCTTGCGCTTCATGCACGGTGGCCACGCCGCAGGCGGCAAGGCCGTCGATCACCGCAGGATCGGCACGTTCGATGTTCTGGACGACGATACCCGACATGATGAAGCTCCCAATAAAACAATTCGCCATAAAACAATTTGGATGCGTCCATGCGACTGCCGCGCCATGCCAGCCAATGCATTGTTTGCCGCAGGGCATAAGGAAATGCTAAGTCAACGGCCATGGTGCAAAGCGCGATCAACATCCGCCACATTGCGGCTTTTGCCGCAACCGTGCGCCATGGCAGCGTCACCCGCGCCGCCCGCGCGGTAAACCTGACGCAACCCGCGCTGACGCAGGCCATCGCCCGGCTGGAAGCAGACCTTGGCTGCGCGCTGTTTGAACGCGGGGCAAGCGGCATGACCGCCACCGAACCCGCGCTGCTGCTGGCCCCCCGCGCCGAGGCCGCCATTGCCCATGTCGGCAGCCCCCGCGTCACCGGCACGCAAGTCCGCGCCTTCCTCGCGCTGGCTCGTGCCGGCAGTTATGCCGTGGCGGCAGAGGCGACGGGGCTTTCGTCGGCCTCGCTCCACCGTGCGGTGGCCGATCTTTCTGTTGCGCTGGGGCAGCGGCTGGTGGACCGGCGCGGACGGTCGGTCATGCTGACGCCAGCGGGCGAACGCCGCGCGCGCGGCTTTGGCCTTGCCATGGCCGAACTGCGCAGCGGCCTGGCCGAAGTGGCCGCGTGGCAGGGCAAGGCAGCGGGGCGCGTGGTGGTGGGGGCCATGCCGTTAAGCCGCGCGCGCTGGCTTCCTGCCACCATTTTGCGCTTTGCCGCCGCCCATCCCGGCGTGGACGTGGCCGTGGTGGAAGGCAGCCATGCCGAACTGTCCGGCCCGTTGCGCGATGGCGAAATCGACCTGATGCTGGGGGCCTTGCGCGAAGCGGCGGTGCTGGACGATCTGGCGCAACAGGCGGTTTTCGAAGACAGCCCCGCGCTGGTCATGCGTGCCGGGCATCCCCTGCTGTCTGGCGCGGCAGATGGCGCGGCGCTGGCCAGTTACCCATGGATTTTGCCCGCCAGCGACACCCCGTTGCGCCATTACTGGGAAAGCATGATGCGCGCCGCCGGGGCGGAGCCGCCGCATGTGGGCATCGAATGCGGATCGGTGCTGACGGTGCGGCAATTGTTGTTGGGTTCCGATGCGCTGACGCTACTTTCGCCGGCGCAACTGGCGGTGGAATTGCAGGCCGGTGTGCTGGCCACGCGGCCTCCGCCGGTCCCGGTCAACCGCACCATCGGCATCACCACTCGCGAAGGCTGGCGGCCCACCGCGCCACAGGCGGCGTTCGTCGCTCTGCTGCGTGAAGTGGCAGCAGAAGGCTTTGCATAAATTTATGCCCCCGCCGATGTTTGCATTTGTTCCTTGGCCCGCGCGGACGCAGGACACGCGCCATGGAGAGCACGATTGCCCTGATTGGCTTCGGTGAGGCCGGGTCCACTTTTGCCATCGCTGCGGGCTGGAAGTCCGCCGCGCTGGCCTATGATCTCAACCCCGCGCGTCGCAAGGTGATGGAACAGGCGGGCGTTGTTGCCTGCGCTACCGCCGAATGCGCGCTGTCCGATGCCGATATGGTGCTGTCGCTGGTCACCGCGGATTCCGCGCTGCCCGCCGCGCAGGACTATGCCGCGCTGCTGAAACCGCAGGCGATCTGGTGCGACATGAACTCGGTAGCCCCAGATACAAAGCGCGCGGCGGCAAAAGCGATTGCCGCTGCGGGCGGGCGCTATGTCGACGTGGCGGTGCTGGCCCCGGTCCACCCGGCGCGGATGAACGTGCCGCTGCTGATTTCGGGCGAACACGCGGCTGAGGCGGAGATGTTGTTGCGCGCCGCCGGTTTCACCAAGACCCGCGTTGTGGGCAATGAGATCGGCCGCGCCAGTGCGATAAAGATGATCCGGTCGATCATGGTCAAGGGCGTGGAAGCTTTGACCGCCGAAATGATGCTGGCCGCGACGAAAGCGGGCGTGGTGGACGAAGTGCTGTCCTCGCTCGACGCCAGCGAAAAGGGCGATAGCTGGTTCACCCGCGCCGAATACAATGTGGAACGCATGACCACGCATGGCCTGCGCCGCGCGGCGGAAATGGAAGAAAGCTGCAAAACGCTGGAAGGCCTTGGCATCGAGCCGATGATGACCAGCGGCACCGTGCGCCGCCAGCGTGAGCAGGCGGGCAAGACCATTCAATTTACCCCAGAGAGGACTGAAGTCGCATGACCATGATCATCGACTGCCACGGCCATTACACCGTGCTGCCAAAGGCGCACGACGAATGGCGTGAAAAGCAGAAGGCCGCGTTCAAGGCGGGGACCGAATGCCCCGCCTATCCCGACATTTCGGACGACGAAATCCGCGAAACGATTGAGAGCAACCAGCTTCGCCTGCTGAAAGAGCGCGGCGCGGATATGACGATCTTTTCGCCCCGTGCCAGCGCCATGGCGCCGCATGTGGGCGATCAGTCGGTCGCGGTGAAGTGGGCGCAGGTCTGCAACGATCTGATCGCGCGCGTGGTCGGGCTTTATCCCGATATCTTCGCGGGCGTGTGCATGTTGCCGCAGTCGCCCGAAGCGGACATGACCAGCTCGATTGCCGAGCTGGAACGCTGCGTCAATGACCTGGGCTTCATCGGCTGCAACCTGAACCCCGATCCGGGCGGTGGCCACTTCAAGCATCCGCCGCTGACCGACGAATACTGGTTCCCGTTCTATGAAAAGATGGTGGAGCTGGACGTTCCGGCGATGATCCACGTTTCGGGTTCGTGCAACCCGGCGATGCACGCCACCGGCGGCTATTACATTGCGGCAGACACCATCGCGTTCATGCAGTTGCTGGAAGGCGATCTGTTCAGCAAGTTCCCCACCCTGCGCTTCATCATTCCGCACGGCGGCGGCGCAGTGCCTTATCACTGGGGGCGCTATCGCGGTCTTGCCGACATGCTGAAGAAGCCCGGCCTTGATACGCACCTGATGAACAACGTGTTCTTCGACACCTGCGTCTATCACCAGCCCGGCGTCGATCTGCTGGCCGACGTGATCGAGAACAAGAACATCCTGTTCGGTTCGGAAATGGTCGGCGCGGTGCGCGGCATCGATCCCACCACCGGTTTCTATTTTGACGACACCAAGCGTTACGTCGATGCGCTCGACATCACGGACGCCGAACGCCACGCGATTTTCGAGGGCAACGCGCGCCGCGTGTTCCCGCGCCTCGACGCCAAGCTGAAGGAGAGGGGCCTGTGACGCAAGCAACGCCCAAGCAGAACATTCACGAATACCTTGCCGAACTGGACGATATTCCCGGCACGCGCGTCTATACCGCAGCGCGCGCCCGCAAGGGGTACTGGATCAACCAGTTCGCGATGAGCCTGATGAAGGCTGAAAATCGTGAACGGTTCAAAGCCGACGAACGCGCCTATCTGGATGAATGGAAGATCAGCGAAGATGCCAAGCAGGCGCTGCTGAAGCGTGACTACAACACGCTGCTGGATCTGGGCGGCAACGTCTATTTCCTGTCAAAGCTGTTCTCGTCCGATGGTCTGCCTTTTGCCGAAGCGGTCAGCACGATGACCGACATGACCTGGCCGGAATACCGCCAGATGATGCTGGATGGCGGCCGTTCGCCCGAAGGCAATCGCTCGATCAAGGCTAACCTCGCCGCCGCAGGCGCCGAGGCCAACAAAGGAGCCAACTGAGATGGCCAAGATTACCGCTGGCGTAGGCTCCAGCCACGTTCCGCTGCTGGGTGTCGCTGTCGATCAGGGCAAGTGGCAGGACGATTATTTCGGCCCGATCTTCAAGGGTTACGAATGGACCCGCGAATGGGAAAAACAGGAAAAGCCCGATGTGGTGATCCTAGTTTATAACGACCACGCATCGGCTTTCGACGCAAACATCATCCCGACGTTCGCCATCGGCTGCGGCGAACATTACAAGAGCGCCGACGAAGGCTGGGGCCCGCGCCCGGTGCCCGACGTTGAAGGCCATGCCGACCTTGCCTGGCACATTGCGCAAAGCCTGATCCTTGATGATTTCGACATGACCATCATCAACGAAATGGACGTGGATCACGGGTTGACCGTGCCGCTTTCGATGATGTTCGGCCAGCCTGAAAAGTGGCCGGTCAAGGTCGTGCCGCTGGCGGTGAACGTGGTGACCTATCCCGTCCCATCGGGCAACCGCTGCTGGGCGCTGGGCGAGGCGATTGCCCGTGCGGTGGAAAGCTTCCCCGAAGACCTCAACGTGCAGATCTGGGGCACCGGCGGTATGAGCCACCAGTTGCAGGGACCGCGCGCGGGCCTGCTGAACCGCGAGTGGGACAACAAGTTCCTGGATCTGCTGGAATCGGACAATGACGATGTGCGCCACATCCAGCACATCGAATATCTGCGCGAAACCGGCAGCGAAGGCATTGAAATGGTGATGTGGCTCATCATGCGCGGCGCGCTGGGCAAGAAGGTCAAGCGCCTCAACCGCCACTACCACATTCCATGCAGCAACACCGCGATCGGGCATATCGTGCTCGAACCCGCAGACTGATCTACAGGAGCAATCCCATGCGTATCGCATTGGCCGGGGCCGGCGCCTTCGGTGAAAAGCATCTCGACGGCCTGAAGAACATCGACGGCGTTGAAATCACCTCGATCATCAGCCGCACTGGCGAACAGGCCGCAGCCGTGGCCGCCAAATATGGCGCAAAGCATTCGTCCACCGAACTGGAAGACGCACTGGCGCGCGACGACGTGGACGCGGTGATCCTGTGCACGCCCACGCAGATGCACGCTGCACAGGCCATCGCCTGCATGAAGGCGGGCAAGCACGTTCAGGTGGAAATCCCCCTGTCCGATAGCTGGGCTGACGCGCAGGAAGTGCTGCGGGTGCAGGAAGAAACCGGCAAGGTCTGCATGGTCGGCCACACCCGTCGCTTCAACCCCAGCCACCAGTTCGTGCACAACCGGATCAAGGCGGGTGAATTCAACATCCAGCAGATGGATGTGCAGACCTACTTCTTCCGCCGCAAGAACATCAACGCCAAGGGCGAAGCGCGTTCGTGGACCGACCACCTGCTGTGGCACCACGCTGCCCACACGGTTGATCTGTTCGCCTATCAGGCGGGCAAGATCGTCAAGGCCAATGCCGTCGAAGGCCCGATCCACCCGGAACTGGGCATCGCCATGGACATGTCGATCCAGTTGAAGAGCGAAAGCGGCGCGATCTGCACGCTGTCACTGTCGTTCAACAACGACGGGCCATTGGGCACCTTCTTCCGCTACATCGGTGACACTGCCACCTATATCGCGCGCTACGACGATCTGGTGAACGGTAAGGAAGAGCCGATCGACGTGTCGAAGGTCGATGTGTCGATGAACGGCATCGAATTGCAGGACCGCGAATTCATTGCCGCGATCCGCGAAGGCCGTGAACCCAACAGCTCGGTGCAGAAGGTCTTTGACTGCTACCGCGTGCTGGGCGAACTGGAAACCCAGTTGGCCAAGGGCTGATACGACAGCGCATTGCCGTAATTTGAGGCCCCGGACATCCACCGTGATGTCCGGGGCTTTGCTTGTTGCGGGAACCCGCAGGGCGCGAAACGGGTTGAACTGCGGCAGACGGCAACCCGGCCATAGAGGTGTATCCATGCAAGCGAATGGGCTTGGAACTGTCATCCTGACCCGAAAGCCCCGGCAGGATGCCGACCTGTTCGTCCGTCATCTGGGCTTTGCGGCCTGCGCCGAACTGGATTGGTTTGTCAGTCTTCAGCATCCGGGCATTCCCGGCTTCTTCCTCGATCTGCTGGATGCCGATCATCCTTCCGCGCCTCAGGCACAGCGAGGGAGGGCGGCGGACGCGGTGATGATTGCCTTGCTGGTGGATGATGCCAAAGCAGAAGCTACACGACTTGGCGGTGCGGGCATTGCCCTGATCAAACCACTGGTGGACGAGCCTTGGGGCCAGCGCCGGTTCCAGATCGCGGGGCCAGCGGGGACGGTGATCGAAATCGTCCAGCGTATTCCGCCCGACCCTGCATGGCTGGCCGCCAATATGGGCTGAGCGTCTTATCGGCTCGGCCACATTCTAACCATTGTTATGATGGGCGCGCCGCTGTAGCGTGCTCTCACAACGCGAAGGTTGCCGAAGCCAACCGCGCATGGAGAGCATGATGGAAGCGCTGATCGCCTATTCGGGGCGCAAGTTTGCCCGCCCGATCTATTACGCCAACGCGCATGAGCGGGACGAGGTGGATATCGCGCCCGTCGCCATGCCGATGCACGATGCGCGGGTGGCGGGCACGACGATTGACCGCGAGGGCTTTCAGATCATCGTCCACAAAAGCGCCGTGACCGACTTTGCCGACCGAGAACAGGTGGCCCGCCTCCACATGGCCGAAATCGAGGAACTGGTGCAGGCGCAGACCGGGGCGGATTTCGTCCACGTTGGCGCGCCGGGGCTGCTGCGCTTTTCGGAAAAGAGCGGCAAGGCCGGAACGCTCAACAATTCCATGCCCGCGCGCTTTGCCCACATTGATATATCTGACGCGACGGCGAAGGCCTTTGCCGAGCGTGGGGCGAACGGTCGACCTTTCCGGCGCTGTGCCGCCTACAACGTGTGGCGCGCCATATCCGCGCCGCCGCAGGACGTGCCGCTGGCGTTCTGCGATGCGCGCAGCATCGCGCCTGCCGATCTGATCGAAGCGACGGCAGTGTTCGATGAACCGGGCAAGCAGGAATGGTCGTTCGAAGGGTTGGTGGTGGCGCACAACCGGGCACACCGCTGGCACTGGTTCCCCGATATGCGAATCGACGAAGCCGTGCTGTTCAAGACCAATGACAGCGATCCGGCCCGCGCGCACCACGTTCCGCATGTGGCCTTCGACCTGCCGAATTGCCCCGCCGATGCGCCCCCGCGCGTCAGCATTGAAATGCGTGCGACGGCCTATTGGTGGGCTTGAAATCGGCGGGCCGTGCGCTACAACAACAGTAACAATAGTTACGGTGAGGGTTTGGTGATGGGCGCGTATCCGCAGACGATCTATTTTACCGGGGCCAACGCACCGGTCGGGCAGGAGGTGGACCTGCGCGGGTTGAAGGTGGAAGGCGATCTGCCAGCGGAAGTCCGCGGCAGCTTCTATCGCGCCGTGCCCGATCCCGCGTTCCCGCCGATGTTCGAAACCGACCACACGCTGTCGGGCGACGGGATGATCAGCCGCCTGTCCTTCAACGATGATGGCACGGCGGACTTCCTGCTGAAATTTGTTGAAACCGCGCGCTACAAGGCGGAAAAGGCCGCTGGAAAGGCGCTGTTCGGCAAATACCGCAACCCGTTTACCGATGATGCCAGCGTGGCGGGCGTGGACCGCACCGTGGCCAACACCACGCCGGTCTGGCATGCAGGCCGGATGCTGATGGCCAAGGAGGATGGCCGCCCCTATCGCGTCGATCCCACGACGCTGGAAACGCTCGGCTCCTATGATTTCGGCGGCGCGCTGAAAAGCGAGACGATGACCGCGCATGTGCGCATCGATGCCGAAACGGGCGAACTGTTCTTTTATGGCTATGAGGCGGACGGGCAGGCTTCCACCAAGGTCGCGTACTGCATTGTCGGGCCGGACGGCGCGCTGAAAAGCGAACAGTGGTTCGACGCGCCCTATTGCGCGATGATGCACGATTTCACCATCAGCCAGAACTATGCGCTGTTCCCGATCTACCCAACCACGGCAGACCTCGACCGGCTGAAAGCAGGCGGCGAACACTGGCACCATGAACCGGAACTGGAATCATGGCTGGGCGTCATGCCGCGCTACGGCGACATCAGTGAGATCAAGTGGTTCAAGGGGCCGAAGGGCTGTCATTCCTATCACATGATGAATGCGTGGGAGGATGCCGAGGGCATGCTCCACTTCGACGCCTGCCTGAACAACACCAACGCCTTCGCCTTCATCCGCGAACCTTCGGGCATCCACATGGACCCACAGGATGTGTTCGGCGCACTCACCCGCTGGACGGTCGATCCGCGCAGCGATGGCGGCGAAGTGACCGAAACCATCATCGGCCCTCCCGGCGATTTCCCGGTGATCCCGGCCAAGCTGCAGGGGCGGCCCTACAAGACCGGCTTCATGCTTTCGATGAACCCGCAGTTGCAGGGGCCGCCGCTGTTCGCAGGCCCGGTGGGCGTCAGCTTCAACATGCTGCTCCGGCTTGACGGGATGGACACCCCCGCGCCGCAAGTGACCAATGCACTCGCCTTGCCGCCGATGGCGGGCTTCAACGAGCCGGTGCATGTCCCTGCCGCCGATCCCGCAAAGGACGGCTGGCTGGTGTTCATCATGGACCAGCAGACAGGCGACAACCAGTTCATCCATGAGGCATGGGTGGTGGATGCCGGAAACATTGGCGCGGGGCCGGTGGCCAAGGTCCACATCCCCACGCGCCTGCGCCCGCAAGTCCACGGCTGGTGGGTGCCGCAGGCGCAGCTGGACGCGCTTTCGGCATGAGCAAGATCGTCATCACCGGAGCATCCGGCAACTATGGACGAGGCGTAACCGACCGCCTGATCGCCAAGGGCCGCGCCGCCGACCTTATCCT
Source organism: Novosphingobium sp. SL115 (assembly GCF_026672515.1). GTDB lineage: Bacteria > Pseudomonadota > Alphaproteobacteria > Sphingomonadales > Sphingomonadaceae > Novosphingobium. Next base: position 118,921 of record NZ_JAPPRG010000002.1, on the reverse strand, counting down.
GATCACGCGCAAGCCGGAAAAGCTGGCAGGCCGTGCCGCGCAGGGCTGCACCGTGCGCTATGGCGATTTCGACAAGCCGGAAACCCTGGCCGCAGCCGTGCAGGGCGCGCAACGGATGCTGCTGATCTCCGGCACCCGCGTCGGCGCGCGGGTAGTGCAGCACAAGGCGGCAATCGATGCCGCGGCGGCAGGCGGCGTGAAGCACATCGTCTACACCAGCTTCATCGGCATAGACGATCCCGCCAACCCCGCCGAAGTGCGGCACGATCATATCGAAACCGAAGCCCTGATGAAGGCCAGCGGCTGCGCGTGGACCTGCTTGCGCGATGCCCACTATGCCGATGCCATGATCCTGATGGCCGGGCCGGGCGTGATGCAAAGCGGCAAGTGGTTTTCCAATGGCGGCGACGGGCGCGAGGCGATGGTCTGGCGCGATGACTGCATCGAAAGCGCGGTGGCCGTGCTGACCGGCGCGGGCCACGAGAACCAGACCTACAACATCACCGGGCCAGAGCTTCAGACTTTCGCTGAAGTGACCGCGATGATGGCGGAAATTACCGGCAAGCCGCTGGAATACGTGTCGCTGGACGACGAGGGCCAATACGCGATGTTCGACGCCATGGGCATCCCCCGTCGCCCGGTGGATGATCTGGACGTCGCGGGCATCCCGTGGAACAGCGATGACATGGTGACCTTCGGTCAGGCCATCCGCGAAGGTTTTCTGGAGCTTTGCACCGACGATGTGGAGCGTCTGACCGGACGCAAGGCGCGTTCTGTACGCCAGATGATCGAAGAGAATGCGGAGATGCTGCGAGGGGCTTGTTCTGCTTCAGACTGTTGATTTCACCACCACACGCCCCTAGACAGTCCGCGTGGAGACCACGTTCCCACCCCCGTGTCAGGGTTGGTCAAGACCGGGACGGCCCGGCAGCACGATGGAGGCTGCTATGGCGTGGTTGATTCTTTTTCTTGCCGGACTGTTCGAGATCGTCTGGGCCTTTGCCATGAAGCAATCCGATGGCTTCACCCGGCCCGTGCCGACCATGATTATGGTCATCGCCATGTTGCTCAGTTTTGGTTTGCTGGCGTGGTCGATGCGTGTTCTGCCGCTTGGAACGGCCTATACCATATGGACCGGGATCGGCGCGGTGGGCGCGTTTATCGTGGGGGTGGCATTTTTGGGTGAGCCGCTGGGACCGCTGCGGGCGCTCGCAGCGGTCCTGATTGTCAGCGGACTTGTGATGATGAAACTGGCAACGCCGGCCTGATCGGGGTTACAAATTCGCTTTGAACAGCGCCAGCATCCGCGCCCACGCGCGGTCAGCCTGCACCTTGTCATATACCGGCGCATCCAGCGTGCACCAGCCATGCTGCGCCGGGTAAACCTCAATCTCGGCAAACCGCCCTGCTGCATCTGCAGCCGCACGGAACTTCACCTTGTCGTCCGGCGCGCGTTCATCGTCGTTCTGGGCGATGGCGATGAGGTAGGCGGCCTTGGTCTTGGCCAGCAGGTTGTTCGGGCTTTCGGGCGCGTCGCCCACAAGGCCACCGCCGTGGAACGAGGCTGCTGCGCCCACGCGGTCCGGGTTGGCAAAGGCGGTGCGCACGGTGAAGGGGCCGCCCATGCAATAGCCGCACGAACCGATCTTCTTCTTGGTGTCGACCTCGGCCTGCATGTCGAGCCATTTCACGAAAGCACCGGCATCGGACACGGTGCCCGCAGGCGTGATCGCGGCGATCATGGGTTTCAGCTTTTCCTGCCCCGGCGGCGTCCGCCATTCCATCAGCGAGCCGAGGATCGGCGCGGGGCTTGAGCGGTAATACTGGTTCACCACCAGCACGGCATAGCCCGCTTCGGCAAGCGTGGTGCCCATCGTCTTGTAGGCATCGCGCAGGCCCGCGATATCGGGCCACATGATCACGGCGGCATGGCTGCCCTTCTTGGGGTAAACGAAAAAGGCGTCCGCCTTGCCATCAGGCGTGTCGATCACGACATTGCGGCTGGCCGTGGCACCTTCTGCGGCAAAGCTGCATCCGGGCAGCACGGTCAGCGCCGCGGCACCTGCGCCCACAGTGGCAAATTCGCGCCGGTTGAGGGCTTTGCCGCCCAGCCATGCGGCGTTTTCGGCTTCGGTCAGTTCATCGCACATCGCTGGCTCCCACATTACCCATCCGGTTCGCAGCTTAACGGGCGCGGGGTCTTAGGCAAGGTGGTGACGTCGATCTGGAAGAATAAGCAGACGCCTGCATTTTCCCTCTCGCCAAGCTGCGGGAATTAGTTAGTGTTACATACTAATGATGCAGGCTTGGGAGAGTCGAACCATGAGTGATGCGGAAACCCGTCTGGCCGCGCTGGAAGCGCGCGTGACCGAACTGGAAGACATCAACGCCATCCGCCGCTTGCAGTGGGCCTATGGTTATTACATCGATTACAACCGCCCCGAAGAGGTGGCCGGGCTGTTTGCCAGGGACGGGGCGGTAGTGTTCCTGTCGGGCGAATATCGCGGATATGAAGGCGTGATCCGGCTTTACGGCACATGGTTCCAGAACCTGTTCACTGGCGGTCGCCGTGGCCCGGTGCATGGGCTTCTGCTCGATCATTTCCAGTTGCAGGATGTCATCACCATCGCGCCCGATGGACAGACCGCTACGGGACGATTCCGGGGCATTCTGGCCGGTGGCTGGCATGACGAGATCATGGATGCCAAGCCCGAAGGAATGCCGCAGCAATTCTGGGAATCGGGCATCTATGAGAACGATTACGTCAAGGAAGATGGCATCTGGAAAATCAAGCGGCTGGATTACATGATGCAGTGGCAGGCCGATTATGCCGATGGCTGGGCCAAGACCACCGCGCACCTGCAACCCGCCGCCGTGTGCTTCCCTGAAAACCCCATCGGCCCGGACGTGATTCTGCCCGAAAAGGAAGTGCGCCAGACCTGGCCGCACCGTCAGGAAGTGCCGATGAGCTTTGCCCATCCGGTGCTGGCGCACGCCTTTGCAGTGGGCGATTTCACCAAATTGCAGAAGAAGTGGCCCTAGGCGGGTAGCTTTCCGATGCGCGCCAACACTGCTGCGGCCACGCGGCGAAAGGCATCCCGGTCCCGCTGCGGCACACCCTTGAACAGGTCGTTGCCGACGCGGGACATGGACGGGATTGTCTGGGCAAAAAGCTGCTGTCCCGCGCCGGTCAGTCGCACCGGTTTGCGGCGGCGGTTGGACTTGTCCTGCCCCGGTTCGACCAGTCCGCGCTGGGTCAGCGCAGCAATCGCGCGGCTGACGTTCATCGGGGGAACGCCCATGATGTCAGACAGTTCGTGCCCGGCGAGTTCACCTTCACCGCCCAGCGCCAGCACGATGCGCAAATCGGTGTTGGTCAGCCCCATGGGTTCGGCCACGCCTTCGCGCATGGGCGTGCCAATGAACGTGCCCAGCTTCAACAGGTCGACCAGCAGGGCGACCTCGCCCGAAAGGGTGATGCCGGTATCGGCGTTTTGCGGGGCTTTCGGGGCCGGTTCTTGCGGGGGCGGGGCGTTCATCGCCCGCATCTATTGCCGCGTTCGCGCTTTGGGGCAAGACCTGTGGTGTGGTGTTTGTGCATCATAACCGGATTGCGGGAACCATCGCAAATGTTAGGCTTGCAAAGCGTAAATTAGTATGCCTTACTAACAAACATCGAGGCGGCTCCGGTAGAGAGCCAAACAGGAGAGGGGATATGGCAAAAGCCATGCGTACCACGTCATTCGTGCGTCTTTTTGCTGCGGGCAGCATGTCCGCGCTGGCTCTGGGTATGGCGGCGCCTGCCGTGGCTCAAGATGCCCAGGCCGAAACCGCGCCCACCGTCGGCGAAATCGTCGTTACCGCGCAGTTCCGTGAACAGCGCCTGCAGGATACCCCGCTGTCGATCACGGCAGTCGATGCCGCACTGCTGGCATCGCGCAACCAGACCGACATTTCACAGATTGCCGCACAGGCGCCGAACGTGCAACTGACCCAGATGGGCGGCGCATTCGGTTCGTCCATGGCGGCCTATATCCGTGGCATCGGCCAGTATGACTTCAACCCTGCCTATGAACCGGGCGTGGGCATCTATATCGATGACGTCTACTACGCCACACTGACCGGTTCGGTCATGGATCTTCTCGATCTGGATCGCGTCGAAGTGCTGCGCGGCCCGCAGGGCACGCTGACCGGGCGCAACTCCATCGGTGGTGCAATCAAGCTGTTTTCGGCCAAGCCGAACGAAGAAAGCAGCGGTTCGGTGGAAGCGGTCTATGGTTCGCGTCAGCGCACCGATCTGCGCGCAACTGCCAACTTCCCGCTGGCCGAGGGGCTCTATGCCCGCATTTCAGGCGTTTACAAGCGTCAGGAAGGCTATGTCGATCAGGTTGATTTCGGCTGCGCCAATCCCGGCAATTCGCTGGGCATCGGTGGCAACGCCTCCACGCCGAAGGACTGCGTGGTCGACAAGCTGGGTGAGCGTGATTACGCGGGTCTGCGCGGGTCGCTGCGCTATAATCCGAACGACAAGATCGACTGGATCGTAACCGGCGATTACACTTATGAAAACCGCACCAATGCGGCAGGCGTGATCGGCGTGACCAACCCGGCGCTGACCGGCGGGGTGGATTTTTCGTGTGGCAAGTTCTGCACGTATGCCGATTGGTATATGCCCGCAGGCGGTCAGGCCACGCAGGCTTACTACAACCCCAACAGCACCGAATTCGAAGGTTGGGGCGTTTCCAGCAACCTGACCGTGGGCCTGTCGGATTCGATCAACGTGCAGGCGATCACGGCCTATCGCGAATATACGCAGGTGTTCGGCACGGATGACGATTACACGCCGTACAGCCTGATCGCAGGTTCGGGTTTCAACGACCTGAGCTTCAAGTTCTTCAGCCAGGAACTGCGCGTCAACGGCAAGATCGGCGATATGGTCGACTGGACCATCGGCGGTTTCTACAACGACCAGACCTCGGTCTATTTCACCCGTCAAGACATTCGCTACATCGTGCCCATCGGTGTGCCGTCGCTGTTCCTGCAATTCCAGGGTGATGACCCGATCAAGGCCAACAGCAAGGCTGCGTTCGGCACCGTGATCGTCCGTCCGGTTGAAAACATGACCGTTACCGGCGGCATCCGCTACACCAAGGAGCACAAGGATTATACCTTCGTGCGCACGCAGTGGGATGGCGGCACGCTGAACGATATCTTCGGTGTCGGCGCGTTGAACGGCACGAAGTCTGTGTATGATGGCGACAAGATCGACTGGCGCATTTCGCTCGACTATCGCTTCAGCCCTGAAGTTCTGGCCTATGCCACGGTCAGCACCGGCTTCAAGGGCGGCGGTGTCACCGCGCGTCCGTTCACCAAGAATCAGGCGATCAACGGCACGTTCGATCCTGAAACGCTGACCGCCTATGAAGTGGGCTTGAAGACCGATTTGCTGGATCGCAAGCTGCGCCTTAACCTTTCGGGCTTCTACAACGATTACAAGAACATCCAGCTTCCCATTGGCGACTGTTCGGTGCTTGACGGTTTTGCGCCGGGCACGGGGCCGTTCCCTTGCGCCGCAATCCAGAACGCGGGCGATGGCGAGATGTATGGTCTTGAACTCGAAATGTCGGCGCACCCGGTCGAAGGCTTCGATATCGATGCTTCGCTGAGCTGGATCGACGGCAAGTGGAAGCGCATCGACGCGGCCGCTCAGGGCGCCCTGCGCGTCGAAGATCCGATCACCACGCCAGCATGGCGCGCCAGCCTTGGCCTGCAATACAAGGCGGATCTGGGCACGTCGGGTTCGATCACGCCGCGCTTCGACCTGACCTATGTCGGCAAGCAGACAGTTGGCCGCCTTATCAATGCGGGCGTGTTCACCGATCTGCAGTACAACCCGTCGATCACGCTGGGCAATGCGCGCCTGACATGGAAGAACGCGGACGAGGATCTGGCCATTTCGCTTGAAGTGCAGAACCTGTTCAACAAGTACTACTATCTGCCGCTGCGCTTTGCGGCTGTCTATTCCTTCGTCGGCACGTCGTATTCCAACGTCGGTCGCCCGCGTGAATGGGGGCTGTCGGTACGCAAGACGTTCTGATCGACAGCATATCAGGATGAGGGATGGGGGCGGCCTGCAAAGGTCGCCCCTTTTTCTATTGGCCCAAACTCTACCAAATGTTAGCGTTGTCTCTGCGAGCCGAATCCGGCCGTGGTGCGCGGGTGCTGCGCAGGAGAGATGGCCGATGCTGGATCGCGATGCCTATGATCGCTATGTCGCCGCGTTCAACGCGAAGGATTATGATGCGGTGGCGGACTTTTATGTCGATCCGCCACTGATGACCTTTTTCGGCGTAGAAATCCGGTCGCGCGCCGCGCTCAAGGATTTCTATGCCTTCCTGCATGACCATGTGATTGAAAGCGTGCGCGTGCTGAACTTTGCCGCATCCGAAACGCTGACCGCCATCGACGCGGTGATCCGGGTGGAAGCAGTGAAAGACCTGACCCGCGAAGCGCTGGACGCGCGTGGGCTGACCGGATTTTTCCCGATTGCTGCAGGCGATGTGCAGGAAATGCGGCAGTTCATCTTCTACACGATGCAAAATGCCAAGATTGCCCGCGTTGAATGCGCGCTGGCCTGAGATTACACAATATTCCTGAGAGGAACGCAAAAGCCATGAATCCCGAAGGCGTTAACGTCGCCCATCCCGACAAGCTGTTCATCGGGGGCCGTTGGGTACCCGCCCATTCCGGCCGGATGATTGATCTGATTTCGCCCAACAGCGAACAGGTTGTGGGCCGCGTGGCCGAAGCGGACGAGGCGGACATGGACGCCGCCGTCGCCGCCGCGCGCGAAGCTTTCGACAATGGGCCATGGCCAACCACGCCACCTGCCGAACGCATCGCCGCGTTCCGTCGCATGGTGGCGTATCTGGAGGGGCGCGTGCCCGAACTGGCGAAGGCATGGACCGCACAGATGGGCGGTCTTGCCTCGTTCGCAGGGCCGATGCACGGCGGCAGCGTGATGGCGCTGGGCCAGATTGCGGGCTTTGCCGAAAGCTTCGAATTTGTCGAACGCCGCCCCAGCCACGCGGCGGAAGCGGCGTTGATCGCTTATGAACCGGTGGGCGTGGTGGCGGCCATCGCGCCGTGGAACGGGCCGTTCGGCATCATGGCCAACAAGGTCGCCTATGCGCTGTTGACCGGTTGCACGGTGATTATGAAGCCGTCACCCGAAACGCCGCTGGAAGCCTATATCATTGCCGAGGCGGCAGAGGCGGCGAGCATTCCGGCAGGCATCGTCAATCTGGTGACCGGCCACCGCGAGGCGAGCGACCATCTGGTCTGCAACGACGGCGTGGACAAGGTTTCGTTCACCGGGTCGACCGTGGCGGGGCGGCGCATCGCGTCGGTCTGCGGCGGGCGCATGGCGCGCTGCACGCTGGAACTGGGCGGCAAATCGGCGGCCATCGTGCGTGACGATTTCCCCATCGATGCAGCGGCAAAGATGCTGGCAGGCACGATAACGATGATGTCAGGACAGGTCTGTGCGATGTTGAGCCGGGTGATCGTGCCGCGCCACCGGCATGATGAACTGGCCGCAGCCATCGCCGCCGAAATGAAGCAGGTGCGCATCGGCCATTCCGACGATCCCGAAACCCAGCTTGGCCCGGTGGCGATGAAGCGCCAGTTGGAACGGATCGAAATGTATATCGAGGAAGGCAAGGCCAGCGCTGATCTGGTGACCGGCGGCGGGCGGCCTGCGCATCTGAACCGTGGCTATTTCATCGAACCCACGCTGTTCGCCAATGTGCGCAACGACAGCCGCATCGCGCAGGAGGAAATCTTCGGCCCGGTGCTCAGCCTGATCCCGGTGGAGGATGAGGAAGACGCGATCCGCACCGCCAATGCCAGCGCCTATGGCCTGAACGGGTCGGTGCTGACGACCGATGCGGATGCAGCCTATCGCATCGCCCGCCGTGTGCGCACCGGAGGGTTCGGGCAGAACGGGCTGCGCATGGACTTTGGCCTGCCGTTCGGCGGGTTCAAGCAATCGGGCATCGGGCGCGAAGGCGGGCTGGAAGGGCTGTTCCCCTATCTGGAAATGAAGACCATCCTGATCGACGGGATGCCAAAAGCACTTTGAAACGGGAGAGAGCATGACCGGGCATATCGCGGGAAAATCCATCGTCATTACGGGCGCGGGCGGCGGCTTTGGCGGGCTTGTCGCGCGCAAGGCGGCGGCTCTGGGTGCGCAGGTCACTTGCGGGGACATCAATCTGGCAGCGGCGCAGGCCGTGGTGGCCGAAATTGTCGCCGCCGGGGGCAAGGCGCAGGCGGTTGAGGTGGATGTGACCAGCCTGCCTGCGGTCAAAGCGCTGGTTGCCCGCGCGCTGGAGGCGTTCGGCGCGGTGGACGTCATGGTCAACAATGCAGGCATCATGCCGCTGGCCTTCATTGCCGACCACGAAGCGGCCTACCCCGCGTGGGAGCGTTGCATCGACATCAACATCAAGGGTGTGCTGAACGGCATGGTCGCCGCGCATGATGCGATGATTGCGGCGGGGCGCGGGCAGATGGTCAATATCTCGTCGATCTATGGCAATTTCCCGGTGGTCGGCGCGGCTGTCTATGGCGCGTCGAAGGCGGCGGTGAACTTTCTGTCGGAATCTCTGCGCGTGGAAAGCCGGGGCAAGATCAAGGTAACGACGATCAAGCCCACCGGGGTTCCGGCCACGGGACTGTCAGGCACCATCGTCAACATGGGCGCAGCCGTAGGCATTCTGGCGCACAACACGGCTGATTTCATGGAAATGTCGGAACAGATGGCGGCGGGCACGTTCCCGGCGGAAAAGCTCGATCCCGAAGCGATGGATTATGCCAGCCTTGCGCCAGAATACATCGCCGATGCGGTGATCCATGCCATCGATCAGCCGCTGGGCGTATCGATTGCGGAAGTGACCGTGCGCGCGGCGGGGGATCACTTCGTTTTGTGACAAACAAAAACCCCCGCCTGGATGGGGCGGGGGTTTTCAATCCCGTCATGGGGCCGATCAGCGGATCGGGCAGTCGGGCGACAGGCGCATGTCGAGGTAGTTGTCGACCGCGCGCATCATGTCGTCCATTTCGTTTTCGAAGAAGTGGTTGGCGCGGGGCACTTCATCATGGTGGATGGTGATGTGCTTTTGCGTGCGCAGCTTGTCGACCAGCTTCTGCACCGCGTTGGGGGTGACCACCGTATCGGCAGTGCCCTGCACGATGATGCCCGATGCGGGGCAGGGGGCAAGGAAGCTGAAATCATACATGTTGGCGGGCGGCGCGACCGAGATGAAACCGCGGATTTCCGGGCGGCGCATCAGCAGTTGCATGCCGATCAGCGCGCCGAACGAATAGCCCGCGATCCAGGTGGTGCTGGCTTCGGGGTGGATCGACTGTACCCAGTCGAGCGCTGCTGCGGCATCGGACAGTTCGCCAATGCCGTTGTCAAAGCTGCCCTGCGAACGGCCAACGCCACGGAAGTTGAAGCGCAGCGTGGCGAACCCGCGCGCGACGAAGGTCTTGTACATCGCCTGCGTGATGCGATCGTTCATCGTGCCACCCGCTTGAGGGTGGGGATGCAGGATCATGGCCACCGGTGCGCGGGCGCGCGTGGCGGGCTGAAAACGACCTTCGAGACGGCCTTCGGGGCCGGGAAAAATGACTGCGGGCATTGCCTGTCCTGCTTGCCTGTGTTCTGGCCACGACGGCAAGGACTGCCGGGGCTGGGAATTGCGTTGATCGCTATATAGAAATGAACCTTCACAAAGCAATCTTTGCAAACAGCACCGGAACCGAAGTTGCCCGCAAATCCGATCTATCTTGACCATGCCGCCACCACACCGCTGCTGCCACAGGCAATGGCGGCGATGCAGGACGGGTGGGCTGCATGGGCCAATCCTTCGAGTCCCCACGCCGCCGGGCGTGCGGCAAGGGCGGCGTTTGAAGACGCGCGGGCGCGGCTGAAAGCGGCGCTGGGCTGGCAGGGCGAAGTGATCTTCACCAGCGGGGCGAGCGAGGCGCTGGCGCTGGGCATAGGTCGGGCCAAGGTGAGCCAAGTGCTTGTTTCAGCAGTGGAACATGATGCGGCGCTGCGGGTGGCGAGCGCTGCGGCAAGGCTGTCTGTGGGGGCAGATGGCGCGGCTGACCTGAACGCCCTTGAAACGCACCTGAACGGCACCGACCGCGCGCTGGTGGTGGTGCAGCAGGTCAACAGCGAAACCGGCGTGATGCAGGACATGAAGGCGGTGGCCGATCTGGTTCGCGCGGCGGGTGGCATGTTGTTGTGCGATGCCGCGCAAGGGGCCGGAAAGATCCCGCTGCCGCCCGCCGATATGGTGGTAATTGCTGCCCACAAGTTTGGCGGGCCGGTGGGCGCAGGGGCGCTGCTGGTGCGTGACTATGGCCTGCTGGAACCCAGCGGGGGGCAGGAACGCGGCTATCGCGGCGGGACCGAGGCCTTGCCACTGGTGCTGGGCATGGTGGCGGCGCTTGAGGCGGGGAATGCGTGGATGGCGCAGGCGGCAGCTTTGCGCGAGATGCTGGAATCGGAACTGGTGGCAGCGGGCGCGCAGGTGATTGCGGCTGGCGCCCCGCGCATTGCGACGATTGGCGCCTATCGGATGCCGGGCAAATCCAGCGCGGCGCAATTGATCCGGTTCGATGGCGCGGGGATTGCCGTTTCGGCGGGCAGCGCGTGTTCTTCCGGCTCTTTGAAGCCCAGCCATGTGCTGACCGCGATGGGGGTTGAGGGGCTTTCCGAAGTGATCCGCGTGTCCATCGGACGCGAAACCACCGAGGCGGACATTGCCCGGTTTGTGCAGGTGTGGCGGGAGATCCGGGGGTGATCTATCTCGATTATCAGGCGTCCACGCCGCTGGCTCCCGAAGCGCGCACCGCGATGCTGCCGTGGTTGGCCGGGCCAGACGCGCCGGGATTTGCCAATCCGCACAGCCCGCATCGCTGGGGCCGTGCCGCAGCGGCGGCAGTGGAAGTGGCGCGGGCGCAAGTGGCAGGGCTTTTCCCGGCAGGCGGGCGCGTGATTTTCACCTCCGGGGCGACCGAGGCGCTGAATCTGGCGATCATCGGTTCGGGGCGAAAACGGCTGGCGGTGTCGGCCATCGAACATGCCGCCGTGCTGGATACTGCGCGATTCGTTGATCCAGATGTGGCGCTGCTGCCGGTGGATGGCGAGGGGCTGGTTGATCCTGCCGTGGCTGTTCCCCAAGGCACCGGGCTTGTTGCCGTAATGCAGGTGAACAACGAGATCGGCACGGTGCAGCCAGTGGATGCACTGGCGGCGCGGGCGCAGGCGGCTGGCGCGCTGTTCCTGTGCGATGCTGTGCAGGGGGCGGGTAAGATCGCTGTGCCGCAAGGGGCCGATATGATCGCGGTTTCGGCGCACAAGCTTTATGGGCCGAAAGGCATTGGCGCGCTGTGGGTGCGGGACGGGATCGATCTGCAACCGCTGATCCACGGTGGCGGGCAGGAAGGTGGATTGCGGTCGGGCACGCTGTCTCCGGCCTTGTGCGCGGGTTTTGGTGCAGCGGCGGCGCTGTGCACAAGTCTGGGGGCAAGCGATGCGCAGCATGTGGAAAAGCTGTGGAATCTGGCGCGCGGCCTGTTTGAAGGCTGGATGCTGAACGGCAGCGCAGAGGCGCGGTGGCGCGGAAATCTGAACGTCCGGCTGGCAGGGCTGGACGTGAGCCGAGTGTTGTCGGAATGCCGCAGTGTGGCATTTTCTGCCGGGTCGGCCTGTGCAAGTGGCTCTGGCAGGCCAAGCCATGTCTTGCGTGCGCTGGGACTTTCCGACAGGGATAGCAAAACCGCGATCCGGCTTGGGTTCGGACGCTACACCGGGGAACAGGAACTGGAACAGGCTGCTGCGGCAATTCTTGCCGCTGCAAGGTCGCAGGGAGTCTGGTAAACCATGGTCAGCGTCACCTTCGTTACATCGCAGGGCGAAAAGATCGCCGCGCAAGGCGAGGTGGGGCAACGCCTGCTGGAACTGGGGCAGGCCAGAGGGATGCCGCTGGAGGGCACCTGCGAAGGCCAGATGGCCTGTTCAACCTGCCACGTCATCATTGCTGGCGACTGGTTCGACCGTCTGCCCGCCGCAGTTGATGATGAAGAGGACATGCTGGATCTGGCCGCCGGAGTAACCCGCACAAGCCGTCTTTCCTGCCAGATCGAACTGACCGAGGCGCTGGACGGGCTGGTCGTGCATGTGCCGGCAGAGGCGCGGGACATGCAGGGGCGGTAAGGCCCGACTGCGCTGCTTGCCGGTAAAAAGGCCGGGAACCACCGCCGCGGACAGGCTTTGACATCAAGATGTTGATTGCCACCAAGCCCGCCGCGCCTGAACTGGACGCGCAAGCCCAACTCTTTTTCACTGAAACCGCAGGCTGGATTTCCGCCAATTGGTTGAAAATCACCATTGCCGTCGGCATGGCCGCGCTGATCGTGGCCGTGCTGCTGGCAGTGCAGAAACTGGCGCAGCGGCTGTGCCATGAAGGCGATGCGCTGGTCAGTTGGCGCACGATCATCGGCAGACTGGCAGCGCGCACGCGGTTCTGGTTTCTGGTGATCGTGGCGGCGCGGGTTGTCGATGGTTATGCGCAGGCGCCGCAATTGCTGGATCAGACCATTGGTTTCCTGTTCACCATTGGCCTGACATTCCAGGCGGCAATCTGGGCGCGCGAAGTGGTGCTGGGTGTGGTCGAGCACCGCGCCGGAGAAGCGCAGAACGCCAATGGCGCGTTGAGTTCGGCCATGGGTATCATCCGGGCGCTGGTGACGTTTCTGGTCTTTGCCATCGCGCTGGTGCTGATCCTTGGCAATCTGGGCGTAAACGTGGCGGGCCTGATCGCCGGGCTTGGCATCGGCGGCATTGCCATCGGCCTTGCCGCACAGGGTATCTTTTCAGACCTTTTTGCCGGAATTTCGATTCTGTTCGACCGTCCGTTCAAGGTGGGCGATGTCATAAGCTATGACAGCAGCATGGGCACGGTCGAGCAGATCGGCATGCGCACCACGCGCATTCGCGCGATGACCGGGGAACTGATGATCATTTCGAACAAGAACCTGCTGGACAAGGAAATCCGCAATGTCACAGCGCGGGACCATATCCGGCTGACGTTCACCTTGGGGGTGACCTATGAAACCCCACCTGAAACGCTGGCGCGCATTCCAGCCATTCTGCGCGAAATGGGTGAGGCTGAAGGTGCTAAAGTTGCGCGCGCAGGATTTGAATCATTTGGCGCAAGTTCACTGGATTTCATGTTCATTATCGACATCACAGGGTCCGATTGGGGCATCGCGCATCCCACCCGTGACCGGTTGCTGGTGACGATCATGCAGCGCTTTGCGGCAGAGGGTATCAATCTGGCTTACCCGACGCAGACATCCTATACCGCAGCGCCCGATGGCACGCTGATTATGCCTTATCCTGAAGGTGGTGTGGCCGATCAACGCTGATGTTTGATGCCCCGCCCTCGCAGAGAACAGGCGTTTGTTTGCTGGACCGCTCTTTTGATAGCTTGCCGTAGGCGGCAATTTGCGGTCCCATACGGCAAGTATTCAATAAAGGATGCCGATGGCTGCGATCAATCTTCCCCGTGTGATGCGGGTTGGCGGTGGCGCGTTGCGCGAACTTCCCGAAGCCATGGCGCAATGCGGGGTTTCACGTCCCTTCGTGGTGACCGATGGCTTTCTGGCAAGCAGCGGCATGGTGGCGCAGATGGTGGCCGTGCTGGAAGCTGCGGGGATGAAGGCCACGGTGTTTGCCGATACCGTGCCTGACCCCACCGTTGCAGTGGTCGAAACCGCGCTGGAAGCGCTGCGGTGGAGTGGCAGCGATTGCGTGATCGGGTTTGGCGGGGGCAGCCCCATCGACACGGCCAAGGCGATTGCTGCGCTGGCGCTGAATCCGCGACCGATTCCGACGATGAAGGCGCCTGCGGTAACCGATGTGCCGGGTCTGCCGATCATCGCGGTACCGACCACGGCGGGGACTGGATCGGAAGCGACCAAGTTCACCATCGTCACCGATGAGGCGACGAGCGAGAAGATGCTGTGCGCTGGGCTTGCGTTTCTGCCGACCATTGCCATCGTCGATTTCGAACTGACCATGGCCAAGCCTGCGCGGCTGACCGCCGATACGGGCATCGATTCGCTGACTCACGCGATTGAGGCGTATGTTTCGAAGAGGGCCAATCCGTTTTCCGATGCCATGGCCATTTCCGCGATGAAGCTGATTGCGCCCAATATCCGCACCGCCTGCACCGAACCCGGCAACCGGGCGGCGCGTGAGGCGATGATGGTGGGCGCGCATCACGCGGGTATCGCCTTTTCCAACGCCAGCGTGGCGCTGGTGCATGGGATGAGCCGCCCGATTGGCGCGTTCTTCCATGTGCCGCACGGGCTTTCCAATGCGATGTTGTTACCTGCGATCACTGCCTTTTCCGCCCCTGCTGCGCTGGCCCGCTATGCTGCCTGCGCGCGGGCGATGGGTGTGGCCGCAGCCGATGAAGGCGATCAGTCCGCCGTGGCGCGATTGCTGGAGGAGCTGGCGGCGCTGAATGCCGACCTTGGCGTGCCCAGCCCGCGCGCGCACGGCATTGCGCCAGAACGCTGGGAGCAGTTTATCCCTGAAATGGCGCGACAGGCGCTGGCTTCGGGATCACCTGCCAACAATCCGCGCGTTCCCGACGTGGCGCAGATTGAACAGCTTTATATCGAGGCGTTCGGATAGGCCCTTTTTTGGGGAATGCGGACCTGCCCCGGCTTTCGTTCGGGTGGCTGTGTTGCTAGGACGTTCCTGACATGGCCATAACCACCGATAACGAATCCGATCCGTTCGACGCAATCGTCGATGCCCCGTTCGATTCTGCGCTGTCGCAGCGCTATCTGGTCTATGCGCTGTCGACCATTACGGCGCGGTCGCTGCCTGATCTGCGCGACGGTTTGAAGCCGGTGCATCGGCGGCTGTTGTGGGCGATGCGGCAGTTAAAGCTAAACCCGACGGACGCCTTCAAGAAATCAGCCCGCGTGGTGGGCGACGTGATCGGCAAATATCACCCGCATGGCGATGCCAGCGTTTACGATGCAATGGTGCGTCTGGCGCAGGATTGGTCACTGCGGTATCCGCTGGTCGAAGGGCAGGGCAACTTCGGCAATATCGATGGCGATAACGCGGCAGCCTATCGCTATACCGAAGCACGGCTGACGCGCACGGCGATGCAACTGATGGCCGGGCTGGATGAAGGCACGGTCAACTTCGTACCGACCTATAACGGCGAGGACGAAGAGCCGGAAATCTTCCCCGGCCTGTTCCCCAACCTGCTGGCCAACGGGTCAAGCGGCATTGCTGTGGGCATGGCCACCAATATTCCCAGCCATAACGTTGCCGAAATTATCGACGCCACGCTGATGCTGATCGACAATCCCCATGCCGAACATGCCCAGTTGATGGAAGTGTTCCACGGTCCGGACTTTGCCACCGGCGGCGTTGTGGTGGAAAGCCCGGCGGCGATTTCGGCGGCGTATGAAACCGGGCGCGGGTCCATCCGGGTGCGGGCGCGCTTTTCCACCGGGCGCGACGAAAGCGGCGCTTGGGAAGAAACCGGGGTTGAAAAGCTGGGCAGCGGGCAGTGGCAACTGGTCGTGTCCGAAATTCCGTACATGGTGCAGAAGGGCAAGCTGATCGAACAGATCGCCGCGCTGATCGCGGACAAGAAGTTGCCCATTCTGGAAGACGTGCGCGATGAATCGGACGAGGCGATCCGTATCGTGCTGGTGCCCAAGAGCCGAAATGTCGATCCGGAACTGCTCAAGGAATCGCTGTATAAGCTGACCGATCTGGAAAACCGGTTCGGCCTGAACCTGAACGTGCTGGACGCGCGGCGCACCCCCGGTGTGCTGGGGCTAAAGCTGATGTTGCAGGAATGGGTCCTTTCCCAGATCGACATCATGCTGCGGCGGTCGCGCCACCGGCTGGACAAGATCGAGGCACGGCTGGAACTGCTGGGCGGTTACATCATCGCCTATCTCAACCTTGACCGGATCATCGAGATCATCCGCTCCGAGGATGAACCCAAGCCGGTGATGATGGCCGAGTTCGAGCTGACCGACCGGCAGGCCGAAGCGATCCTCAACATGCGGTTGCGGTCTTTGCGCAAGCTTGAGGAAATGGAGCTGCGCAAGGAGCGTGACGCGCTGCTGGCAGAACAGGACGAACTGCAAAAGCTGCTCGACAATCCCGCCCGCCAGCGCACCCGGCTGAAGCGCGATCTGAATGCGCTGCGCAAGGATTACGGCGAGAATACCGTGCTGGGCCGTCGCCGCACCACCATTGCCGAAGCCGCGCCGACGCGCGAATTCAACATGGACGCAATGATCGAAAAGGAACCGGTGACGGTGATCCTTTCGGCCAAGGGTTGGATCAGGGCGGCCAGAGGGCATGTGCCGCTGGATGGCGATTTCAAGTTCAAGGAAGGCGATGGCCCTGCCTATGCCTTCCACGCGCAGACCACGGACAAGCTGCTGGTGGCGGTGGACAATGGCCGGTTCTACACGCTGGGGGCCGACAAATTGCCGGGTGCGCGCGGGTTTGGCGAACCTATCCGCACGATGGTGGATATCGACCCCGAAGCCCATATCGTCAGCGTGGTGATCTATAAGCCCAAGGGCCAGTTGCTGCTGGCGGCCAATACCGGGCGCGGATTTGCCGCCGAGATGGACGAATTGCTGGCCGAAACCCGCAAGGGGCGCGGGGTAGTATCGACCAAGCCGGGCGTGAAGCTGGTGGTGGTGCGCGAAATCGCAGCCGAGCATGACCACGTTGCCGTGATTGGCGAAAACCGCAAGCTGGTGATCTTTGCCCTGTCCGAAGTGCCGATCCTTGGCAAAGGGCAGGGGGTGACCCTGCAACGCTACAAGGATGGCGAGATGGCCGATGTCATCACGCTGCGGCTGGAGGACGGACTGTCCTGGGCGATGGGCGGCGATACCGGGCGCACGCGGATCGAGAAGGACTTGCTGCCGTGGAAGGTGGCGCGTGGCGCGGCGGGCCGTTTGCCGCCCAATGGTTTCCCGCGCGACAACAAGTTCTGATTTTCTGATGTTTGCGAGATCATGCAGGCCTGACGCATTCTGAACAAACTGCGGGGTTGCGCGGTTTAACGGGTCGGTTAAACGAACCTTTGCTGCAAAGGAGAGGTTCATGGACACGCCCCGCTATTCGCTTGAAGGCCGCATTGCGCTGATAACCGGGGCATCTTCCGGGCTGGGCGCGCATTTTGCCCGACTTTATGCGGCGGCAGGTGCTGCGGTGGTCATTGGTGCGCGTCGGGTTGAGCGCGTTGCGGCCTTGGCGGATGAGATCAATGGGGCAGGTGGCCGCGCGCAGGCGGTGGCGCTGGACGTGACCGACGAGGCGTCGATCATTGCCGCCTTCGACGCGGCCGAAGCGGGCCTTGGCGTGCCTGATGTGGTGGTGGCTAATGCAGGCATCGTTGAAGCGGGGCGATCGGTCGATTTGCCGGCGGATGCCATGCGCCGCGTGGTCGATACCAATTTCAACGGGGTTTATCTGACCGCGCGCGAAGGGGCGCGGCGGATGATCGCTGCCGGATCGCGGCAGAGCGAGAAGGGGCGGATCATCCTGACCGGATCGATCACTGCGCATATGACCGCCACTGGCGATGCCGCCTATGCCGCGACCAAGCTGGCGGTGCAGCACCTTGGCCGCCAGTTCGCGCGCGAATGGGCGCGGCTGGGGATCAACGTCAACGTGATCCAGCCCGGCTATATCCGCACCGAAATTGATGGCGAATGGTTCGATACCGACGGCGGCAAGGCGCAGATCGGATCATGGCCGCGCAAGCGCCTGACCGAAATCAACGCGCTGGATGACATGATGCTGTTCTTTGCATCCGACGCATCGCGGCAGGTGACCGGCACGCATATCTCGGTGGATGACGCGCAGAGCCTGTAAACGAACCCTATGCGCCCCCGCCTTCGCGGGGGCGCGCGCATTTCAGTTTGGAAGGCCCGCCAGCAGGTCGGGCGTGAGCACTTGCGGCAATTGCTGCGGCTCTCCGCCGCCTGCCGGATACCACAGGTATAGCGGCACGCCTGCCGCGCCTTGGGCATTCAGAAATTTCGAGATTTCAGGATCGCGGCGGGTCCAGTCGCCCACCATGACCAGCACGCCAGCCTTGTCGAACGCGGCTTTGGTGCTTTCGCGCTCGATCGATGTGCCCTCGTTGACTTTGCACGACAGGCACCAGTCGGCGGTGAAATAGGCAAACACCGGCTTTCCGGCTTTGCGCGCATCGGCAAGAGCGCCTGCGGAGAACGGCTTGGCCGCCAGCAGGCCGCCCGCTTCGCCAGCGCTGGCGGTGGCAAGGCGAGGCGTTCCGGCAAATGCTGCGGTACCCAAGGCCAGCAAGGCGGGCAGCGTCCATGCCATGACGCCCCGGCCCCCGCGCTGGCCCTTGCCCGCGAAGGCCAGCAGCACGACCAGCGTGGCGGACAGCGCCACGGCAGCAGCGGCAAACTGCGCCCCACCGATGCGCCATGCCAGCCAGCCCAGCGCCAGTGCGGTAAGCCCCATTGGCAGCGCCATCCAGCGGCGGAAGCGTTCCATCCATCCGCCCGGTTTGGGCAGCAGATGGCGCAAGGCGGGCACGAAGCCCAGCAGCAGGAAGGGCAGGGCAAGACCAAGGCCCAGCGCGGCGAACACGCCCAGCGCCGCCCACCATGGCAGCACCAGCGCCGCCCCCATGGCCGCGGCCATGAACGGCCCGGTGCAGGGCGTGGCGACGAAAGCGGCCAGCAGTCCCGTGCCGAACGCGCCGGATGATCCCGCGCCCCGTTCCACCGAAAGGCCGGGCATTTCGTAAAGTCCGGCAAAGTTGGCGGTGATCGCCACGGCCAGCAGCAGCAGCACGGCGACAACGCCCGGTTCCTGCAACTGGAAGGCCCAGCCCACCTGTTCGCCCCCTGCGCGCAAAGCCAGCATCGCGCCGCCCAGCAGCAGGCAGGCCAGCACCACGCCCGCCGTATAGGCGAGTCCTTCGCCGCGTGCGTTGTGCGAATTGCCGCGCGCCAGCGCCAGGGCCTTCAGGCTGAGGATCGGGAAGACGCAGGGCATGATGTTGAGGATCAACCCGCCCAGAAACGCGCCGATCAGCGCAAGGCCCAGAACCGAAAGGGAAAAGGCCGCACCGCCCACTTCATCGCCGCCGGTGGGCACGGTGCCGGGCACGGCGGCAAAGCTGATGCCGCCTGCATCCTTGCCCATGGCAAGCACGCCATCGACCCGTTGGCCGGGCACAGGCGTCTTGGCCAGCGGGACTTCGACCACCAGCACATCGCCCTTGCGGAAAAAGCGCTGCGGCGCGGCATAGTTCACCAGCCCTTCGGTCGACGCGAACAGGTGCGGCGCATCAAGCGGGGCCGAAGCGGGGAAGGGCAGGGCCACGCGCAGCGCCTTGTCGGTCAGCGCGAAAGCGCCTTGTCGGTCAAGCGGAGCGGGCAGGGCGGCGCGCCATGTGGCAAAGCGGGCGTCAGTGCTGCCGTTGCCCACCGAAACCGTGCCGGTCAGCTCTGCGCGTTCGGGCACGCAAATGGTTTCGGTGCAGACCAGCCATTGCGCTTTGACCGATATGGGCAGCAGCGTGCCGGGGCGGGCATTGGCGGGCACCGTCAGCGGCACCAGCACCGCGTAATCGTGTTCGTAAACGTGGTTCATCAGGCCCTGCACCAGCAAGGTCTGCGGCACGGGGAACTGCATGGCCCCGGCGCTGGCACCGGTGGGCAGGGTCCAGTTCAGCGTCAGGCCATAGCCCGCGTCGCCGGGGTTGGACCAATAGCCGTGCCAGCCCTTTTCAGGCTTCATCAGCAGTGCCAGCGTGACTGTGCCGCCAGGTTGCACCGGTCCTTCGGCCAGCAGCGATGCCTGCATGTGATTGGGCGCGGCGGATGCAGGAACAACCATCAGCCACAGCGCCGTCATAAACATGGCTATGATGCGCAAGGTATTGAACCCGGCCATTTTGCGTATCGGCATATCGGGGCGTCACCGGTCCAAAAGGCCCCTTGAACCGGAACGCCGCCGGGGCCATGCGTAGCGCTCATGGGCGTCCTACGGCTGGTGTATCCTTGAGTCCAGCATACCTGCCCAAAGGAGTTAAGTTTCGCGTGAAAGTCTTCACCCAGATTGCAGCGGCCCTGCTCGCCACCGTCAGCCTGCCACTGGCCTCTGCCATGGCGCAGGAGGCGGCAAAGCCCGCCGTTAGCCAGCAGGTTCCCACAGGGGCGCCGCGCCTGTTGGTGGCCATTTCGATCGATCAGTTTTCGGCCGATATCTTTGCGCAGTATCGCCAACGCTTTACCGGAGGCCTTGCGCGATTGACGCAAGGGGCAGTTTTTCCGGCGGGGTATCAAAGCCATGCGGCCACCGAAACCTGCCCCGGCCATTCGACAATCCTGACGGGCAATCGCCCGGCGCATACCGGCATCATCGCCAATTCGTGGATCGACCAGTCCGTCGCAGTCGGGCCGAAGGTGGTTTATTGCGCTGAAGACGTGGCCAAGCGCACCGCCGGTTCGCGCGATTATGTGGCATCGCCCGTGCATCTGCTGGTGCCGACGCTGGGCGAATGGATGAAGCAGGCCAACCCGGCGGCGCGCAACATTGCCGTTTCGGGCAAGGATCGCGGCGCGCTGATGATGGGCGGGCACGATATCGATCAGGTTTATTGGTGGAAGGGCAAGGGCTTTACCACGCTGGCCGGCCGCGAAATCGGGCCGATGGCCGTGGCGCAGAATGCCGAGATCACGCGCGTTCTGACCAAGGGCGCGGGTGAATTTCCACTGCCGGCCTATTGCGGACGCGCCGACCGCGCGGTGAAGGCGGGCGATGTCTCCGTTGGCAACGGCCACTTTGCGCTGAAGGCAGGTGATGCCGATAGCTTCCGCACCTCTCCCCGGCTTGATCGGGCGACGCTGGATCTGGCGGTAAAGCTGGTGGACGAACAAAAGCTGGGCAAGGGTGCGGTGCCCGATCTTCTGGCGGTCAGCCTTTCGGCCACCGATTACGTCGGACACGCCACCGGCACCGAAGGCGCGGAAATGTGCATCCAGTTGACACAGCTTGATCTTGCGCTGGGCGACTTCTTTGCCAGCTTGGACAAGCGCGGCATCGATTATGCTGTGGTGCTGACCGCCGATCATGGCGGGTTCGACATTCCTGAACGCCTGCACGAACAGGCGCTGGAAACCAGCGCGCGGGTTGGCCCGGATGTGTCGGCAGAAGCGCTGTCGGCAGCGCTGGGCAGGAAATACGGGCTGGAACCGAAGAACCTGATCCTGTCGGACGGCCCTTCGGGCGACTACTGGCTGCGCAAGGATCTGGATGTGGGCCTTAAGGGCAAGCTTCTTGATGATGCCGCGCGTCTGCTGATGACCAGCCCTTATGTCGAGGCGGTTCTGCCCGCCGCGCAGATTGCCGCAACGCCGATGCCGGGCGGTTCGCCCGAAACGTGGACGCTGGCCCAGCGCGCGCGTGCTTCGTACAACCCGCTGCATTCAGGCGATTTTGTGGTCATGCTGAAGCGCGGCGTGGTGGCCATTCCCACCCCGCGCGCAGGCTATGTCGCCACGCATGGTAGCCCGTGGGACTATGACCGCCGCGTGCCGATCCTGTTCTGGCGCAAGGGGATGACCGGTTTTGAACAGCCCAGCGCTGTTGAAACGGTGGACATCGCCCCCAGCCTTGCGGCATTGGTCGGACTGAAGATCCCGCAAGGTGCATTCGACGGTCGCTGTCTCGATCTGGACGGCGGCGCTGCAAATACGTGTGGAGCCGGGAAATGAGTGAACTTTCCGCCGATGTGGTGATTCTGGGCGGTGGCCTTGTTGGCATGACGCTGGCTATCGGTCTCGCCAAGGCCGGGATCAGCAGCCATGTGGTCGACAATTCCGACCCTGCGGCACAGACAGCGGAAGGTTTTGACGGGCGCGCTTCGGCCATTTCGACCGCAAGCTGGAACCTTTACACCAACCTTGGCATGGCCGACGAACTGGCCGCCAAGGGGTGCCCGATTGCCGCGATTGCGGTGACCGACGCGATGAAGCCGGGGCGGATCGATTTCAAGCCGGGCGAAGGCGACGGTTCGCTGGGCCGCATGTATGCCAACCGTGACTTGCGCATTGCCATGTATGCCGCCGCCGCACGCGAACAGGCGATCAGCTTTCATCCCAATGCCCACGTCGTGTCGCGTGAACGCGGCGAGCATGGCGTGGCGGTGACGCTGGCCGACGGGCGCGTGCTGAAAGGGCGGCTGCTGGTGGGGGCAGAAGGGCGCAAGTCGCCCACGCGCGACGAGGCGGGCTTTACCCCAGCACACTGGGATTATGGCCACCGGGCTATCATTACCGGGCTTTCCCATGAAAAGCCGCATGACAACGTCGCTTGGGAAGTGTTTTATCCTGCTGGTCCTTTTGCCCTGCTGCCATTGCTGGATGCCGCAGATGGGACGCACCGGTCGGCGCTGGTTTGGACCGTGGCGGAAAAGGATGCTGCCGCCGTTCTGGCCATGCCGGACGATATGTTCCTGAACGAAGTGCATCAGCGGATGCAGGGTATCTTTGGCAAGATCAGCCTTGCCAGCCCGCGCACGTCCTATCCGTTGAACTTCCACCACACGGCAAAGATCGTTGAGAACCGGCTGGCGCTGGTGGGCGATGCCGCGCACGGGATGCACCCGATTGCCGGACAGGGCCTGAACGTGGGCCTGCGCGACGTGGCGGCGCTGGTCGAAGTGTTGGCCGATGGGGCGCGGCTGGGACTGGACGTGGGCGATGCCCAGCTACTGGCCCGTTACGAACGCTGGCGCGCGGTGGACACGTTCATGGTGGCAGGCGCGACCGATGTTCTGACGCGGCTGTTCGGCCTGCCGGGGCGGGTGCCGTCGGCCATCCGCCGGTTCGGTATGGCAGGGGTACAGCGGATAAGCCCGCTGAAGCGCTGGTTCATGGATGAAGCGCGCGGGATGAGTGGAGATTTGCCGAAGCTGCTGCGCGCGGCCTGATTTACGGCCTAAAGCGCTGGTGCTGATGCTTCCGGTGTTGGGCTAGGCACAGGTGCAGGCAAAGCGCTGGCGGAAGGTGCGAGGGCGGGGGCCACCACCGGCTGTGTCATGGTCAGCGCGGCTGCTTCAAGCTGGTCGAGCGCGCTTTGCAGGGCCATGTACGCGCGCGCGCGCGACAGCCATTCACTGGCGGTTTCGCGGCCCGGCAGGCGTTCAACTTCGGCAACCGCAGCTTCCACCTTGCCGCCGACAAGAAAGGCGCGGATGCGGGTGGTGCGGCTTTCGGGGGTGGGCGAAGGCAGGTCATCATGGCGGATCACGAACAGGTCCGACATCTGGCGCGAAAGCCAGTCCCATGTGCCTTCATTGGGCGATCCACCAGCAAGGTCGGCGGACAGCAGTTCAAATTCCTCGGTCAATTGCCGCAGGGTAACAGGCATTATCCCTGCGGCAATTACGCGGTCTACAGCTGCGCCTTGGGTGGCGCCAAAGCGGGCGCGCAATTGCGTTTCGATCCATCCCAGCGGCTGGCCCCGTTCGGTCGCGCGGCGGGCGGCAAAGGCCAGCAGCAGGGCTTCGGCATGGGTGGCGTTGCCCGATGCGGCCATGGCCTGCTGGTTCAGTTCGGCAAGGCGCTGTTCCAGCATGGCAATCTTGGTGGCGGCGTCGTTAAGCTGGACTTCGCTGACCGCTGGCGGGGCGCTGGCCAGCGGTGCGGGCGTGGCTGTGGAAGGAGAAACGAGTTCGGGGACGCCATCGTTGATCTGCACTTCGACCAGCCCATGCCGCCAGCCCAGCCATGCTGCCGTTGCAGCGCCTGCCAGCAGGCCGCCTGCCACCAGCGCCGCAATGGTGCGTCCGCGCATTCCGCTGCTGCGCGCCGCCGCGCGTGGACTTTGGCCGATTTCCTGCATTCGTTTTTCGCTTGTCCTGTCGCCCCGAAGGCACACTACTGGCACATTCGTTTGGCAAGTTCCAGAAGGTCCATATCGGTTCGGGCCGACGCCACGCCGATTTGTCCCCAGCCTTCGCCCGCCATGCTGGCGATACGTGGGGCCAGACAGGCAAGGCGCAGCTGTTTTCGGGGAATTTCAGCCATTTCGCAATATTGGGACAGATGCCGTGCCGCCGCGCCGGAATGCAATAGAACGACGCCGCCGTGTGCCAAGGCCTGCGCCATTTCGGGCGGAAGCGGATGGGGTTGGGCCGCGTAAACCACCGAAGTTTCGATTCGCACGCCAGAGTGTGGGGTCAGCGTAACGCGGTCTTCTCCGGCCAGTCGCAGGTATCGCCCCGGTGTCAGCGTTTCGACCACCGGCTGCAATCCACCTTCGCCAACGCTCTCTACAGCAAAGCCATGCGCACGCGCGGTATCGGCAGTGGTTTCGCCCACGGCGATCACTGGCACGGCTTTCAGCGCATCGAGCAAAGGCCCCCCGTGGCGGAAAATATTGGCGCTGCCTGCAAGGATCGCGTCGAAGGGGCCGTCAGGCAGGGACCATGGCTGCGCTGCGATCGTAAACAGCGGAAAGCCCCGCGCATCAAGACCCTGCGCCCGCGCCGCCGCAACGGTGGCTGCATTGCCCGGTTCGGGGCGGATAACGAAGACCGGCAGCCCGCTCATTCCCCGCTGAAATGCACCCTGATGGCGTCGGGCGATTGCGCCAGCAGGCGATGGGCAAGGCGGGCGGGGCCTTCTGCGTCGCCGGGCGCGAAGGTCTCGCTCGCTTCCACGCGCTCCGCCCCGTCAGGGCTGAACAGCGCGGCGCGCAGCGTCAGAGACGTTTCGTGATGGCTGGTCAACACGGCAATCGGGCTGTGGCAATTGCCGCCCAGCGCCAGCAATAGCGCGCGCTCGGCGCGGATTGCATCATGGCTGGGGATGTCATCAATCGCGGAAAGCCAGCCCATCACATCGACCCGCGCGCCAAGGCATTCGATGCCGATGGCCCCCTGTGCAGGGGCGGGTAGCCATTCGAACTGCGACAGAAGATGGCCGACGCCGGTTTCGCCAAGGCGTTGCAGCCCGGCCGCGGCCAGCAACGTCACATCAGCTTCGCCCGCCTGCAACTTGGCAAGGCGGGTGGCGACATTGCCGCGAAAGCCAACGATGGTCAGGTCTGGCCGGGCGTGGAGCATTTGCGCGGCGCGGCGCGGGGCGCTGGTGCCGACGCGCGCACCGGGCGGGATCGCATGGATGGAGGCCGCGCCCACCAGCACGTCACGCACGTCGGCACGCGGAAGAACGGCGGCAATGGTGAATGTTTCAGGACGGATGGTTTCCACGTCCTTCATGGAATGGACGGCAAAGTCGATTTCGCCGGTGGACAGCCATGCGTCCAGTTCCTTGGTCCACAGCGCCTTGCCGCCGATTTCGGCCAGCGGACGGTCCTGAATCTTGTCGCCACTGGCGGTAACCGGCACCAGTTCGACCATCGATTCGTCCCATCCGTGCGCCGCACACAGGCGCGCGCGCGCCTCCTCGGCCTGCGCCATGGCAAGGGGAGAGCGGCGGGTTCCGAGCTTTAGCGGCGTTTCTGGATGAGCTTTGGTCATGCGCCGCTTGCCGTAAACGGGATTATCTCTAGAGGAAAGGGCCGCATGGCCCTGATCCTTGGCATAGAATCCAGTTGCGACGAAACCGCGGCTGCCGTGATCGACAGCGAAGGTGCTTCGCTGGCGGCGCGTATCGTTGCGCAGCGCATCGCTTCGCAGGACGAAGAACATCGCCCCTATGGCGGGGTGGTGCCCGAAATTGCGGCGCGCGCCCATGCCGAAGTGTTAAGCCCGATGATCGAAGCCGTGCTGGCCGATGCCGGGCTGGGCTTGCGCGATGTGGATGCCATTGCCGCCACAGCCGGGCCAGGGCTGATCGGCGGGGTCATGGTTGGCCTTGTCACCGGAAAGGCGCTGGCCATGGCGGCGGACAAGCCGCTGATCGCGGTCAACCATCTGGAAGGTCACGCCCTGTCGCCGCGTCTGGCTGATCCGACACTGCGCTATCCCTATCTGCTTTTGCTGGTGTCGGGCGGGCATTGCCAGATTCTGGAAGTGGCAGGCGTGGGCCAATATCGCCGCCTTGCCACCACCATCGACGATGCGCTGGGCGAAGCGTTCGACAAGACCGCCAAGATCCTCGGCCTTGGCTATCCCGGCGGCCCGGCGGTTGAACGCATGGCGCGTGAGGGTAACCCCAAAGCCGTGCCTTTGCCGCGTCCGCTGGTGGGCAGCGGGGAACCGCACTTCTCGTTTGCCGGGTTGAAAAGCGCGGTGATGCGCGCGCGCGATGCCCGCATTCATGCCGATGCCGATATCGCCGCCTCGTTCCAGCAGGCCGCGCTCGATTGCGTGATTGACCGGACGCGGATTGCGCTGGCGGCTGCCGCGCCGGGTATGACGGCGCTGGTCGTGGCGGGCGGGGTGGCTGCCAATGCAGCCTTGCGCGCCGCGCTGGAGCAGCTTGCCGCTGCGCATGGCCTGCCGCTGGTCGCGCCGCCGCCGAAATTGTGCACAGACAATGCCGCAATGATCGGCTGGGCTGGCGCTGAACGCTTCGCTCTGGGATATACCGATCCGCTGGATGTGGCGGCGCGTCCGCGCTGGCCGCTGGACAACAATGCCGCACCGGTGCGCGGCGCGGGAGTGAAGGCATGACCGTTGAAGTGGGCGTCGTCGGCGCAGGGGCGTGGGGCACCGCGCTGGCACAGATGCTGGCAAGCAACGGGCAGGATGTTCTGCTGTGGGCGCGCGAAGCGGAACTGGTGGACGAGATCAACCGTGACCGCCGCAACAGCCTGTTCCTGCCGTCTGCCGAACTGAACCCGGCCATCCGCGCCACAGCTGATCTTTCCGCCATGGCAGACGTGCCGGTGCTGCTGATGGTCACGCCCGCGCAGTTCCTTGCCAGCATCCTTGGCGCGATGGGGCGGACTGGCGGCGATATTGTGCTGTGTTCCAAGGGGATTGAGGCGGGCACGGGCCGGTTGATGGCCGATGTGGCGCGCGATGCAGCGCCGGGCGCAGGTCTTGCCGTGCTATCCGGCCCCACGTTTGCGCATGAAGTGGCCGCTGGCCTGCCCACCGCTGTCACGCTGGCCTGCGCCGGGGGTGAGGCACAGTGGCAGCGCCTGTCCACTGCCATCGCCCGGCCCACCTTCCGCCCATACTATTCAGATGACGTGACCGGCGCTGAAATTGGCGGCGCGGTGAAGAACGTGCTGGCCATTGCCTGCGGCGTGGTGGACGGATTGCAACTGGGTCAGAACGCCCGCGCCGCGCTTATCAGCCGGGGCTTTGCCGAAATGCAGCGCTTTGGTCTGGCCATGGGGGCAAAGCCGGAAACGCTTTCTGGCCTTTCCGGGCTTGGCGATCTGGTGCTGACCTGTTCGTCCACATCAAGTCGCAACTTTTCGCTGGGCAAGGCGCTGGGCGAAGGCGCGAAGGCAGGCGAAGTGTTGGGATCAAAAGCTTCGGTGGCAGAAGGCGCATTCACCGCGCCGGTTCTGGCCGGGATCGCCCGGTCGCGCGGCATATCCATGCCGATTGTCGAAGCGGTGGTGGCCCTGCTCGATGGCACTGCGCCAGCCCGCGATGTCGTTGCTCGCCTGCTGTCGCGCCCTCTGACGGCGGAAAATCCGCTTGTCTGACGCCGCCAGCCCGCCTGACCAAAAGGATATCGCTGCCCTTGCCAAAGGCGGGCGGACCAATTTCTTCGGTTTTCTGCTGCGGCTGTTGGCGCGCATCCCGTTCCTGTTCATTGCCAGTCGCCTTTATGGCGCGCCTGCCATGGGGCGCTTTGCCTCAGCGCTGGTCATGGTGGAATTTGCCGGGATGCTGGCCACGCTGGGGCAAAAGCGTGGGCTGGCCCAACGTCTTGCCGAGAATGAAGACCCGCCCGCTAACGTGGTGGGCGATGCGGTGCTGCTGGCCATGGCGCTGGCGCTGGGCATGGGTGCGGTGATCTTTGCTTTCCCGGAATCGATGTATCCCAGCGGCAATTTCAGTCTGGCCGACCGGTTGCTGGTGCTGGCCATTCCCGGTCTGGCGCTGGGCGATCTGGCGCTGGCGGCGCTGGCCTACCGGTTTGATGTGGCGACCACGGTGCGCGCGCGTTCTGTTGTGGAGCCGTGGGCGATTTCGATTTCGGCAGGGGTGTTCTTCTTCCTGTGGCCGTCATCGGGCCTCAGCCTTGCCTATCTGGTGTCGGTCTGGGCGGCGACCGGGGTGGCGCTGTTTTCGCTGGTTCGGTCTTATGGTCTGCCGCGCGCATGGAAACCGCATCCGGTGCTGCTGTGGCAGATTGCGGTGCGCAACATCCCGCTGGCAGGCGCCGACGCGGTGGAATGGGGCACGCGCAAGCTGGACGTGTTCATCCTGCGCTTCTTCGTGGGCGAAGCGCCTCTGGGCATCTATTACTTCGCGCAGCAGTTCGCTTCGCTGCCGCAAAAGCTGAAGACCAGCTTCGAACCTGTGCTTGGCCCGGTCATCACCCGCAGCGTGAAGGACAAGGACTATGTCGCCATTGCCAAGCAGGTGTGTCAGGTCGGCTTCTGGATCACCGCCGCGCAGATTGGCATTGCGCTGGCGCTGGGCATACCGGGTGAAGGGCTGATGGGCCTTGGCGGGCCGGACTTCGTATCGGGCACGGCGGCGCTGGTGTTCTTGCTTTTGGCCGAAGTCGTGGCGTCGAAGGCGGTGGTGAGCGAGGCGGCGCTGGTCTATCTAGCCCGTATGCGCAACCTGTGGATCAGCCTTGGCACCATTGCCGTGCAGGCGGTGCTGACCATTGCGCTGATCGTGGCTGCACGCAACGCAGGCTGGGGGCCGATGTATGTGGCCGCTGCTGCCGCTCTGGCGCTTGCGCTATCGCTGGGGCTGGCCTCGCTGGTCAAATCGCGCGTGCTGACCGGCATTCTGGGTCACAGCATCAGCAACTGGCGCTGGGGCCTTGCCTGGGCGGTGGTTCCGGCCATCGCGGTGGGCGTGGCCGTGACATGGCTGCCCGAATGGGCCGAGCTGTCGTTTGGCATCCCGGCCATTCTGGGGATCTATTGCTACATGCTCTGGGTGCGTTCGTTCGGCCCTGAGGACCGCGTGCTGTTCCGCAAACAGCAGGCGGCATGAACTTGATGGGGATTTGGCGATGCTGGAATTGATCGAAACCAACCAGATCGTGCTGGCGGCGGTGGTGCTGCTGGCCCTGTTTGTTGCGTGGTGGCTGTGGGGCCGCAGCAAGCCGGACGCAACGAAGCGCGAATATACCGATGTCCTGTCCGAAGGCGCGGCCCCGGCTGCACGCAACAACGCGCTGATCGACGCGCCCAGCGCCGCTGCACTGGTCACACCCTTGCCCGGTGCTGAAATGATGGCCGGTGTGGCTGAAGTGGTGGCTGCCGCCGCCGCCGAGGAAGTGATCGAAGCAGAGGCGCACCAACCCGTGGCCGCGCCTGCACCTGTTGCTGACGGCGATGATCTTGGCCGGATCAAAGGCATTGGACCAAAGCTGAAGGCGTTGCTGGCGTCGCTTGGCGTCACCAGTTTTGCCCAGATCGCAAGCTGGACCGATGAAGACATTGCCCGCGTCGACAGCCAGCTTGGCACATTTGCGGGCCGGGCCAAGCGTGACAGCTGGGTGGAGCAGGCCAAGCTTCTGTCTGGCGGCGATACCGCGGCTTATGAAGCGAAATTCGGCAAGCTCTGACGCATGGTTCTTTAATCCACTGTCAGCGCGGGAGCTACAGGTTCCGGCGCTACGGTGGGGGCGGCCATCCGGCAGCGGTCCACCACATTGCGCGCCGCTCCGCCGCCCGATACCTTAATCATGCCTGCGCCCGGTAGCGTCCCGGTATAGGCGCCTCCCAGCACTTTGGCCCGCGCATCGCCCGCTGCCAGTGTGCCCTGCCACAAATAGCCGCGTTGGCCGGGAATGGCGGTGGCATCCACCGGCAGGCGCACGATGCCTTCGGCCCCGACCAGCGCAAACAGCGCCTGCGCCCCCAGCGGCGCATAAGCATGACGGGTGATAACCAGCACGCCGTCGCGGCAAGCCAGCGAAACCAGCGGCGTCTGCCCGGCGTGTCCGAATCGCGCCGAAAGGCCGTCCCCCGCCAATGCCCACACCGGCGTCGCCTTGCTATCAGGCACCCCCGGCAGAGCCTCCCCTTCAGGCATGGCCATCCGCACCGCATTGGCCGGCCCCCCTTCACGCACCGGCGCGGCCGGAGACTGCGAACAGGCCGCAAGGGTAAGAGCGAGGAGGGTGATGGTGGGAATTTTCACGGACAAATCAGGCGGCGCGTGGGATGATCTGATCCAGGTCGCCATCAAGAGCGCGCTTGGCTTTGCGGATTTCATATTGGTCCTGCAAGCGCAGGAAAAAGCCTTCGGACATACGGAAGTAGCGGGCAAGGCGCAGGTCGAGTTCACCGTCCATGCGTGCCGTTCCGTCGATCACGATTGACAGGCGTGCCACGTCAACACCGATTGCAGCAGCCAGCGCAGCGCAATCCAGTTCCAGCGGCTCCATGAATTCCGAAACGAGCAGTTCGCCCGCGTGGGGGTTGTGCAGCCATTCCGCGTCAGTGGTAGTCGGTGATTTCGACATCGTGGGCATTTCCGTCCTTCCAGACGAAACATATGCGCCATTGCATGTTAATGGAAATGGAATGTTGCCCGGAGCGGTCGTCCTTCAGATCGTGAAGGCGATTGCCGGGCGGGTTTTTAAGGTCGTCCAGTTCGGCTGCCGCATCCAGCAGCGCCAGCTTGGCAAGCGCGCGGCTCTGGATGTCGGAAGGCAGCTTGCGGCTACGCAGGCCGAGCCAGATGGCCTCGGTTTCCTTATTGGAAAAGCTGACGATCATGGCTGCGGTTCCTAAATGCAGCCTTCTATTGATACTCCGAAGCCGTCATTCGCAAGCGCTCTTGTAGCCCGTTTAGTGATCTTTGGGGACAAGTATCTCACTTCCCCCACTTCGTCTTCTGGCTCTTGCCGAACCGGGTCTTGCGTGTTCCCGGTTTGCCTTCGTTGCTGCGGCCGACGATCGGCGCCTTGCGTTCGCCTTCGGGCAGGCCGAGCTCGGTTGCTTCCAGACGTCTGATTTCGTCGCGTAGCCTGCCTGCTTCCTCGAACTCCAGGTCAGCCGCAGCCGCGCGCATCCGCTTTTCCAGGTCCTCGATATACCCGCGCAGGTTGTGGCCGACGAGGTTGTTCACGCCGTCGTCTTCGATATCCACCAGCACGCCATCGCGGCTGGCGGTGTCGGCCACGATATCGTGGATGTTGCGCTTGATCGTTTGCGGGGTGATGCCGTGTTCGAGGTTATAGGCCTCCTGCTTGGCGCGGCGGCGGTCGGTTTCGGCGATGGCGCGTTCCATGCTGCCGGTCATGCGGTCGGCATAGAGGATTACGCGGCCATCGACGTTGCGCGCAGCGCGGCCGATGGTCTGGATCAGCGACGTTTCGCTGCGCAGGAAGCCTTCCTTGTCCGCGTCCAGAATGCACACCAGCCCGCATTCGGGAATGTCGAGGCCCTCGCGCAGCAGGTTGATACCCACCAGCACATCATAGACGCCGAGCCGCAGATCGCGGATCAGTTCGATGCGTTCCAGTGTCTCGACGTCAGAGTGCATGTAGCGCACCCGCAGGCCCGCTTCGTGCATGAATTCGGTCAGATCTTCGGCCATGCGCTTGGTCAGCGTGGTGACCAGTGTGCGATAGCCTTGCGCCGCCGTGGCCTTGCATTCGTTGATGCAGTCCTGCACCTGATCTTCTACCGGGCGGATGAACACGGGCGGGTCAATCAAACCGGTGGGGCGGATGACCTGTTCGGCAAAGACGCCGCCCGCCTGTTCCATTTCCCACGCGGCAGGCGTGGCGGAAACGGCCACCGTCTGCGGGCGCATCGCGTCCCATTCGTTGAAGCGCAACGGGCGGTTGTCGATGCAGCTTGGCAGGCGGAAGCCATATTCGGCCAGTGTCATCTTGCGGCGATGGTCCCCGCGCGCCATCGCGCCGATCTGCGGCACGGTCTGGTGGCTTTCGTCAAGGAACAGCAGGCAATTGTCAGGCAGATATTCGAACAGCGTCGGCGGCGGTTCACCCGGCAGGCGGCCGGTCAGAAATCGGCTGTAATTCTCGATCCCCGCGCACGATCCGGTGGCGGCGATCATTTCCAGATCGAAGTTGGTGCGCTGTTCCAGCCGCTGTGCTTCCAGCAGCTTGCCTTCCTCGACCAGTTCCTTCAGCCGCTCGGTCAATTCAAACCGGATCGCGTCCGCAGCCTGCTTCATCGTGGGGCCGGGGGTGACATAGTGCGAATTGGCGTAAACGCGCACGTTGCCCAGTTTGGCTCCGCTTTTGCCGGTCAGCGGGTCGAACTCGACGATCTCTTCAACTTCGTCCCCGAAGAAGCTGATGCGCCATGCGGTATCGTCGTAGTGCGAAGGGAAGATTTCCAGATTGTCGCCGCGCACGCGGAAGTTGCCGCGCGCAAAACCTGCGTCGTTGCGTTTGTATTGCAGGGCCACCAGCTTGCGGATGATCTCGCCACTGTCGACGCTTTGCCCGACCTTCAGGTCAAAGATCATGGCCGAATAGGTTTCGACCGATCCGATGCCGTAAATGCACGAAACCGAGGCGACGATGATAACGTCGTCACGTTCGAGCAGCGAACGAGTGGCCGAATGGCGCATCCGGTCGATCGCTTCGTTGGTCGAACTTTCCTTTTCGATATAGGTGTCCGACCGGGGGACATAGGCTTCGGGCTGGTAGTAGTCGTAATAGGAGACGAAGTATTCCACCGCGTTTTCGGGGAAAAAGCTCTTCATCTCACCATAAAGCTGCGCGGCCAGAATCTTGTTCGGTGCAAGGATCAGCGCGGGCCGCTGCAATTCCTCGATCACCTTTGCCATGGTGAAGGTTTTGCCCGATCCGGTGACGCCGAGCAGAACCTGCGTCTGATCGCCTTCGCGCGTTGCGGCGACAAGATCGGCAATGGCGGTGGGTTGGTCCCCTGCGGGCTGATATTCAGACACGACCTTGAAAGGGCGGGGTGCCTCAACCTTGTCCGGGCGAGCCGGGCGGTGGGGTACGAACGTACCAGAGGTGTCGGGCTCTTCGAGTCCCCTGCGAATAACGAGTTCGGCCATGGCTCGGATATGGGGAACAAACCGCGCCCATGCAACAGGGCGTGAAGGACAGGGCGTGCGTGACGTGCGGCACTGGCGCTATGTCGGTCAGGTGTTAGCCTGCATGGACGATGCCTTGAGGAGAGCACCATGCGCCGGTCGACCTTTGCCCTGATCCTGCCGCTTGCGCTTGCCGCCTGCGGTGATGATGCCACGGTTGAAAAGAAGAACGCTTCCACTGCTGAAGTCGCCAAATCGGTGGCGGACGCGGGCATGAAGCTGAACCCCGGTCGGTGGGAACTGACCATGAAGTTCGCCAAATTCGAAGTGGAAGGGATGCCGCCCGAAGCGCAGAAGGCGATGCGCGAAATGATGGGTCAGACCCGCACTTACGCAAGCTGCCTGACCAAGGAAGAGGCGGAGAAGCCGGACGGTTCGTTCTTCGGGCAGGAGAACGAGAACTGCCGCTATGACAGCTTCACCATGGGTGGGGGCAAGATCGATGCGGCGATGACCTGCAAGGATAAGGACACGCAAGGCCGTGGCGAGGCCAAGATGACAATGACCGGCACATATGGCGCCGACAATTATGATATGACCATGACGATGCAGGGCAAGGCGCCCAATGGCAATGCGATGAACATCGAAATGGCCGCCACGTCAAAGCATGTGGGGGCATGCAAAGGCGATGAGGCGTCCTGAGTGGGAATGGGGGAGATAGTTTGCTTCCTGTCAGAATTACACATTCTTGACGCGAATTTGAAACAATCACCAATATCTGGCGTTCAGCCACGGTTAGGCCGATAGGGCACAGACCATGGCGATGATGTTCAGACAAACCGATGTGGCAACCGGTGCAGCGCAGATTTCTGCGCGGCTGGGCGAATGGCGTGAAGAGATCGCCCGACGTGGCGGTCTGGCATTTCAGCGTCGCCCGGATGGTGCGCGCGGTCCGCGGCTGAACTGGCTGCTGGGTGAATTG
Organism: Novosphingobium sp. SL115; assembly: GCF_026672515.1. Lineage (GTDB taxonomy): Bacteria > Pseudomonadota > Alphaproteobacteria > Sphingomonadales > Sphingomonadaceae > Novosphingobium. The sequence continues at coordinate 84,682 of NZ_JAPPRG010000002.1, read as the reverse complement.
CGCACACCGGTTGAACACTGGCAGGCCACGCGCAAGGCCCGCGTTCATGCGCCAGTTGCGCCGCCAGCCGCGCCCGATACGGTTTCGCGCGCCGTCATGCTGCTGCCCGGTTTCGGCACCCATCCTGTGCGGATGAAGCCGCTGGCGCGCGCCCTGGAAGCCGCGGGACACCGTGTTTGCGACTGGGGTCTTGGCTTCAACTTTGGCCCCACAGAGGAACGGTTTGATCGTTTGTGCGAACGGGTGCTGGCCATGGCGCGCAAGCAGGGTGAACCGCTTGTGCTGGTAGGGTGGAGCCTTGGTGGCATCTTTGCGCGCGAAGTGGCGCGTCGCCATCCTGAAGCGGTTCGCATGGTTATCACCATGGGCACGCCCTTTTCCGGCGATCGCCGCGCCAACAACGCATGGCGCGCCTATCAGCTTATCGCCGGGCATTCGGTGGACGAGCCGCCGATCGGGCAAGACATGGCGGTAAAGCCGCCTGTGCCCACCGTGGCGCTGTGGAGCGCGCGCGACGGCATCGTCTCACCCCGATCGGCTTGTGGCCGCAAGGGGGAGCGCGATCTGGCCATTGCCATGCGCTGCACCCATCTCGGCTTTGCCGCCCATCCCGATGTTGCGGATATGGTAAGGCGGCTGGTCGCGGCGGATTGAGACGGCTGGGACTGGCTTTCTACTGTTCAGGCCGCTTCCACTTCCACCGCAATTCCGCTCAGCGCAGCGTTGCCTGATAATGGATCGACCGCGTTCAGTGTGATGTCATTCACGCTCACGCCTGGCCTTCCCAGCGCATTGCTCATCGCTACGCCGGGCCGGTTGTGGCCCCAGCCATGCGGGATCGACACGGTGCCGGGCATCATGTCGTCGGTGACTTCGGCGCAAAGGGCAATGCTGCCTGTGGCGGTCCGCACTGTCACCGTCGCGCCATCGGCAATGCCGCGTCCGATGGCATCGTCAGGGTGGATCATCACGGTGCAGCGGTCCGGCCCCTTGATCAGCCGCTTGCTGTTGGCCAGCCACGAATTGTTGGTGCGCAAATGCCGTCGCCCGATCAGGCGCAGTCCGCCCACCGGCGCTTCTTCGGGCAATGTCAGCGCCTCCAGCGCCTGCATGAACTCCTCGACATCGCAGGCCACGGTCTTGTCCGGGGTGCACAGCCGTTCCGGCAATTGCCCCACGGTCAACGGCCCAAGGTCGATGCCTGAAGGCTGGGCCTCCACCTGTTCCAGCGTCAGCCCGTATGGCCCTGCGCGCAACAGTCCGTCCAGCGCTTCACGCGGGGTCGGGGCCTGCACCGCTTCGCCGCTGATGGCATGGGCAAGTCCGCGCAGGATTTCCCAGTCGTGCAGCGTGCCTTCTTCCTGCGGCAGCGTTGGCGGGGAATAGACCGCCACCGTGCGTGCGGCCATGGGCAGCAGGAACAGCCCGTAATGGTCCCGCTCCAGCGGGCCGGTCGGAGGCAGGATATAATGCGCGTGGGTGCTGGTGGCGTTGCGATAGATGTCGATGGACACCATCAGGTCCAGCCCGTCCAGCGCCTTGGCCAATCGCGTGCCGTTGGGTGTGGACAGCACCGGATTCCCCGCCACCACGAACAGCGCTCTGATCTGGCCCGGCCCCGGCGTCTCGATCTCTTCGGCCATGGCGGCAGCGGGCAGTTCACCCAGCACCGACCGATGGCCCGACACGCGCGAGGCGAACTTGCCGATAGACCCCGGCGGCAGCACGTTGACGGTATCCACAGCAGGCCGCCCGAACACCCAGCCTCCTTCGCGGTCAAGCTGGCCTGCCGCGATGTTGATCAGCGAAATCAGCCAGGCATTCAGCGTGCCATGAACCTGCGTTGCCACGCCCATCCGGCCATAGAGTGCGGCCGGGCCGCTGGTCAGCGCGTCGGCCAGCGCGTCGATTTCGCTTCCCTCAATCCCGCAGGCCTTTGCGCAAATCTCCGCGTCGAACCGCGCCAGTGCCGCTTCCACCGCATCCATGCCGGTGATGAAGCCCTGCGTCGGCTGCCACGGCTTGCGCGCCAACACCGCCTTCAACAGTGCGATTAGCGCGAACACATCGCCACCGGGGCGGATGAACAGGTGCTTGTCGGCGATCTTCGCGGTTTCGGTGCGGCGCGGATCGATCACGATCAACTGCCCGCCGCGTGCTTTCATCTCGTTCACCCGGCCTCTGAAGTCGGGCACGGTCCACAACGATCCGTTGGACGCCATCGGATTGCCACCCAGAATGATCAGCGTCTGCATCCGGTCCACATCTGGAATCGGGAACATGGTGCCGTGCCCCCACAGCCGCAGATTCGCCACCTGATGCGGCATCTGGTCCACCGTGCTGGCTGAAAACTTGTTCCGTGTGCGCAGCGCTTTGGTCAGGTGGTCGGCATTCAGCGCGTTGCCATAGCTGTGCGCATTGGGGTTGCCGATATAGACCGCTGCGCTTTGCGCATCGCGGGCAAGGATCGCACGGGTCTTATCACCAATCTCGGCAAAGGCCTGCGCAAAGCTGATTTCCTGCCAGGTTTCGCCCACCCGCTTCAGCGGTTTGCGCAACCGGTCGGGGTCTTCCTGCAAGTCTTGCAGCGCGGTGCCTTTTGGGCAAATGTGCCCGCGTGACAATGGGTTATCAGGATCGCCCCGGATCGACAGAACCTTGCGGCCCTCCACTTCCACCAGAACGCCGCAATTGGCTTCGCAGATGTGGCATGTGCGCCGATGGACTTGCGCCATGGCCTCTCTCCTGAACTGGTTTAGTTGATCGATTAAATCTCTCATCCATGTGCGCGCCGCGCAAGCGGAAATGCTTGTCAAATCCTCTTCGCCAAACCGGTTTCAATTTATTTCGCAAGTGCAGCATGAGTGCGCTTGGCAAACCCGGTTCGTTGTGCAAGCTTGGGCTTCTGACGGGATTTGCCTATGAAAAAAACCTCGCCCGCGTTGTATGATGAAATGCTCCAAGCCGATGGTTCGGTTCGGCCTGCCTATGCCGGATACCGCCAATGGTATGACGATCAGCCTCCCGATCTACTGCGCCGCAAAGGGACTGAGGCAGAGGCCTTTTTCCGCCGTACCGGCATCACCTTCAACGTCTATGGCAGCGAGGACGCCGAAGAGCGGCTGATCCCGTTCGACATGGTGCCGCGCATCATCACCGCGCAGCAATGGCGCAAACTTCAGCGCGGGATTGAACAGCGGGTAAGGGCGCTCAACGCCTTTCTGCACGATCTCTATCATCGGCAGGAAATTGTCCGTTCGGGCCGTCTGCCTGCGCGCCTGCTGAAAGGGAACGAGGCGTTCCTGCCTGAAATGGTCGGCTTTACGCCGCCGGGCGGGGTTTATACCCACATCGTCGGCATCGATCTTGTCCGCACCGGCGAAGATGACTTCATGGTGCTGGAAGACAATGCCCGCACCCCTTCCGGCGTCTCCTATATGCTGGAGAACCGCGAAACGATGATGGCGATGTTCCCGGAACTGTTCACCCGCGTGCGGGTGCGCGAAGTTTCGGATTATCCGCGCCGTCTTGCGCGCAGCCTTGCCGCTTGTGCGCCGCCTGCCTTCAACGGCAGCAAGCCGGTCGTCGCGGTGCTGACGCCGGGCATCTACAATTCGGCCTATTTCGAACATGCTTTTCTGGCTGACCAGATGGGTGCCGAACTGGTCGAAGGCAGCGACCTGCGCGTGGAAGATGGTCGCATCGCCATGCGCACCACGCGCGGCTATCAGCCGATCGACGTGCTCTATCGCCGGGTCGATGATGAATACCTCGATCCGCTGATGTTCAATCCGAATTCGGTGCTGGGCGTGTCGGGCATCATGGACGTTTACCGCGGCGGCGGCATCACCATCGCCAATGCGCCGGGCACCGGTATTGCCGATGACAAGGCGATCTATTCGTTCATGCCCGAAATCGTCGAATTCTATACCGGCGAAAAACCCATCCTGCAAAATGTGCCCACCTGGCGCTGTTCCGAACCCGACGCGCTGAAATACGTGCTCGACAACCTTGCCGAACTGGTGGTGAAGGAAGTCCACGGATCGGGTGGGTATGGCATGTTGATCGGGCCGACATCGTCCAAGCGCGAACTGGCCGCATTCGAGGCCAAGCTGCGGGCGCGCCCTGAAAACTACATCGCCCAGCCTACGCTGTCGCTGTCCACCGTGCCGATCCTGACCAAGGCAGGGCTTGCCCCGCGCCATGTCGACTTGCGTCCCTTCGTGCTGGTCAGTCCCAACGGAATCGACATCACGCCGGGCGGTCTCACCCGTGTCGCGCTGAAAAAGGGATCGCTGGTGGTCAACTCGTCGCAGGGCGGGGGCACCAAGGATAGCTGGGTACTGGACGACTGATGTTAGGACGCTCTGCAAACGGCATTTTCTGGCTGTTCCGCTATCTTGAACGGGCGGAGAACACCGCCCGCCTGATCGAGGCCGGTTTCCGCATGGCGCTTACCCGCGATGCCTCCGATGCGTCGGATGAATGGCGCTCGCTTGTGGTCACACTGGGCCTGCGTGCAGGATACGAAGCGCGCTTTGGCACCGAATATACCGGGCCTCATGTGTTCAACTATATCCTGCGCGACAAGGACAATCCCGGCAGCGTGCTGGCGATGATCGAAAATGCGCGCACCAATGCGCGCATGGTTCGGGCCGGGATCACGCGCGAAGTGTGGGAAGCGGTCAACGATGGCTGGATGCGGCTGAAAGAGGCGCTGGCCCGCCCGGTTCCCGAAACCCGGCTGGGCGATGTGCTCGATCTGGTCCGCCGCCAGTCCACGCAAGTTCGCGGCGCGATGGAAGGCACCATGCTGCGCAACGAAATCTACAATTTCGCCCGCATCGGCAGTTTCATCGAAAGGGCCGACAACACCGCCCGCATCCTTGACGTGAAGTATTACGTTCTGCTGCCGTCCATCTCCTATGTCGGGTCCAGCCTGGATAACGTACAGTGGGAAAACGTGCTGCGGTCGGTTGCGGGGGAACGTGCCTATCGCTGGCTCAACGCTGGGCGCATGGACCCGCGCGGCATTGCCGAATTCCTGATCCTTGACGGGCGTTTCCCGCGCAGTCTGGCGTTCTGTTATTCCAAGCTGCGTTCGAACCTTGCCAGTCTTGCCCGGGAATACGGCGGCGAAATGCACGCGCATGAAATTTTGCGCGATGCCGACAGCCAGCTTCACACCGCCACCATCGACGGGATCTTTGAACAGGGCCTGCACGAATTCATCGGCAAGTTCATCAATTGCAACACCCATCTCGCGCTGCAAATCCAGCGCGATTACCGCTTTATGGAATAGGCACCTCTCCCATGCGCCTCGCGGTCGATCACACTACGCACTATGTCTTCTCCGGCCCGGTCAGCCGTGGGCTGCAACGCTTGCGCCTGCGGCCCAAGTCGTCGTCCGGCCAGCGCGTACTGGAATGGAACATGCATTTCGAAGGGGCGCAACTTCAGGTCGAATACGATGATCCGAATTGCAACCATGTCTCGCTGATCTCGTTCGATCCGGGCGTGCAGGAAGTGACGATCCGTTGCGTCGGTCTGGTCGATACCAATGATGAATCCGGCATTATCGGCAAGCATTCGGGCTTCATGCCCATGTGGCAGTTCATGGAACCGACGGATCTCACCCGTGCCGGACAGCGCACCCGCGCGCTTGTTGCGGCGGTTGAGCAAGATGCAAACCGGTTGACCACGCTGCACAGCCTTTCCGCTCTGGTGCGTGAAAAGGTGGCCTATTCTACCGGCCATACTGATGCGGCCACCACCGCAGAAGGCGTGCTGGCGGCGGGCCACGGCGTCTGTCAGGATCACGCCCATGTCTTCATCGGCGCGGCCCGCGCACTGGGCATCCCGGCCCGTTACGTCAGCGGTTATCTGATGATGGATGACAGGGTGCAGCAGGATGCCGGCCATGCCTGGGCCGAAGCCTTCGTCGAAAATCTGGGCTGGGTCGGCTTTGATATTTCCAACGGCATCAGTCCCGATGCACGTTATGTCCGCGTGGCGACCGGGCGCGATTATCGCGATGCAGCCCCCATCACCGGCATACGATATGGCGCGCGTGACGAATCGATGCACGTCAAGCTTGCCGTCGAACAGCAGCGTGTGGAACAATAAGGCGTAACGCGGATGACGGGGGCAGGGGATTCGGCAGCTTTGCCGGATACCGCGTCGATCCGCGCGGAATGCATATCGGGGTTGGAAAATGACGTATTGCGTGGGAATGGTGCTCGACCGGGGCCTTGTGCTGATGAGCGACACACGCACCAATTCCGGCGTCGACAACATCTCGGTCTTTCGCAAGATGTTTCACTGGTCGGTTCCGGGCGAGCGCCAGATCGCAATCATGACCGCAGGCAACCTTGCCACCACACAGGCGGTCATCTCGCAGCTTGAAGAACGCAACAAGGCACCGGAAGACCGCCGCCCGTCCATTCTCGAAGCGCCGACCATGTTCCAGATTGCCACGCAAGTCGGCAATCTGCTGCGCGATGTCATCGAAGGGCGGCAGGGTGGCGGCATGCGCGGCGAAGGCCCGCGTTTCACCGCCTCAATCATCGTGGCCGGCCAGATCAAGGACATGGAACCGCGTCTGTTCCTGATCTACCCCGAAGGTAACTTCATCGAAGCCAGCTTTGACACACCGTTTTTCCAGATCGGCGAGACAAAGTATGGCCGCCCGATCCTGTTGCGCGGCTATGATCCGAAGATGAGCTTTGAAGACGCGGTAAAGCTGTTGATGGTGTCATTTGATTCCACCATCGCCGCCAATCTTTCGGTCGGCTTGCCGCTGGATCTTATGGTGCTTGAGCGTGATAGGTTCGAACCTGTTCACCATCGCCGCATCGCGGCCAGTGACCCCTACTTCAAATCGATCTCATCAAGTTGGAGCGAGGCTTTGCGGCAGGCCTTTCATTCGCTGCCGGATTACAGTTTCGACCAGAATGGTGAACAGCTTCCGCCGATGTAGCAGTCGTAAATCGGCGATTCATGTGTGTATGAATGGTTAATTGCAGACCGGTAAAAATGCGTTGAATGGGGTCAGCACGCCCTGCATTCGATTGTTTTGGCCCAAAAGCCCTTATCAACACACGGCTATTTGATCCGTTCCCGAAGCGAAACTCCTAAGGAAAAACGTGTAGCATTGCCTTGAATGGCTGTGGTTTCGGTTCATTCCGAAGCTAACGGCAGTAGCGTTTGTGCGACGGTGGGTGATTAACTCCTGTTCATGGTTGAACGTGTAACACTCCACATCGTCGATGGTGACTCCGCCCGCCGGGCACAGCTCGCACGGCTGGCCTTTGCGGCAGGCCATCATGCTGAAATCTATGCCAACGCAGAGGAACTGTTGGCCCACGCTCCGTCGGGCGGGCTGATCCTTGCGCAGGATGAACCCGTGGGCGAAGGTGTCGCCCGGTTGCTGGCTGCAATGATGCGGGCCGGGCACTGGCTGCCGGTCATTGCCATCGCAGATACCCCTGAAACGACGGCCGTTGTCCGCGCGATCAAGGCCGGTGCGCTCGACTATCTTTCCATGCCCACCCAGATTGCTCCGCTGAACGCTGCGGTCGAATGTGCCGCCAGAGAAGCGGATACCTTTCGTGCCCAGCGCGCCCGTGCCGCCGAAGCTCGTCAGCGCATCTCTCGCCTCAGCTTGCGTGAACGTGAAGTGCTGGACCGGCTGGCTGAAGGGTGCAGCAATAAGGCGATCGCCCGCGATCTGGAAATCAGCCCGCGCACCGTTGAAATCCACCGCATGAAAATGATGGGCAAGCTGGGCGCGCGCCACGCCGCCGAAGCGGTGCGTCTGCGCATCGAAGCGGCTGGCCTGGATAGCGTTGCGGCCTGATCTGTCAGCGGCAGAACGGTTTCAGGCCGCCCGGCTCCAGATGGAAGTGATTGCGATGCGCTGCATTGTAATCGGGACTTAATACTGTGCCAAAACGCTTGCAGGCACTGTCGCGCACTGTTCGCAAAAAGGCACGCACTTGCGGGGATGATGAATTCCAGTCGTTCAGCACGCTGATTCGCCGTCCATCGGCCAGACGAAACGCTGCCACGTCCACTGCATTGGCCGCTGCGTGGGCTGAAAGCCGGTTTGACCCGGCCACCGTGCGGCAGGAATAGCTGCCCATCGTTTCCACCCGCACCAGTGGGCTGCCCAGAATTTGCCGCGCCGCTCGGTCAACGCCAAACCGCGCCCAACCTTGCAGCGCTGATGCGGCGGGGCACGATACCGGCCCTAGATTGGTAACTTCCAATCGTCCGTCATCACCCATCAGCGACACCAGCTTCACCGCGCCAAGGGCAGAACAGCCCGCGCCATAATACTGGTCGGCCAGCGGCGTGAAACTCGCCTTGGTTGCGCCAAGCCCTGCCAGACAAGCCCGGCCCTGCGGTGATTGGGTAATCGATGCCCCTGTCCCATGCGAAGGCTTGCGCTGCGGCAAATCCGGTCCGCTGCTGCACCCAGTCAGCAACAGCGCCAGCACTGCCGGTATCGTCATCAGCGAAAAGGAGCCACGCTGTTTCATCGCCACAGCTTTACAAGCCATGGTTATCAAAGGGTAAACTGTGCGGCGAACCGTTCTGGAAAAACGCGACCGGGAAAAGTGGTGGGCGCTGACGGGCTCGAACCGCCGACCCTCTCGGTGTAAACGAGATGCTCTACCAACTGAGCTAAGCGCCCCGGTGCGTGACGCGCCTATTGCCGGGATTGCGCCCAGCGTCAACAGGGTAAGTCAGTTTAGGCCCCAACTCTAGGTCGAAGGTTCTGGCTGCGTAATGATCCGGTCGCGCGCCACGCGGATGTCGCCTGCTTCCACCTGCAGCTTCAGCCGCTCCTTGTCACGGGCGCGGAACATGTCTTCGGCGCGGTTGATGGCCTCTTCGGAAAGGCCTGCATCGCGCAGGGCGATTCGCGCCATCTTTACCGCTGATTCCAGCACTTCGCGCACCACCGCCTTGGCAGGCGTGGTCTTCAGGCGGATCAGCGCGCGCCGGTCAAACGCGCGGACATATATCGCCGCGCGGGGGAAGGCTTCCTGCACCGCTTCCACAAAGTCAGGCGAAATCTGGTCGCCGTCGATGCAGAAGAAAATCATCTCAGCATCTGCCGCTCCGGCCTGTCGCAGCAGGTCAAGCCGGGTGCCGTCCCCGAAATAGACCTTGGCGCCAAATCCTGCCGCCACGTCGATCATCTCGATATCGGTGTCGACCATGGTCACCGGGATATTGCTGGCCAGCAGCATCTGGCTCACGCCTTGGCCAAACCGGCCGAAGCCGACGATGATCGCGTTCGCGCCATCGGGTTGTGGCCCCTCGCGTTCGCCCTGCGGCTGTTCGGCCTCCTTGCGGAACCGGCTGGTGGCCATCATCAGGAACGGCGTGGTTGCCATGGAAAGCGTCACAACCGCGCCGAACAGACTGGCCGCATCGGGCGCGATCAGCAGGGCCTGCTGTGCCTGTGCAAACAGCACAAAGCCGAATTCGCCGCCCTGACTCAGCAACAGGCCCAGCGCCAGCGCGCCGCGCCACGCCATGCCAAACGCCATGCCGATGCCGAATATCACCGCCGCCTTCACCGTGATCAGCATCAGCGCCATGCCCGCCACGAACAGCGGCCTTTCGGCAATGGTGTGCAGGTTCAGCATCATGCCTACGGCCAGGAAGAACAGCCCCAGCAGGATCGACCGGAACGGCTCGACATCGGCTTCCAGCTCATGCCGATAGGGGCTGTCGGCCAGCATCACGCCTGCCACGAAAGCCCCCAGCGCAGTGGACAGGCCCAGCACTTCCATCACTGCAGCGGACGCCATCACCGTGAACAATGCCGCCACCACGAACATCTCGCGTTCGCCCAGATTGCCGATCAGGCGGAACAGCGGCCTGATTACAAAGCGCCCGCCCGCAATCAGCCCGCCCAGCGCCAGCACGGTGTAAACGGTCAGCAGCCAGCCCGGAGGCCCGCCTGCGTCCGCCGGGTTGCGACTCATCGCAGAAATGATCGTGATCAGCGGGATGATCGACAGATCCTGAAACAGCAGCATGGCAAAGGCGCGTTCGCCAAACGGCGTGCGCAACCGCCCTGACGATTGCAGCATCGGCAAGACCTGCGCCGTCGAAGAAAGCGCCAGCGGCAGGCCCAATGCCAGCGCGGCAGCATCTGAAAATTCTGTGGTCAGCCAGATCATCGCTGCCACGGCCAGCCCGCAGATGGTCACCTGCAGCGCGCCAAGGCCCAGAATATCCCGCTTCATCCGCCACAGCCGCGACGGATTGAGTTCAAGCCCCACCAGAAACAGCAGCAGTGTTATGCCAAGTTCGGCAATGCCCAGCTTGCTTTCGGCATCACCGACCAGCCCCAGCACTTGCGGCCCGACCACAGCACCCGCCAGCAAATAGCCCAGCGTCGCCCCAAGTCCCAGCCTGCGGAACACCAGCACGAAGACGAGCGCAAAGCCCAGCAGAATGAACCCGTCGCGCAGCATCGATGAATGTTCGGCCATGGCCCCACCTGTAAAGGCATATGACGGCATCGCAACCGCCGTTCAGCCTGCGTTGATCTGGCGTCACAGACAGTCTAGCCATCGGGAAACTGTGGAGGGGCAAATATGCGCGGCATTCTGGTTCTGGCGGCGGCGGCGCTGCCGGGCGTGGCAACGGCGGATATGGCGCTGGCTCAGGCCGCGCAATCACCGGTGGCCCCTTCAGCACAGGGCGACGTCTCGCTCACCATCTATAACAACGATCTCGCACTGGTGCAGGACGTGCGGCAAATGGCGCTGCCCACGGGCCGCAGCCGTCAGGAATTTCCCGATGTGTCTGCACAGATCCGCCCCGAAACGGTCACACTGAACGCTGGCGGCACCGGCATCGTCGAACAGAACTTCGACTACGACCTGCTCACCCCGGACAAGTTGATGGACAAATCGGTCGGTCAGACCGTCACTCTTGTCCGCACCAATCCCGCCACCGGGGCTGAAACCCGCGAATCCGCGCTGATCCTTGCCAACAACGATGGCACCGTGGTCCGCATCGGGGACCGGATCGAAGTGCTGGAACGCTATGGTGCGCGCGTCATCTACCCCAGCCTGCCCGCTGGCTTGCGTGCACGGCCCACGCTGTCGGTCACGCTCGACACCACCAATCCGGGCGCGCGCCCGGTGGCCCTCAGCTATCTGTCGCGCGGCTTTGGCTGGAAGGCGGATTACGTCGCCCTGTTCGATGAAGTGGCGGGCAAGATTGACGTGCAGGGCTGGATCACGCTCAACAACAACAGCGGCACTACCTTCGGCAAGGCCAAAGTCCTGCTGGTGGCAGGGTCGGTGGGTGACGGCAATCAGGGCTATCGCCCACAGCGCCAGATCATGCCCGGCAACCGCCCCGGCACCCAAACCGCCAATCGCGAAAGCCTGGGTGATTTTTACGTCTATCCCATCGCAGGCCGCACCACCGTCGCCAATGCCCAGCAAAAGCAGGTCAGTTTCCTCGACGTGGCAGGCGCTCCTGCTGCCAAGGCCTATCACTTCCGCAATGGCTGGCTCTCCAGCCAGACCGAACCGCAAAGCGCCGACAGCGTGCTGCGCTTCTCCTCATCGCGCGAAGGCGGCCTTGGCGATGCGCTGCCCGCAGGCACGGTGCGCGTCTATATGCGCGATGCACGCGGCCAGCCCCAGTTCATTGGCGAAAACACCATCGGCCACACCCCCATGGGGTCCAGTCTTGCGCTGAAAACCGGCGAAGCCTTTGATGTTAAGGTGCAACCCGTTGTCGAAAAGCGCGAAAAGATCGCCAGCGGCGAATGGGAACGCACCGCACGCTATCGCATCAGCGTGAACGGGCAGACCCCGCGCGAAGTGGTGGTCGAAGACGAAAAGACCTTCTGGCGCACGACGATGACCTACAAGGTCACCAATGCCAAGGCATCGCCCGTCACCGTCGAAGTGGTGCAGGCGGGCCTTGATGGCTGGTGGCATGACACCCGTGTCCCGTCCGAAAGCATCAAGGGTGAACAGCGCTCCGCCGATGAACGCACATGGGCGGTGCCGGTCCCCGCCAATGGCGAGGCTACGCTGACCGTCCAGTTCGACACACGCTACTGATCGCGCCGATGCGCCGCGCGCTCATCTTTGCGCTGCTGCTGGGCAGCGGCGTGCCTGCATTCGGTCAGGCGGTGGTCACCTCCGCCGCTCCTTCAGGCGTCGCCGTCAGCGTCTATCGCGCGCCTGATCGTGACAGCGATACCGCAATGGATCTCGACTGGCTGCAAGGTTACGCGCTGATAACCGAAACCCGCACGGTCGAAATTCCCGCAGGCCGCGCCACCATTCGGTTTGAAGGCGTGGCTGCGGGGCTGTTCCCCGAAAGCGCGATTGTCAGCGGAATGCCCGCGGGCGTGCGTGAAAAGAACCTCGACGCCGATCTGTTATCCCCGCGCAGCCTCTATGCCCGCATGTTCGGGCGTCCGGTCATCCTGCGCCGCACCCTGCCGGGCAAAGGCGGAGTGAAGGAAGAACGCGCGGTGATCCGCTCTGGCCCTGATGGCGCGGCGATTGTGCAGACCGCCAGCGGTTTCGAAGTCGCCAGTTGTGGCGGTAGCAACGACGCGCTGATCTATCCCGAAGCGCCTGCCGACCTTTCCGCCCGGCCCACCCTGTCGATCGAAACTGACAGCCCCACCGCGCAAAAGGCCACGCTTTCGCTGTCCTATCTCGCATGGGGGTTCGACTGGCAGACCAACTATGTCGTGCGGATGAACCCTGATGGACGCACCGCTGACCTTTCGGCATGGGTGACCTTGGCCAGCAGCGATTCCACCAGCTTTGCCGATGCCGAAACGGCGGTGATTGCAGGCGAGGTGAACCGCGAAGACAGCGAACAGGGCATCAGGCCCAGCGGCGGTGATCTGGTCATGCGTTGTTTCCTGCGCAGTCTGGTTCCGCCGCCTGCTCCACCACCGCCGCCGCCTCCCATGATGATGGCGCCCGCCCCCATGGCCGAAATGGCTGATATCGTCGTCACCGGGCAGGCTCGGCGCGGGATGGAGATGAAGGCCCTCGTCACAGTCCAGCAGGAAGGGTTGGGCGATCTCAAGCTCTATCGCGTGCCCGTGCCGGTCACCGTGGCGGCCAATGCGCAAAAGCAGGTGGCGCTGGCTGAAAAGCAGGGCGTGAAGTTCGACGCGCTTTACCGCGCCGAAGTGTGGCATGATAGCGTGGGCGAAGTGCGCCAGATGCTGCGCACCCGCAACCGCAAGGAAGAAGGGCTTGGCCTGCCGCTGCCCGGTGGCCCTGTTGCGGTGTTCGAACCCCACGGCGATGCCGTGTTGCTGGCGGGTGAGGGCGGACTGCCCGACCGGGCTGAGGGCGAGGACGTGGAAATCATGCTGGCGCAGGCCACGCAGGTCACGGTCGAGGCCGAAACGCTGGATCAGAAGGGCAACACACAGACCATCCAGCTTACCGCGCGCAATGCCCGGCCGGTGCCGGTCGTGTTTGAAGCGCGCCTTGCCACCAATCCTGCGGTGCAGGTGCGTGGCGAAAGGCCCACGCTGGGCAAAGTGGGGCGCAAGGATGGGCGCACCGTATGGTCGGTAACGCTGCCGGCTAACGGTAGCGCTATCTGGACTTACAAATTGCGCGCCACGGAATGAAAAGCATACAACGGCTGATGACAAACATGAAAGCCCTGCTAATCGAAACGTAATGCAGGGGTCAGGCTTCAGGGTTCTGGAATCTTTGCGTCGCTTTCGGCGCGGGCCTGCGCTTGCGTTCACTGCGGCTTTCATGCTGGCGCTTGCCGCCACGTTGGGCGCGGCGGCATGGTCTTGGGCCTCGCCCGATCTGCCGGAAACCAGCGTTGACGATGATGGGCGCTATCAGTTGATCGGTGCAGATGGAAAGCTGGTCAAGCGGGCGAACTTCAAAGGTCAGCCCTATCTTGTGGTGTTCGGCTATACCGCGCGCCCAGAAATCAGCAGCACCATGATTGCCCGGCTGGCAAAGGCCCGCGCTGCATTGGGCGCACCGGCCCGCACCATGCCCATCGTGTTCATCACGGTCGATCCTGAACGCGACGGCCCCGAAGTGCTGGCCGCGTTCACTCGCCAGTTTCCCGCGCCCATGATCGGCCTTACCGGCAGCGCGGACGTGATCGCTTCTGTTGCCGATCACGCTGCGGTGTTTGCCCGTCGTCAGAACAACCGCGATGGCAGTTACACCATCGAACATACCAGCAGTGCCATCGTTTATGACCGCGCAGACCAGTTCTACGATGCCATCCGTCTGGAAGACAGTCCTGCACGGGTCGAGGCCAAACTGCGCGAAGTCCTGCTGGCCCCGATTGAGCGGGCCGAGGCAGGAGCTGTGCCCCTGCTGACCCGCGCGGTTTCACGCTGATCCAGCCCGCAACCGCGCACTGGCCGGGTAAATGCCGGTTATGCCAAGGCGCGATACCGGAAATTGCGGAACACCACGCGGCCTTCGCCGCACGCGAAAAGCGCCGGGCGCAGGCTGAGCAGGTTGTCCACGGTGTTGGCGTTATAGCCTGAAACTTCGCTGCGAACTTCGTGGCGGGTCCAGGCTTGTCCATCGAGGCTGTAATAGAAGGTCACGATCTGGTCTTGATTGGTGATACGCATGTGCATCTTGCGCGATGCGGGGGCCGGTTCCGGCCAGTAGGATGCCTTGCCGCCGCGATATGTGGTCATTCGGTCGCCATCGATGCCCATGCCCAGAAACAGCCGATCATCGAAGAACAGCAGCAGCCCGCCGGTGGTGCTTCCGACCAGTTCCAGTTCGACCGTCACTTCATAGGCGCGGTCGCCAACCTGCTGGGTCAGCACGACGCCATCGGCAGGCCCGTTGCCCTTGGCGGTCAGGGCAAGAGCGCCACCGCCAATCGCAATCCGTGCGGTGTCGGCAGGTGGGCTTCCGTAAAGCCCCCACAGACTGCCCAACCGGTTATCCGTGAACGCATCCGAATGCGGCATGCCATGGACAATAGCGTCGTCGCCTGTCGCTGATCCGGCCTTGCGCAGCGGTGCTGACAAATCCCCGCCCTTAGCGCGAAACCAGCCATCAGCGGTCCACTCGATGGGCTCCAGCAGGGTTTGCCGTCCCAGCGTCTGATACCCGTTTTCGTAACCGTGATAGACCATGTGCCACTGTCCGCCGGGGCCTTCGACACAGGTCGCATGGCCGCGCGACCACCACATTTCGTCGCGTGACAATGTGCGCTGGATCGGGTTGTGCGGGCAGTCTTCCCAAGGTCCGTGGATTGACCGGGATCGTGCGGCGACGATCATGTGGCCCGTCGCCGGCCCACTGGTGCCGCCAACTGCGTTGACAAGATAGAAGTATTCGCCGCGCTGGAACAGCTTCGGCCCTTCGGGCGAATGGGCTTCGGTGATCCAGTCGTCAGGATAGCGCCACGCCTTGTAGGCAGTTTCCACCGGACCTGCGGTTGCAAGGCCATCCGGCGTCAGCCGAACGCGCTTGCCGTCGTTGAAGAAAAGATAGCGGTGCCCGTCCTCACCCACGATATGACCAGGATCGATCAGACCACCGACCTTGAGATCGATCGGGTCGCTCCACGGTCCTTCCATCGAAGGTGCGTGAATGACGTAAGTGTTGGCAAAGCTGGGCAGCGTTGACCACGGCGCTTTCATAAACGGGATATAGATGAAGTAGCGGCCATCGTGCTTGGCGATGTCCACGGCAAATACAGTGCCCAGCGGCTTTGCCAGCGCAGGCCCCAGGGGGCGCCAGTTCACCAAATCGCGCGAATGCCAGATCAGCAGGCCTGGCGCGGAATCGAACGACGAATGCGTCATGTAATAATCGTCGCCGTCTTTCAGGACTGACGGATCGGGATAGTCGCCCGACAGCACGGGGTTCAGGTAACGCCCATCACCAAGGTCTGCCTTGCGCTGGCCTTCAAATCCGGGCCGCCACACATGCCCTGCCGCCCTTTGTGCACTCTGTCCCGGAAGTGAAGGTGCGTGCGGTTTCGCTTTACGGCCAGAAGTTGCGCCCACCGCCCCGCCGGACGCTGCAAATGCCCCGGCAACCGCCAGCTTCAACGCCGCTCTACGAGATTCCACGCACGCTCTCCAATTTTTAGAACACGGAATCTAATTTTGATGCGCCGCAAAAGCAAGCAGGAATGAGCGGCGCTTAGGCGAATTCGGCATCGCCGCAGCGCGCCATTTTCTCAGCGGCGTGTTTGTGGCCGAGTGAAATGATGAACAGCGTAGTGTCTGCCAGCCGGTCCAGAACATGTTCTGCTCGCCAGAAAGTTGCTGTGGGTCAGTCGAAAATCGGGAAGCCATTCACCATCGGTCCCGAAGGTAATGGCACTGAACAACGCAAATTGGCGAAAGACAGCGCGCTAAATCAATATCGTGCGGCTCAGACGCGGAGGAATGGAGGCCACGCCTGATGTTGATTTTTTAACGACATCGCCTTGGAGCCTTATGTTTCAATCACACCATTACAGCGGACCTTGCGCTTTTCTTTCCTGCATCCGGCCATATTGCCCCAACTGCCATGGTGCGATTGACAGGCTCTGACACGATTCGTTCATGCTAAAAATGGCCTTGGGTCATGGGGTAACCACAGACCGCTTTATCGCGCTCGATTGAAGCAAGTGATTGTCAGGATCTGGCGCACACCGGGCCGCTACGCCGGGCGGTAGATCGCATAGACCTTTTTTACATGGACGCGGCTTTCCCATGAACATTCCGCAGCCTGTTCCACCAGAAACACATCGCCTTCGGCAAAAGTCGCCTCGCGCCCGGCGCCGTCGACAAAAGTTACCGCGCCTTGCAACAGGTGCATCAACTCAAAGTGGCCATAGCGCATGGCGCGGCGATGATAGGGTGTGGAATCCCATGTGCCGCACACGAATTCACCATTGTCGGACCGATAATCGGTAAAGTTGCGGCATGATGGCGTTGGCCCCACCAGCAATTCGGCTAGCGGCGCGCCAGAGGGCACAAGTGCTGCGCTTTCATCAATCGGCACGATCTGCTCCGCCCCCGCAGGCCCGCTGGCACAGCGCATCACGACTACCGTAGTCGCCATCCGTGCTGTCCAGCCAAACGCCTGCCCGGCAGGGATCACCGCACTGCGTCCGGCCGTCACATTCAGCACGGCAGCGTCTGTGGCAATTTGCAGTTCACCATCCAGCACAATGGCAAATTCATCCGCCACCAACGCGGCCTGCGCACCTTCGCCCGAAAGACGCAGCACCGATACGGTAACCGGGCCTGGGGCGAGTGACAGATCGCGGCGGTTGGTGGCCCATGCACCATCCCCCTCAGCGGCCAGAAGATCGGTTCCTGCGGCAAATGCGCGCAGGTCTATGAAAGAGCGGACGGTCTGCGCGGCTTCGGTCATGATGCTTCCAAGTGTGATGGAACGTGGACGCATCCTTGGCACGCCCCACGACGGATATTCTGGCGAGTTGCCTGCCATCACGGCACTATTTTCTGCCCAGCGCGGTGTTGGCGGCAGGACTGTTCGCCAGCGGCGGCTCAGGACTGCTACATGCGGCTGGAACGCAGGGCTAAACGCCCCTTGCGGCCGTTCATGTAGGTTTAGAGGTCGTTCAGGTTTGCTGAAAAAGCGAATGACCAGAAGGGTCGCGCCCGGCCAGGAGGCAGGCCGGGCGCGCAACTATCCGGGGCATGATGCCAACCGGATGGCTGATGGCGAAGCGTACTACAGCGCCAGAATATCTCTCCCGATCTCGGCAAAATATTGCGCCATGCCATCTGCCGCCTTGTCTGACAGGGTGATGAAGGCGCGGCGCCGGTCGGTTTCATCTTCGGCCCGGCAGAACAGGCCCGCATCGCTCATCTGCCCGATCCAGCGTAGCGCGGTGGTGGGGGGCACGCCCGATGCAATGCACAGCGAAGTGACCGAAACCCGCTTGTGTTCGGCGCGTGCGGCGGTGAGATCGAGCAACATGTCCCAAGCCGGGTCGGCAAACAGTTCCCCTTCAAAGAAGCGCGCCCGCTTCTGGCGCTGGCGCACGATTTTGCGCACGAGACGCGGATCGGGCAATGGCGGGCGGGCCCGCCGTGCGGCAGGGGCACCCGAAGCGTGCGGGTTGACAAGCCGCTGGCTGGCAGGGTCGCGCGCACCATCGCCGTCAAAGGCAAAGGCCGATCCTTCGCCCACACGGGCCGATGGCGTGAAATCGCCCGAAAAAGGTGCGCTGCCTGCATCGCCTGACAGTCGCTCCAGCTTTTGCGCAATCTGACTGACCTGCTGGGTCAGGTGAATGATGGACATGCGATCATGGTCGGAAAGTTCGCGCACGCGAGCGGTTCCGCCGGTTAGCACCTGTCCCAGTGCGATCACCCGGTCCGCCCGGCTGGGGCTGACCAGAATTTGCGCATCTGACTGATCGAGGCAGCCGAACACATCATCCAGCGATCCAATGCTGGTCGAAACGACAAGCTGTGTTCCACTTTGCGCGGCGTATTGATCCAACCGCGCCAGTGCGGCCAGATCAGCGCCTTCAGCCACGGGGCAATCGACAAGCACGATATCACCCAGCAACTTGTGATGGTCCGATGCCGGGTCGGCCAGCGCTTCAAGCATGCCTGTGCGCGCCACCCGCAACCCTGCCGCGGCGGCATCTTCTGCCATTTCCGCCCGAACATAGCCGCGGTCGGCAAAGATCGCGCAGGCCAGCGGCGAATGCGGGCGCAGCAGGGCGACATCATCCGGGGGCATATTATCAGCCCCATATTCGAACTGTGCCACGGTCTGCCCCATATGACCTTCTCCTTAGGCGTTCCACTTATGCGAACATGAGTGGAACAAACCCGGATTGGGTCAAGGCCGTTTACCTCGGTTTTGGATCAAGGCGTAATCTCTATTGGCGTGCCATCGCCCACAAGTGACCACAATTGTTCGATTTCTGCGTTGGACAGGGCAATGCAGCCATCGGTCCAGTCGCCCGGCAATTTTCCTGCCGGTAATCCATTGGGCTGACCGTGAATGAAAATCTGCCCGCCCGGTGAACGCCCGCGCGACTCGGCAAAGGCACGGTCACGCGCGTTGGGATAGGATATGTGAAGCGACAGGTGATAAGCGCTGGCCGGGTTGCCATGGTCGATCACATAGCGGCCTTCGGGCGTGCGTTCGTCACCTTCAAACTGCTTGTGCCCCACGGGCGCATCGCCAAGCTGAATGCCCGAATATTCGCGCAATATGCGGTCTTGCCCATCAAGCAACAAAAGGCGGCGGGCAGACTTTTCCACGCGCACACTGGCCACATCTTCGGCACGGATGTCCTGCGCGCGGGCCGGAACTGCGCCGTCGGGCCAGAACACGCTGGCCAGACCAAGCGCCGCGCCGCCGCCAAGCATCAGTGCCCTCAGAATTAACTGGGGGCGGCGGCGCAGGCCCATTTCAGTCGACGAACGGATCGCGCACGAGGATGGTATCTTCGCGTTCAGGGCTGGTCGAAACCAGCGCGACGGGCGTTTCGATCAATTCCTGCACGCGTTGGATATACTTGATCGCCTGTGCGGGCAGATCGGCCCACGAACGCGCGCCGGCAGTGGTGCCGACCCAACCGTCCATTTCTTCGTAGATCGGTTCGACCTCGGCCTGATCGGCGGCGTGGGCGGGGAAGTAATCCAGCACCTTTCCACGCAGGCGATAGCCGGTGCAGATCTTCACCTTTTCAAAGCCGTCCAGCACGTCGAGCTTGGTCAGCGCAATGCCGGTCACGCCCGAAATGGCGCAGGACTGGCGCACCAGCACGGCGTCGAACCAGCCACAGCGGCGCTTGCGGCCGGTGACGGTGCCAAATTCATGGCCACGTTCGCCCAGACGCTGGCCGGTTTCGTCTTCCAGTTCGGTGGGGAAGGGGCCGGAACCGACGCGGGTGGTATAGGCCTTGACGATGCCCAGCACGAAGCCGGTTGAGCTGGGCCCAAGGCCCGAACCCGATGCCGCGGTGCCCGAAACGGTGTTGGACGAGGTGACGAACGGATAAGTGCCGTGGTCAACGTCCAGCAGCACACCCTGCGCACCTTCGAACAGAATGCGCGCGCCCGCTTTGCGCACCTGGTTCAGGCGCTTCCACACGGGCTGGGCAAACTGGAGAACATAGGGCGCGATTTCGCGCAATTCTGTCAGCAATGCCTCACGATCCACCGGCGGCTGGCCAAAGCCCGCGCGCAGCGCGTCGTGGTGGGCGCACAGCCGGTCAAGCTGCGCATCCAGCGCGTCAAGATGCGCAAGATCGCACACGCGGATGGCGCGGCGGCCAACCTTGTCTTCATAGGCAGGGCCAATACCGCGACCGGTGGTGCCGATCTTGCCCGAACCGGCGGCCTGTTCACGCAGGCCGTCCAGATCGCGGTGCAGCGGCAGGATCAGCGGGCAATTGTCGGCAATGGCAAAGTTTTCGGCATTGATGGCAACGCCTTGGCCGGTCAGCTTTTCGATTTCAGCCTTCAGCGCCCACGGATCGAGCACCACGCCGTTGCCGATGATCGAAAGCGTGCCGGTGACGATGCCCGAAGGCAGCAGCGAAAGCTTGTAAACCTGTTCGCCCACGACCAGCGTGTGGCCTGCGTTATGGCCGCCCTGAAAACGGACGACGGCGTCGGCGCGGCTGGCCAGCCAGTCAACGATCTTGCCTTTGCCTTCATCGCCCCACTGGGCACCAATTACGGTTACGTTGGCCATGGATATACTCCTCCACCCTGCCAAGGCGGATCCGCAAAACGCCCTTCGACAGGACTCGGCGTTGGGGATGGAACAGGCGGGGCGGGCGCCCCGTGATTTCGGTGCGCGCGTTAGGGGCACATACCCCGTCAAGTCAAGTGTGTGACGGTGTTTGCGACCAATTCATCGCGGGTAAAGCACCGCTTGCGCAACTTTCGCTTCATCGGGGAACGATGAGGTGCGGGTGATGAAAAGAGCATGGATTGCAGGCGGGCTGTGTCTTGCCATGTTGGGCGCTGGCGCGGCCGATGCGCAGATGGGCCAGCGCCTGCGCGAACGCATGGCTGAAAGGGCTGAACAACGGGCGCAGGAGCAGAGCGGGCAGAAACGCGCGCCCGGCGCACAGACCATCAGCTATGGCACCGATCCGCTTCAGGTCATGGATCTGTGGGTGCCCAAGGGTGCGCGCAACGCGCCACTGGTGCTTTATGTCCACGGCGGCGGGTGGAAGCGAGGGAGCAAGGACACCGCGATGGGCAATGCCCTGCCGGGACATCTGGTGGGGCAGGGTTATGCCTTCGCCTCGATCAACTATCGTCTGGTCCCTGCGGCCAGCGTTGAACAACAGGCGACGGACGTGGCGCAAGCGCTGGCCACGGTGCTGGCGCAGGCCGAAAAGTTGGGCATCGACCGCGGCCGCGTGGTCATCACCGGGCACAGCGCGGGCGCGCATCTGGTCGCGCTGGTGGGCACGGATGAGCAGTATCTGCGCAAGGCGGGGCTATCGTTCGCCGATATCGATGGCGTGATGCCGAATGACGGCGCGGCCTATGATGTGCCCAAACAGATGGCGCAGGCGGGGCGGTTCATGAGCGACACCTACAAGCAGGCCTTCGGCACCGATCCGGCGCGGCAAAAGGCGCTTTCGCCCACGTTCCACGCCGCCGCCCCCAACGCGCCGCGCTTTCTGCTGCTGCATGTGCAGCGCGAAGATGGCGTGGCGCAGGCCAATGAACTGGCGTCGGCTCTAACGCACGGCGGATCGCGCGTGGAAGTGGGCAGCTTTCCGGGCAAGGGTCTGCAGGGCCATGCCGAGATCAACCGCAAGCTGGGCGAGCCGGACTATGCGGCGACACCGGTGATGGATGCCTGGTTGAAGGGGGTGTTTGGGGGTGTGAACCTGGCAGAGCGGTGATGTCTGTTTCGGCCTACAAGCGCTATGACTGTTATTCTGCGGGTAGCGGATCTAATGGCGATTCGGGGTGGTCACCGTGAATAGGGCGGTAAAGTCTGGGTCTTCCACAGCCGCGTCGGAATCAGCCAGTTGATAGATGCCTGGCGCTGCATATTCGATCGCGCTTAAGATCGGGGCAATCTCGAACGACTCGTTGTCTGAGTGTTGCCGGATTATGATGCCAGCCCCCCTATTGGCGGATATCACCGTGCCGAACACCTGCTGGCGGCGCAGAAGTTCGCCTTCGTGGTCTAAGTAAGTGATGCCAACCAGCAGTGTCTGGCCGATTAACTCGTCAGCGAAGTCGGGGTCCCAATCATCGTCGTGGTCGCGACCGCTGTTTCCCTGCATAACCCCTCCACCATGAAACCCATGGCCGGTGTCCACAACGTTACCGTTATCGGAATGGCAGCTTTGGCACTGGCATGGAAAAAAGCTGCCGTTGAATTTTAAACCTTCTCCGGTCCGTTCGCTCCCAAAACATGCGTGCAGCCCAGCGCCTCCGCGCTATCCGCATCCGACAACGCCGCAACCGTGCGCCAACCAATCGAGCGAAGGCGGGCGGCCTCGTCGCGGTTGTGGCCCAGCGGCAGGAACACGCGGTCTTCGGCTGTTTCATTCGCCGCCAGCAGATCTATCAGCGCGTCGGGATAGAGCGAGAAGCCGGTGGCCACTTCGCCTGCGCCCGATCCGGCGATGCGATAGGTGCCGCCGCGTCCGACAAGGCCGCGCACGCCCTGGGCATAGAGCGTGAAGCCGAACCAGGTCTGGTATTCGAAGCCGTGGCGTTCGCTGGGATCGAGCGTGAGGCGTGCCGAGCCGCCGAGGCGGGTGGCGATTTCCTTGAGCGCGTCGATGCGGCTGGCGAGCGCGCCGCCTGCATCAATGGCAGCCAGTTTCTCGATGGCTGAATCAAATTCGCCCGTGGCGTAAAGCAGCGGCACATAAGCCTCGCCGCCCACATCGCGCAGGCCGCCTGCATCCTTGGTGTCAAGTTCGCGACGCACGGCTTCGATCTGTGCCGGTTCCAGCGGTATTGCCTTGGCAGCCAGCGTATCGACCAGATCGGGCAAGGTGAAATCTACACTGACGCCGGTGGCGCCTGCGGCCTGCAAGGCTTCGATGGCCAGCGCCACGGCTTCGGCAGCGGCGGCGACGTTATCTGCCCCCACCAGTTCTGCGCCGCATTGCAGCTTTTCGCGCGCCGGGTTCAGCCCGTCGGGCTTTGATGGTGACCACTTGCCCTGCATAGCACAGGCGCAAGGGGCGCGGCGCTTCAGCAAGGCGGGTTTCGGCAAGGCGGCCGATTTGCGGGGTGTAGTCGCTGCGCAGCGCCATCATCCGCAAGGACGACGGATCGACAAAGCGGAACATGCGGCGGCTCTGGATGCCTGCCATGCGTGCGGCAAAGCTGCGTTCGTATTCGATGGAAGGGGGCATGACCCGGTCATAACCGTGGCCGTGCATCACGCCATGAATCGCGCGCATCACGCGCGTGGCGGTGGCCGCATCGCGCGGCAGACGGTCTTCAAGGCCTTCCGGCAGCAGATCGGGGTCGCTGGTATCCATGATTCGGTGCCCCTAAAGCATCGTTCGCCCAGAAAAAAGCAAATTGCCGCCGCTGGGCAGAACCCGGCGGCGGCAATGTGTGCTTCCCGTCTTCGCCGTCCGCTGCCCCGAAGGTCTGAAGGGGCGCGGACGACGAAACTGGTTGGGTGAAATCAGACGAACTTGAGCGCCTTGACCACACGCACGCCCTGAATTTCGCAAGCCGCCTTGAGAACGTCCTGCGGAACCGGGTTGTCGAGCGAGAGCAGCAGCACCGCTTCGCCACCAGCTTCACGGCGGCCAAGGTGGAAGGTGCCGATGTTGATGCTGTTCTCACCCAGCAGCGTACCGATGCGGCCGATGAAGCCCGGTGCGTCGGAGTTGACGATGTAGAGCATGTCGCCATCAAGGTCGGCTTCGATGCCGATGCCGAAGATTTCGACCAGACGCGGCTGACCGTTGCCGAACAGCGTGCCTGCGACCGAGCGTTCGCCCTGCGACGTGCTGACCGTGACGCGGACGAGGGTGCGGTATTCGCCTTCGCGGTCATGGCGCACTTCGCGCACGTCAAGCCCGCGTTCCTTTGCGAGGAACGGCGCGTTGACCATGTTTACGGTCTGCGAATACTGCTTCATCAGACCGGCCAGAACGGCAGCAGTGATTGGCTTCTGGTTGAGCTGTGCTGCGGCACCTTCAACTTCGATGGCGATCTTGGTCAGGTTGTCATGCGCAAGCTGGCCAACCAGCGTGCCCAGCTTTTCCGCCAGCGCCATGTAGGGCTTCAGCTTCGGTGCTTCTTCCGCCGAAAGTGACGGCATGTTGAGCGCGTTGGTGACGCCGCCGGTGACGAGGAAGTCAGCCATCTGTTCGGCCACCTGCAGCGCGACGTTGACCTGTGCTTCGTTGGTCGACGCG
The DNA here is from genome assembly GCF_026672515.1 of Novosphingobium sp. SL115. GTDB lineage: Bacteria > Pseudomonadota > Alphaproteobacteria > Sphingomonadales > Sphingomonadaceae > Novosphingobium. The sequence goes on along the minus strand of NZ_JAPPRG010000002.1, from coordinate 60,277 downwards.
CCAAGGTGCGGGGTGCAGATGAAGTTGGGCGTGCCGAACAGCGGCGATGCCTTGGCGGGTTCGGTTTCGAACACGTCGAGCGCGGCACCAGCCACCTGACCCGAATCCAGCGCGGCCTTGAGCGCGGCTTCATCGATTAGACCGCCACGCGCGCAGTTGACGATGCGCACGCCCTTCTTGGTCTTGGCAAGGTTTTCGCGGCTGAGGATATTGCGCGTCTGATCGGTCAGCGGCGTGTGCAGGGTGATGAAATCAGCCTTTGCCAGCAGCGTTTCCAGATCGGCCTTTTCCACGCCCATCTCGATGGCGCGTTCAGGCGTCAGGAACGGATCGAAAGCGACGACCTTCATCTTCAGGCCCAGCGCGCGCGACGCGACGATGGAACCGATGTTGCCAGCGCCGATCAGGCCCAGCGTCTTGCCGGTCACTTCAACGCCCATGAAGCCGTTCTTCGGCCACAGGCCAGCCTGCGTCTGTGCGTTGGCTTCGGGGATCTGGCGCGCAAGGGCGAAGATCATAGCGATGGCGTGTTCGGCAGTGGTGATCGAATTGCCGAACGGGGTGTTCATCACCACCACGCCCTGCGCCGATGCGGCCGGGATATCGACGTTGTCCACGCCAATGCCAGCGCGGCCGATGACCTTGAGGTTGGTGGCGACGGCGAGGATTTCCTTGGTCACCTTGGTCGACGAACGGATGGCAAGGCCATCATATTCACCGATGCGGGCGATCAGCTGTTCCGGGGTTTCGCCGGTGATGACGTCCACGTCGCAGCCCATTTCGGTGAAGATGCGGGCGGCGTTGGGGTCCATCTTGTCGGAAATGAGAACTTTGGGCTTGGTCATGTTTCGATCCAATCCGTGCGTCCCCGCGAAGGCGGGGGCCTTGGTGTTGTTACGCTAATGTTTTGGCGTACCGAGGGAGGCCCCCGCCTTCGCGGGGGCGCAGCCTGCCGTCAGTTAAGCAGCGGCCAGTTCGGCCTTGGTTGCCGCGTAGGCCCAGTCGAGCCATGGGCCGAGGTCTTCGATGTCCTCGACATTCACGGTCGCGCCGCACCAGATGCGCAGACCCGCAGGGGCATCGCGGTATCCGGCCACGTCATAAGCCGCACCCTGCTTTTCCAGCAGAGCCGCAAACTTCTTGATGAAGTCCGCATCCGCGCCTTCGACCGACAGGCAGACCGAGGTCTTCGACCGGGTCGCTTCGTCAGCGGCAAGGTGCGATAGCCACGACCGCTCTTCCACGATCTTGTTCAGCGCGGCGGCGTTGGCATCGCTGCGTGCCTGAAGGCCCTTCAGACCGCCCAGGCCCTTTGCCCATTCCAGCGCAAAGATCGCGTCTTCGACAGCCAGCATCGACGGGGTGTTGATGGTTTCGCCCTTGAACACGCCTTCGGCCAGCTTGCCCTTGGACACAAGGCGGAACACCTTGGGCAGCGGCCATGCAGGCGTGTAGGTTTCAAGCCGTTCGACCGCGCGGGGGCCAAGGATCAGCACGCCGTGGCCGCCTTCGCCGCCCAGAACCTTCTGCCATGAGAAGGTGGCGACGTCGATCTTCGACCAGTCGATGTCATAAGCGAACACCGCCGAAGTGGCGTCGGCAAAGCTCAGACCTTCACGGTCCGCCGGGATGAAATCGGCGTTAGGGACGCGCGCGCCCGACGTGGTGCCGTTCCAGGTGAACAGAACGTCGTTCGACCAGTCGATCTGCGAAAGATCGGGGATCAGGCCGTAATCAGCGCGCAGGATCGTCGGATCGAGCTTGAGCTGCTTGGCCGCATCGGTGACCCAACCTTCACCGAACGATTCCCAAGCCAGCGTCGTGACGGGGCGAGCGCCCAGCATCGTCCACATCGCCATTTCGAAAGCGCCGGTGTCAGACCCCGGAACGATACCGATGCGGTGCGTATCAGGCAGTTGCAGCACTTCGCGCATCAGATCGATGCTGTACTGAAGGCGCGTCTTGCCGATCTTGGCGCGGTGTGACCGGCCCAGCGATTCGGTAGCAAGCTTTTCGGGGGAGTATCCGGGCGGCTTTGCGCAGGGACCGGACGAGAAGAAGGGGCGCGCAGGCTTGCGAGCCGGAATCGTAACAGACATGTAGTCTCTCCTTACAGAGAGCACGCGCGGCGTTGGGACCGCGTGGCCCGCCGGTCCCTCTAAAGACGCGGCGGGGAATGTCAAATCATGTTTGGTGGTTTTCCGGCGGCTCTACTTTCCGATCGTGTCGGCCAGCATCGCCGCTGTGCGTGGGCCGGACCAGTCATGCCCGCCAATCATCCGCCACACTTCCTTGCCCTGCGCATCATAGAGCACCGTGGTTGGCAGCAGGCCTGTGTTGTAGTGGAAGCCAAGATTGTTTTCCGGGTCCAGCCACGGCTCCAGATGGGCGAATTTCTTTTCGGCAAAGAAGCTGGCGACCTTTTCCGGCGTGCCCATATCCTGCGAAACCGTCAGTACGCGCAGCTTGCCCTGCGTGGTTCCGGCGAGGCTGTCGAGCATCGGCATTTCCAGCACACACGGGCCGCACCATGTCGCCCACAGGTTGATGAGAACCGGCGTGCCTTTGAGGTCTTTGAGCTTCAGCGTCTTGCCGCTGCTGTCGGTGACGGTGAAGTCGGGCATGGCCGCACCCCGGTTCGCAATGTCCAGCGTGCCGTTGAAATCGGCTTTTTCGGCGGTTGGCGTCGTTGTGGCTTCGCTCTGCGGTTGCGAGTCGGGCGCAGCTTGCCTATCGCACCCCGCAACGGCAAGGGCCGATACCAGCAGCAGCAATTTGGGCGAACGAACGGATATGAGCGGCAATTCAGGCTCCAACCAGATGTGGGGCGGACGCTTCGCAGGCGGCCCTTCGGCCATCATGCGCGAGATTAACGCCTCGATTCCCTTCGACAAGGCGCTGTGGCGGCAAGATATCGCCGCGTCAAAGGCTCATGTGGGCATGTTGGGCGCGCAAGGGATCGTATCGGCAGAAGACGCAGCCCTGATCGCGGACGGGCTGGACAAGGTTGCCGCCGAGTATGAAGCAAACGGGGTGCCCGAAAACTGGGATCTCGAAGACATTCATATGACCACCGAAAGCCGACTTGCCGAACTGATTGGCCCGGCAGCAGGGCGTCTGCATACCGCGCGCAGCCGTAACGATCAGGTGGCTACCGATTTCCGCCTGTGGGTACGTGATGCGATGGATCAGGCCGAACTGGGCCTGAAGCAGTTGCAACTGGCGCTGGTGGGCCGCGCGGGCGAACATGCCGATTCGATCATGCCGGGCTTCACCCACCTGCAAACCGCGCAGCCGGTGACGCTGGGCCACCACCTGATGGCCTATTACGAAATGATCGGGCGGGATCGTTCGCGTTTTGCCGATGCGCGGGTGCGGATGAATCGTAGCCCGCTGGGCGCAGCGGCGCTGGCTGGCACCGGCTTTCCCATCGACCGTTTCCGCACGGCAGAGGCGCTGGGCTTTGACGGGCCGACCGACAACAGCCTTGATTCGGTGTCCGACCGTGATTTCGCGTTGGATTACCTGATGGCCGCCGCGCAATGTTCGCTGCATCTGTCGCGTCTGGCCGAAGAGTTCATCATCTGGGCCAGCCAGCCTTTCGGCTTCGTCACGCTGCCAGACAGCCTTTCGACCGGCAGCAGCATCATGCCGCAGAAGAAAAATCCGGACGCGGCCGAACTGGTGCGTGGCCATTCGGGGCGTATCGTCGGCTGCCTGACCGCGCTGATGATTACCATGAAGGGCCTGCCGCTCGCCTATTCAAAGGACATGCAGGACGACAAGCCGCCGGTGTTCGAAGCGGCCTCGCTGCTTGCCCTGTCCATCGCGGCGATGACCGGCATGGTGGCAGAGGCGAAGTTCCGTACAGACCGGATGCGCGCTGCCGCCGAACTGGGCTATGCCACCGCTACCGACCTTGCCGACTGGCTGGTGCGGCAGGCCAACATCCCGTTCCGCGAAGCCCACCATATCACCGGCAGCGCGGTAAAGCTGGCAGAAAGCCGTGGCGTCGCGCTCGATCAGCTTTCGATCGAAGACCTGAAAGCCATCGACACCCGCATCGATGATCGCGTCTATGCCGCGCTTTCGGTGGAAGCCAGCGTGGCCGCGCGTTGCAGCCATGGCGGAACCGCGCCGAACGAGGTAAGGAAGCGCGTGGCCGAAGCGCGCGTGGCGCTGGGGCTGGAGGATCAGGCTTGAGCATAGCGCGCACATTTCTGCTGGCAGGCTTTGCCTCACTGGCACTGGCCGGGTGCGGCAACAAGGCTGAGCTGAAGCTGGCGCCTGACCAGACGCCGCCGCCCATTCCCTATGGCCGCGAGGTGCAGCCGGGCGCGGACGATCTGCTCAAAACCCCCGCGCAGGCAGCCCCTGCGCGCAATGTCGAGCCGCGTCGCCGCTCGCAGGATCGTGAAGACGATCCTTTCGATCTGCCTCCCGAAGATTGAGTTTTTCCGATGGATCATTTTGAACTTTCGAACGGCGTCCTGCATGCCGAAGACGTTGCCCTGCCGGCCATCGCTGCCGAAGTCGGTACGCCGGTCTATGTCTATTCGCGCGCCACACTGACCCGCCATGCCCGCGTGTTCCGCGATGCGCTGGGCGTGCTGCGTAACGCCAAGATCGCCTTTGCGGTGAAGTCCAACCCCAACCTGTCCGTGCTCAAGGTGCTGGCCGCCGAAGGATATGGCGCAGACGTGGTTTCCGGCGGTGAAATGGAACGCGCGCTGGCCGCAGGCATGGAGCCGGACGGCATCGTTTTTTCAGGCGTGGGCAAGACCGAGGCGGAAATGCGCCGCGGGATTGAAGCCGGGATCGGCCAGTTCAACCTTGAAAGCGAGGAAGAAGGGCTGGAGCTCGCCGAAATCGCCGCGTCGATGGGCAAGGTCGCCTCAGCCGCGCTGCGCGTGAACCCGGACGTCGATGCCGGAACCCACGGCAAGATTTCCACCGGCAAGGCCGAAAACAAGTTCGGCGTGCCGTTTGACCGGGCCGCCGCCATTTATGCCCGGCTTTCGGGATTGGCCGGCCTGAACATGCGCGGTTTGACTGTGCATATCGGCAGCCAGCTTTCCAGGCTTGAGCCGCTGGAAGCCGCGTTCACCAAGCTGGGCGGGCTGATGGAAGACATCCGCGCTGCGGGCCACACCGTGACGCACATGGATCTGGGTGGCGGCGTCGGCGTGCCGTACAAGACGGGCGAAGTGTTCCCGCAACCTGACGAATATGCCGAAATGGTCGCGCGCGTTACCGGCAACTGGGGTGTGACGCTGATGTTCGAACCGGGCCGCGTCATCACCGGCAATACCGGCGTTCTGGTAACGCAAGTCGTGCGGGTGAAGGAAGGTGCGACCAATCCGTGGGTCGTGGTCGACGCGGCAATGAACGATCTGGCCCGCCCTGCGCTTTATGATGCATGGCATGATTTCGTGGCGGTGGAGCCGAACGGCGAAACTTTCGTCGCCAACATCGTCGGCCCGATCTGCGAAAGTTCCGACACTTTCGCCATGGCCCGCACCATCGACAAGGTGGCGCGCGGCGATTTGGCCGTGTTCCGCACCGCAGGCGCTTATGGCGCGACCATGGCCAACACCTACAATTCGCGCCCGCTGGTGCCCGAAGTCATGGTGGATGGCGACAAGTGGGCCGTGGTGGCCGACCGCATCGATCCCGCCACGATCCTCGGCGCAGAGCGGGTGCCGGATTTCCTCAAGTAATGCAGTCGCTCCCCCTCTTCCACCGGGTATCCGGCCAACCGGTAATTCTGCTGGGCGAGGGGGATGCCGCAGAGGCCAAGCAACGCCTGATCGAACGCGCGGGCGGAGTGATCGTGCGGGACATGGCCGAAGGCGTGGACAAGGGTGCACGCCTTGCCTTCGTGGCGCATGACAATGCCGCCATGGCCGAAGGTGACGCCTTGCGGCTGCGCTGTGCAGGGTTGCTGGTCAACGTGGTTGATCGGCCCGACTTGTGTGACTTTACCACCCCTTCGATTCTCGACCGCGACCCGGTGTTGATCGCGGTGGGCACGGGCGGCGCGTCGGCAGGGCTGGCGAAGATCCTGCGCCTGCGGCTGGAGCGACTGTTGCCGCAAGGGCTGGGGGCATTGGCCAAAGCGCTCGAAGGAGCGCGCGAGGCCATGAGAGCCCGCTGGCCCACCGGGGCTGACCGCAGGCGCGCGTTGGATATCGCGCTGGACGAAGGCGGTGCGCTCGATCTGTTCCGTGAAGGCAGCGATCAGGACGTAGAGAACTGGTTGGTCGCGGAAGGACGGGGCCAGTCAGGCCGCTTTAAAATCACTCTGACGTCGAACGATCCTGAAGACCTGACTTTGCGCACCGCGCGGTTGCTGGGGCAGGCGGATGTAGTGATCCATGATGCGGCTGTATCGCCTGCCATCCTTGCGCGCGCGCGCGCCGATGCGCTGCGACTGCCGCCAGAAGTTATGGAACCCAACGACGGGATCGTGGTGGTCTTGCGGTTGATAGCCTGAGCCGCCTTCCTCTAACCGCCTATTCCCAACCTCTCGTGTCGAGCAAAGTCGAGACGCCGTGGCGCTGCAGTGTCTCGACTTCGCTCTATACTAACGGAAGGGGCAGGGGTGTTACCCCTTCATCGCCGCCTGCAATTGCCCGATAATCACTTGGCTCTGTTCCGCGCCCGATTGTGGCGAGAAGTCACCGCTACGATCTGAAATCTTGTCCCATTTGGCGGCGAAGCCTTCGACCGTGCGGTCGGCGGGGGCGAGCACTACGCCCTTGTTCATCGTCACCCACGCGCCGTGATAAGCGCCGCCGCCTGCGCCGACGATGGCGTTGCTGGGGGCGTCGTCAGACACCAGAAACAGTGCGGCGGGCACCACGTTTTCGGGACCGAACAGCTTGAAGGCTTCTTCGGGGAAGATATCCTCGGTCATGCGCGTGGCAGCCACCGGGGCCAGAGTGTTGACCTTGATGTTATTCTTCGCGCCTTCAAGGTAAAGCGTCTTGGTGAGGCCTGCGAGGCCCAGCTTGGCCGCGCCATAGTTCGCCTGCCCGAAATTGCCGAACAGCCCGGTGGACGATGCCGTCATCAGGATGCGGCCATAGTTCTGTTCGCGCATCAGATCCCAGCAAGCCTTGGTGGCAAAGGCTGATCCGATCAGGTGGACTTTCACCACCATCTCGAAATCGGCAGGGTCCATCTTGGTAAAGCTCTTGTCGCGCAGGATGCCGGCGTTGTTGATGAGCACATGAACGCCGCCCCAGCGTTCCTTGGCTTTGGCGACCATCTCGACCATCTGTTCGTATTCGCTGACCGAGCCGCCGTTAGACATGGCCTCGCCGCCTGCGGCCTCGATTTCCTCGACCACTTTCAGCGCTGCGTCCGAATGGCCAGTGCCATCGCGCGAACCGCCAAGGTCATTGACCACGACTTTGGCCCCGCGCCGCGCCAGTTCCAGCGCATAAGCACGGCCAAGCCCGCCGCCTGCACCCGTGACGATCGCGACGCGGCCTTCGAACGAAATGGTCATGCCAGACACTCCAAATTACACCCTAACCGGGTGCTTAACATGGGCGCAGCGATGCCATGCGCCGCAGCGCATGGCAACCGGTCAGGCGATGCGCTTCACCCAACCATGGGTATCGGCAATCTCGCCCCGCTGGATACCGACCAGCTTTTGGCGCAGCTTCTGCGTCAACTGCCCCGGTCCGCCTGATCCGATGGTGAATTCGCCAGCGTTGCCCGCAACCTTGCCCACCGGCGTAACCACTGCGGCGGTGCCACAGGCGAACGCTTCAATCAGCTTGCCTGACGCGGCATCAGCGCGCCACTGATCAAGGCTGTAGCGCCCCTCGCGCACGGTCAGGCCTTCTTCGCTAGCAAGCTGCAGCAGGCTGGACCGCGTGATGCCAGGCAAGATCGTGCCGGTCAGTTCAGGCGTCAGGATCGAGCCGTCGTCGAACACGAAGAACAGGTTCATGCCGCCCAGTTCCTCGACCCACTTGTGTTCAGCCGCGTCCAGAAACAGCACCTGATCGTGCCCGCGCGCAAAGGCTTCTGCCGTGGGCACAAGGCTGGCGGCATAGTTGCCGCCGCACTTGGCCGCACCGGTGCCGCCCGGTGCCGCGCGGGTATAATCGCTGACCCAGATCGAAACCGCAGGCGCGCCTGATTTGAAGTAGTTGCCCGCCGGGCTGGCGATGACGAGGAACTTGTATTCCTTCGACGGGCGCACGCCCAGAAACGCTTCGCTGGCGAACATGAACGGGCGCAGATAAAGCGAGCCGCCTTCGACGTTCGGGAACCAATCCTTGTCGGCCATCACCTGCTGGCGAACGGCTTCGACGAACAGGTCTTCCGGCAGTTCGGGCATGGCCAGACGGCGCGCCGATGCGTTGAAGCGTTGGGCATTGGCTTCGGGACGGAACAGGGCAATGCCGCCATCAGCCCCGCGATATGCCTTCAGTCCTTCAAAGATTTCCTGCGCATAGTGCAGCACAGCCGCCGCCGGATCGAGCGGAATGGGACCATAGGGAGCGACGCGCGCGCCATGCCAGCCCTTGCCTTCGGTATAGTCGATTTCGACCATGTGGTCGGTGAATGCGCGACCAAAACCGGGATCGGCCAGTACCGCTGCCCGTTGCTCCACAGCCAGCGGGGCCGGATGGGGCATACGGGTAAAGGTCAGGCTGGTATCGGCGGTCGTCGCCATGGGAAATCGGTCCTTGCGCTAGAATCAGAAGATCAGCGCCGTGAACGATTGTTGCGCAAAAGGCAAGGGGAATGTAATAAATGTGAAGGGCCGCGTCGGTCAGTCCGAAGCGGCCCTTCGCATGGTCAGCGGCCGGAAGTGCCGCCCACGAAGCCTCTATCGCTTAATCGTAACTCAGCGATAATGCCTCGCGCGGGACTGTACCGACCTCTGTGCTGAACCATGAGACATCGGATCACCTCCTTTCGCGCTGTTGAGCCAAAGTCACAGCCTTTTCAGACTGCTGGACCGGGAGGATAAGTGCCTCTTCGGCCTTGACTGCAATGTGAGTCATTCCTGCCTCAACAACAAGTCTTGCATTCAATTATTTTGCCGTCAGTATCTTTGCTTCGCCTGATGGACCTGAGGTTATCCTGGCAAGCGATATCCCTTATCCCCGGCAATCCTCGATCACCCGCCCCACTTCGGTCCATGCTGGCAGATACAGTGTCGGCAATCCGTTCACTTCCACCGAAAAACGCCCGCGGCTGAACGCCATGGCATCCAGCAATTTGTCGCCGGTGCGCAACGCTGCAACAACCTGAGGCTGTCCCTGAGCTGCAGGTTCTGCCGATAGCGGCCTCGTTTCGCTGGTGGTTAGCACTGTCATGGGCAGCGAAACTGCCGATGTGCCGGTGCGCGCAAGCAGCACGGTGCCGCTGGGCCGGTCACACGTCATCGTAAACAGCGCGCCGCTGCCGGTGCCATAGCGCGCAATGCCTCCGGCAGGACGCGCCTCATAGCGCCAGTTGCCCGGCGTCTGTGGTGCGTCACGCCAGTCCTTGAATGCGGGCTGCTGGCGCGGCGGCGGTGCTGGCGGCACGGGCCGGGGTGTGGCGGCGGGCGGCGGTGCGGGCACTACTGTCGGTGCTGAACAGGATACGGTAAGCAGCGAGGCCAGAACCAGTGCCGCACTGCAAAATAGCGGTGCAATTGCGGATGCGCGATTGATCTTCATGGGCAGGTTATGGAAGGAACGCGCCGTGACCTCAACCCGCCCCCCCAAACAGAAGACCCGTGTTGACCAGTTGTTGGTCGAGCGCGGCCTTGTCGAAAGCCGTGCGCGTGCGCAGGCCCTGATCCTGGCTGGCCTTGTTTTTTCAGGTGAAACCAAGATCGCCAAGGCCGGCCAGCCGATTGCCGTCGATGCGCCGCTGGACGTGCGGGGGCGCGATCACCCGTGGGTTTCGCGCGGCGGAATCAAGCTCGCCCATGCCATCGAACACTTCGCGCTTGATCCGGGAGGCGTCACCGCGATGGATATCGGCAGCTCCACCGGCGGATTTACCGATGTTCTGCTGCAAAACGGCGCTGACCATGTCTTTGCGGTGGATTCCGGCACGAACCAATTGGCGTGGAAACTACGTCAGGATGACCGTGTTACCGTGCTGGAACAGACCAGTGCGCGCATTCTGACCCCCGGCCATATTGACCGGCCTGCCACATGGGTTGTTTGCGATGCCAGCTTCATCGGCTTGCGCAAGGTGCTGGAAGTGCCGCTGGCGCTGGCAACCCGGCCAACTCGGCTGGTGGCGCTTATCAAACCGCAGTTCGAAGTGGGCCGGGCCGAAGTGGGCAAGGGCGGGGTGGTGCGCGATGCGGCGCTGCACGATCGCGTCTGTGCCGAAGTGCGCGAATGGCTGGAAGGCGACGGCTGGCAGGTTCAGGGCATCGTGCCCAGCCCCATCACCGGGCCGGAAGGGAACGTCGAATTTCTGATTTCGGCGGAACGAAGCTGACTTATCCCCAGTTGTTGTCTCCGAGTGGGATTGTTGCCCGATTCAGTTCGGATTGCGTGGGCGACTATCGCTCGTCAATATCAGGCCAGAATCACAGATGAACAATCATTGACGAATCGCGTGGCGTCGTACGGCATAAGGGTGACATGAACTACCTAGCTTCTTCCGGTCAGCTTCGCGCCAGCTTGCTGCGCTGGTCATTGTTCACCGTGCCGCTTCTGCTGGTGCTCGGCTTCTTTTCCGGACAGGCTGCGGGCAGCGGTCCGGGCAATCCCTGGTTTGATGGGCTGGTGAAACCCGGCATCTACCCGCCGCCCATTGCCTTTCCGATTGTGTGGACCACGCTTTACGTGCTGATGGGAATTGCGCTGGCAATGATCCTGTCGGCGCGCGGCGCGGCTGGGCGCGGGCTGGCAACTGCAATGTTCCTTGTCCAGCTTGCGCTTAACCTGTCATGGTCGCCCGTGTTCTTTGCCATGCACCAGATTACCGTGGCGGTGTGGATTGCGGTGGCGATGGCGGTCTCCATCCTGATAACGTTGGTACTTTTCTGGCGCATTCGCCCGGTGGCTGGGATGCTGTTGCTGCCCTATCTGGCGTGGGTTTGCTTCGCCAGCGTGCTGACGTTCGAGGTCGGGCGGCTCAATCCCGATGCTGATGGCGCATTTGGCCGGTCGAGCACGGTGCGGGTAGAGATTTGACCTTGCGAGAGTGCGGCCCGTCTCCCACATAGCGGACCTGACATTTCAACAGGACAATTTCCATGCAAAGCGAAAACCCGCTGATCGCCGATTTCGTCAAGCTGATTAACGGCGCGGCGGGTACCCTTGCCGGCATGGGCCGCGAAGCAGGCGAGAATGCGCGCGAAAAGGCCAAGGAAATTTTCGGCGGCATGGATTTCGTGAGCCGCGAAGAATTCGATGCGGTGAAGGATATGGCTGCGGTCGCACGCGAGGAAATGGAAAGCCTCAAAACTCGGCTCGCTGCACTCGAAGCCGCTGCGGGCAAGACGGACTGACTGGGCGGATCAGCGCGATCGGGAACTTCCCCCAATGATCGCGGATTGTCCCTGTATCACACTGCACCGCACAGGTGCCGTCAGGGAACAATCCGCGTGTTTACACAACTCAACCCTACCATTCCGCTCCACGTTTTGGGCAAAGGCGATGGCTATGCCATCGGCATGATTGATTACGGGCAGGAACATAACCTGATCTGGGTCACGGCGCTTGATACTTCAGGCGAAATCTGGTGTGCGCCCAACCACAAGGTCCGGCTTGGCAAGAACTGGACCATGGGGCGCGGCGAAAACCGGCTGATTACCGAAGATAAGCGCGACGCTGCACTGTCTGCTGTGGACGATGAAACAAGCCCTGCTGCCGCCTAGAGCAGGCAAGCATGGCGACTTTTAATCCATCCTCGGTGAGATCCGGTCTAACTCGCCAGACTGCGTGCTATGGCCGTGGTGCAGTCCAGCTTCCAGTGCAGGCCGGTTGGCGCGTAATCCAGCGTGACTTCTGCGTTCAGGCTGCGAGCGGGGATGTGGCGAATCAATGTTGTGCCAAAGCCGTGGCCTTCGGGCGGGGCCACAGATGGACCGCCACATTCACGCCAATCGATGGTAAAGCGTCCGTCCGCGCTTTCGTCCCACGACAGTATCACTCGTCCGTATGGCACACTCAACGCGCCATATTTCAATGCGTTGGTAGCCAGTTCGTGTAGCGCCATGCCGATGATCTCGGCGCTGCGCGGGCTGAGGGGCGTGGTTGCACCATGTGTTTCCACTTGTGCACGGCTGGACTGAGCCAGAATCCCCAATTGGGCATCGACCAGTTCGTCCATCATGATGGTGGACCACCCGCGTCGGACTAGCAGATCCTGATTGGCTGAAAGGCTGGCAAGGCGGTTTTCGAACCGGCGCAGGAATTCTGCGTCTCCGCCGCCCGATCGCCGGGCCAGCGCCTGCACCACCGAGAGCAGGTTCTTCGACCGATGGTTTACTTCCATCAGAAGCACCCGGATCTGCTCTTCCTTTTCGAGCATTTCGGTCACGTCGGTATTGGTGCCAAACCAGCTTACGGTCCGTCCGTCTTCCCCGATGATTGGCTTGGCGCGTGACAGAAACCAGCGGAACTCGCCATCGTGGCGGCGTAACGGGAACGTGTCCTCCCATTCCGTGCCCGCCGCGATGCTGGCGGCAAAGCGGTCGCGCACTTTGACGACGTGATCGGGGTGATGCACCCGGTCCCACGCCCAGCCATCGGTTGACCCTTCGGGCACGCCGGTAAAGTCATACCAGCGCTTGTTGTACCAGCCGATCCAGCCGCTTTCGTCAGCCACCCATGCCAGTTGCGAGATATTGTCGGCCAGCATGCGAAACCGTGCTTCGCTTTCGCGCAGGGCGCGTTGGCCCTGTTCGCGGGCGCTGATATCGCGTGCAATCTTGCTGGCGCCTACGATACGGCCATTGCCATCGACTACGGGGGAAACGGTCAGTGATACGGCAATTTCCACGCCGCCCTTGCGGCAGCGCATGGTGTCGAAGCTCTGCACTCTATCGCCGCGTGCAATGCGGGCAAGGATGTCGTCTTCTTCGGCCTGTCGTGCGGCAGGGATCAATCGGCGGATCGACTGCCCTACCATTTCTGCTTCGGTGAAGCCGAAGATACGGGTTGCCGCCGGGTTCCAGCTTAAAACTGTCCCGTTCAGGTCTTTGCTGATGATGGCATCATCGGATGATTGAATAATCGCTGAAAGATGCGCTTCGGCCAGCAATGCGCCATGCTCCTTTGCGACCCGCCCCACTTCCACCTTAGGGCGAAAGCGGGGGGATGCAATTGCTAACGCTATCGCCCTGCTCTGGAAGCAGAGCGGGTGTTCAAAGCCCGATCTTGCCCAGCGCCTGATCCAGATCCTCGATCAGGTCGTCGGGATCCTCCAGCCCCACGTTCAGGCGCAGCATGCCTTCGCCCACACCCATGTCAGCGCGGGTTTCGGGGCCGACGCCGTGGTGCGTGGTCGACGCCGGATGGCACATCAACGAACGCGAATCGCCGATGTTGTTGGAAATGTCGATCAGTTCCAGCGCATCCAGCAGTGCGTGCGCCTGTTCGCGCCCGCCATCCAGTTCCAGCGAAAAGATCGTGCCGCCTGCCTTCATCTGCTTGCGGGCCAGTTCGTATTGCGGATGGCTGGGCAGGCCCGGATACAGCAGCTTGGGCACGCGGCCTTCGACAAAGCTCGCCACCTTCAGCGCGTTCTCACTTTGCCGGTGAATGCGCAGGTCCAGCGTTTCCAGCCCCTTAAGCACCACCCACGCGTTGAACGCGGCGATGTTCGGCCCGGTGTTGCGCTGGAACGGCAGCAGCACGTTGTTGATGAAATCTGTCGAGCCGCAAACTGCGCCCGCCATGACGCGGCCCTGCCCATCCATCATCTTGGTGGCGGAATAGGCGACCACATCGGCGCCAAAATCCATCGGCCGCTGCAACGCGGCAGTGGCAAAGGCGTTGTCGACAACCGTGGTGATGCCCCTGCTTTTCGCCAATGCACAGACCGCTTCAAGGTCCACCACGTCCATCGTCGGGTTGGCCGGACTTTCAAAGAAGAACACCTTGGTATTGGGCCGGATTGCCGCTTCCCACGCGGCATTATCCGATGCATCGATGGTGGTGCCTTCGATGCCGAAGCGCGGCAGCAGGTTGTCCACCAGCCAGCGGCACGATCCGAACGCTGCCTTGGCCGCCACGATATGGTCACCGGCTGAAAGCTGGCACAGCAGCGCCGTGGTCATGGCCGACATGCCGGTGGCCTGCGTGCGGCATGCCTCGGCCCCTTCCAGCAACGCGATGCGTTCTTCCAGCATCTGCACCGTGGGGTTCTGCAGGCGCGAATAGGTCATGCCTTCGGCTTCACCGGCAAAGCGCGCGGCGACGGTGGCGGCATCGTCATAAGTGTAGCCGGAGGTGAGGAACAGCGCCTCCGACGTCTCGCCCATTTCAGAGCGCCAGGTGCCCCCCCGGATCGCCTGGGTTGCGGGGCGCCACTTGCGCGTGATCGAACGGTCCTGACCAGTCGTGCGTTTCATGGTCGCTGCCTTAAATTCGCGCGGGCCGACACGCAAGCGCCGGGATTGCCGATTGCGCGCGCGGGGCCTATCCGTGCACAGGCATGACCGCTGCCATCAACACTCGCCCCCGCGAACCAGACCCCGCGATGTGGTGCGCCATCATCGCCGCCGCATTCCTTGTCGTCCTGCTGCACAGGCTGGGCATCCCGTCCAAGCCGATGTTTGACGAGATCCACTATCTGCCCGCTGCCCGGCGGCTGATTGATCTGACCGCACGGCTCAATCCCGAACACCCGCTGGTGGCCAAACAGTTGATTGCATGGTCGATGGAATGGATTGGCGACACCCCGTTCGGGTGGCGCTTTCCTTCGGCCATTCTGGGCGCGCTGGGCCTGTGGGCGATGATGCGCGCACTGTGGTGGGCCAGCCTTTCGCGCACCGCCACGGTGCTGTTTGGCCTGCTGCTGGCCACCGATTTCATCTGGTTCATGATGAGCCGCATCGCCATTCTCGATATGGCGATGGGTGCGTTCATGGCGCTGGCGGTGTGGCAATGGGCGCTGGCATGGCGCAATCCGGCTGGCACAATATCGCGCGCGCGGCTCCATCTGGCACTGACCGGCATATTCCTCGGCCTGTCGCTGGGAGCAAAGTGGAACGGAGCGCTACTGCTGCCTTTGCCCGGTCTGTTGTTCGCGCTCAACCGCTGGCAAGCACTGAAAGGCCGCCGCGCTGGCCTGTTATGGGCGTCGAAAGAGGCCGATCCGGTCCCCGGCGTTTCACTGGTCGAGGCTACGGTGTGGCTGGCGGCGCTGCCTATGGCGGTATACTTCGCCACCTTCCTGCCCGCCTTCTTCTATGAAAAAGACCCGATGACGCTGGGCCGTCTGGTGGAATGGCAGCAATATATGCTGCAATTGCAGGATAGCGTGAAAAAGCCGCACACTTATATGAGCCGGTGGTGGCAATGGATGGCCAACATCCGCCCGATCTGGTTCCTGTACGAAAACATCGATGGCGCACAGCGCGGCGTGCTGATGCTGGGCAATCCCTTCACCATGTTGGCCGGGCTACCCGCGCTAGCGTTCTGCGCTTGGGACGGGATCAAGGGCAATCGCCTGCGTCTGTTGATCGCGCTTGCTTATGCTGTGCTGGTCGGTTTTTGGGCGATCAATGGGAAGCCGGTGCAGTTCTACTACCACTACATGCTGGCAAGCTGCTTCCTGATCGCCGCGCTGGCGCTGGTTCTGGCGGAGTGGTGGGATCTGGGCCTGCGCTGGCCAGCCAAGGTCACGATGGTCCTGTCGCTGGGCCTGTTCATCGGGTTCTACCCGATCATCTCGGCAGGCGAACTAACCCGCAAGGATTCCTACCGGGATTACACCTGGCTCGATAGCTGGAAGTAAGCACGCAGTCGCAACCATAGTGCGGTTACAATGGCACCCGATCCGGCAAGCGCCATGTCCTTTTGGGCGTCCCAGATATCGCTTTGCTGGCCGTTATAAGCATCGGCATCGGAGCCAGCCATAAACATGGTCAGCAGCCATTCGAATACTTCGTAAAGTGCGCTGCCCGCAAATACGAACTCGACCGCGATATACACGCCAAGGCTTGCGGCCATTCCACGATGGCGGATCAGCCAGCATGATATAGGATGCACCAGCAGTAGCCCGAAACTGAAATGCACTAACCGGTCCCACGAATTGCGGCCAAGCCCCAGAGCCACATCAACCGAGGGCAGGCCGAGTGTGGCAAGCCAAGACTCGTAAGGGACATAGGAATAGATATATCGACCGCCGATAGTGTGAAGCACAAGGAATACGGACACACAAATGACGGCACTGGTCGGCATAGGCCAATGCCGAAGCGCCAGCCATAGCAGGAGAGTTACTGCCAGTGTCGGCAGATTCTGCAACGGGGCGAGTGCAGGATAGGGCGCGTCGATCAGGCTGAGCACTGCCCATGCTGCGGTTAGAACGAGCAGCAGGGCCTGCGCGCTTGGCAAGCTTGCTTTTCTGGAGCCGTTCCGGTTCCCGCCGATCAGTACTTCCCCCAGACGAACTTGCTCGACAGTGCGAAGTTCCACACCGATGCCAGAACGATACCCGCGATGGCCGCCGGATACGTGTGGATGCCGATGCGGACCAGCGCGGTCGACACGCCGATGTTGGCCAGCATCCCGAACGCACAGGTCGCTGCGAATTTCAGCCAGCCCCGCGTGACCGGACCTGCCCCGCGCAGGCGCTTGTCCGAATAGGTCAACTCGTTGTTCAACACGAAGTTGAAGGTCATCGCAGTCAGCGCAGCCATCGTTTGCCCAATGATAAAGGCTGCTTCTTTGGGATAATGACTTAACTGAAGGTCCGTGCCGAAAAAGCGCAAGACCAGCGTCAGCACAGTCAGGTGAACGACCGCGCCCAGCCCGCCGACAGTGCCGAACAGGGCAAAGCGGGTGGGAATGAAGCGGCCCAGCCACTTGTCGTAAAGGCCGACAAGGAATTCGAACACAACGGTCCGGTCCAGCTTGGATTCGCCTTCCATGCGGGCCGAGAAATTCATCGGAAATTCCTTGACCTTAAGTGGCGCATCGACCGTGGCCAGAATGTCGAGCAGGATCTTGAAGCCCACGCCCGAAAGGCGGTGCGCATCGGCGCGCAGCGTTTCGCCCTTCAGCATGAAGAAGCCGCTCATCGGGTCGGACAGGTCAACGCCCGTCACTTTGCGCGCAATGGAATTGGCCACGCCTGATGCCTTCACCCGGTCCGGGCGGCCCCAGGCTTCGGTGCTGGCACCTTCGGCAAAGCGGCTGGCATAGGCGACGTCATATTCGCCACCTGCAACCGCTTCATACATCTGCGGCAACAGTTTTTCATCGTGCTGACCGTCTGCATCCATCACCGCGACCACCGGCGCGGCAGTGGCGCACATGCCTTCGATCGCGGCAGAGGCCAGCCCCCGCCGACCGATGCGTTCGATGACCCGCACGCGCGGGTCGTCGCGCGCAATGCGGCGTGCCTCGTCGGCGGTGCCGTCGGGACTGTTGTCGTCGACGAATACCACCTCCCATGCCAGCCCCTGCAGGGCGGCATCAAGGCGTTCGACCATCAGCGCAATGTTCTTGCGCTCGTTGAAAGTGGGCAGAATGACGGCAAGTTGAAGCATGATGCGCGGCCCTTACAGCCTTGCCAGCACCGCGTCACCAATTTCCGTCGTCCCCGCGTTTCCGCCCAGATCACGGCCCAGAACGCCATCGGAAAGGGTTTCGGCAACGGCGGCTTCAATCCGTTCGGCGGCCTGCGCCTGACCCAGCGAGTGGCGCAGCAGCATGGCGGCGGAAAGGATCGTCGCCATCGGATTGGCAAGACCTTGCCCGGCAATGTCCGGGGCAGAACCGTGAATGGGTTCATACAGACCGAACGTACCATGCGCGGTCTGGCGTTCGCCAAGCGATGCTGATGCCAGCAAGCCGATGGAGCCGACACACATCGATGCCTGATCCGAAAGAATGTCGCCAAACAGG
Organism: Novosphingobium sp. SL115; assembly: GCF_026672515.1. Taxonomy (GTDB): domain Bacteria; phylum Pseudomonadota; class Alphaproteobacteria; order Sphingomonadales; family Sphingomonadaceae; genus Novosphingobium. Next base: position 42,212 of record NZ_JAPPRG010000002.1, on the reverse strand, counting down.
TTGCCGGTCAGCACCACGTCGAACTTGCCCGGCGCGCGAACCAATTGCATCGCCGCGTTGTCGACATACATGTGTTCCAGCGTGACTTCGGGATATTCCTTGGCCACTTCGATCACCACGTCGCGCCAGAGCTGGCTAGTTTCCAGCACGTTGGCCTTGTCCACCGAACACAGGCGCTTGGCCCGGCCCATGGCTGTGCGGAAGCCGATGTGGGCGATGCGGCGCACTTCGCTTTCGCTGTATGACATGATGTCATAGCCTTCGCGGTCGCCATTGGCGGTGGTGCGGAAGCCCTTTTCCCCGAAATAGACGTCGCCGTTCAGCTCGCGCACGATCACCATGTCGATTGCGCCCGCCACTTCGGGGCGCAGGGCCGAGAAGTTTTCCAGGCCGCCGAACACCTTTGCCGGGCGCAGGTTGGCAAACAGGGTCAGTTCCTTGCGCAGGCCCAGGATGGCCTGTTCGGGGCGCAGATGGCGCTCCAGCGAATCGCAGTCGGGATCGCCCACCGCGCCAAACAGAATGCCATCAGACAGCCGCGCAATTTCCAGCGTTTCGGAAGGCAGGGGGTGGCCATAGGCCTTGTAGGCCGCCCCGCCCACCGGAGCATGCTTCATCTCGATATCGCCAAGGCCCAGCGCCTCGATCACGCGCACGGCTTCGTGCGTTACTTCGGGACCGATGCCGTCGCCCGGCAGAACCGCAATCTTCATGCAAAAACCCCTTCTAAACTCGTCTGTGTCGCTGGCGTTCAGTCCGCGCCGATGCGGCGCAGACGATCCAGCAGAATCGCGCGGGCCGCCATAACATCGCCTGTCCGATCGGCAAGCAGCCGGTTGCCAATCGCCTTGCCCTGTCGTTCCAGTCGCGCGATCAGGTCAGCCCAGGTTTCTTCCGGGGGCGGGGCAGGGGCCGCGCCATAGCCCACTTCGCGCAGCAGCAGTGCTTCATATCCTGCCAGCACCCGCGCCCAGCCGCGTGCCGATGGCGCATGGCAGATCGCGTTCAGCAGCGCGGACAGGCCATCATATAGCGGCGGATAGGCATGGCCTTCGGGCAGGGTGGCGGCGGTTAGCGCGCAGGCCCAGCCGATTCCAGCACTGGGCAACGGTTCTGAAAGCCATGGTCCCCGGCTGGCGATCAGTTCCAGTCGGGCCGATGGCAATTGCGATGCGGTGCGGGAACGCACCTCCACTTCCAGCAGATTGCCAGGGATCAGCAGCGGGCGCAGTTCTCGACCGCGCGCGCCGGCCACATAAGCGGCTGCCAGTCCGTATTCTTCGGTCAGCAGGCGCACGATGGCGCCATGTTCGCCGTGGGGGCGGACGGCGCACAGCAGGGCGGGGGTGCGGATCAGCATGACGGCTCCAGCCTCTGCGCCGGAACACAGGCGTGGGCAAGGTTTCATCAAAAGTTACACAAGTCCGTTGGAACGCGGCACAATCTGCGATAGTTTGATGACCATGAAGCAGCTCTTCCAACACGCGGCCATCACGGATGGGATAACGGTGCGCGTCGCCGTCAATTTCCTGCCTGAACAATCGCGGATCGAAGCGGGCAAGTGGTTCTGGGTCTATCACATCAGGATAGAGAACGGGACCGATCAGCCCATCCAGCTCCTGTCGCGCCACTGGCGCATTACAGATGGGCGGGGGCTTGTGAACTTTGTTGATGGCGATGGCGTGGTGGGGGAACAGCCCGTGCTTCAGCCCGAACAATCGCACGATTATGTTTCGGGCTGTCCCCTTGGTACGCACAATGGCAGCATGGAAGGGCATTACACTATGCAGCGGGCCGATGGTTCGCTGTTCGATGTGGCGATTCCGTTCTTTCCGCTGGCGGCTCCGGCTCCGGCAAACTAACGGCATCAGCCCATGAAAAGGACGCATCTTCCGCTCAACGGCCTGCGCGTGCTCGACGCTGCGGCAAGGCACCTGTCGTTCACCCGCGCGGCTGATGAACTGGCGGTAACGCCTGCGGCCGTCGGGCAGCAGATTCGCGCGCTTGAAGACTTGCTTGGGGTTGTCCTGTTTCGCCGCACCTCCAAAGGGCTGGAACTGACGGACGAGGCAATCTCCGGCCTCGATTCGATTCGCGAAGGTTTCCTGCGCTTTGAAGAAGGCGTTCAGGCGATGCAGGCAGGGCAGTCCAGCCACGTCTATACCATCGCCTGTCCGCGCGATTTCTTCTCGGCCTGGCTCTCCCCGCGCCTTGCCGCGTTTCGTGCAGGCAATCCGCAGATGCGGTTTGCGCTGGTCGGTGGCGATGCCGACGTTGATTTCACCGAAGCCAACCTCGATCTCGCCGTGCGCTGGGCTGAAGGGCCGGGCGATCTCGAAGGCGTGGCGCTGGGCGCACCGCTTATGGTCACGGTAACCGCACCCGATGCGCCTGCCGATGGCCCTTGGATCGGCTGGCCGGGCGATCCGGCGCCGGGCGGGGCGCTTACAGGCGGAAGCGATGTCGGGTTTTCGGTGGGCGATGCCGGTACGGCGATCAGCGCCGCCCGTGCAGGCCTTGGCCGCGCGCATGTCCCTTATCAACTTGCGCAACCCGCTATCGAAACCGGTCGCATCATCGCACTGGGTGATCCTGTGCCATCGCGTCGCGGTTACTGGCTGGTTGCTCCTCCGCCGCAGTGGCGCCAGAAAAAGGTCAAGGCGCTCGTCGTCGCTCTGGCTGAGTGACCAGAAACGGCACTTCCCTTACCGGCTGTTAACCCGGTGTAGCGTATCGTGCCACCATGTTATCGGGGGTCTCCTTCTCGGCACTGTTGTCAAAGCCGGCGTGTTTACTGGGCAATGTCGGCCGCAGGTTACATGCGCAGTGGGCGCAGCGGGACGGTGACAATTTTACCCGTGCCTATACCCACAGCCTATCGCAAAGACTGCCGCTCCTCTATCTCGTCGTGGTTATCGATGCCTGCCTGGTAGGCATGCGGATGCACGATCATGCGCCTGCACCGCTGGTTTATTCAGGTTGTCTGGCGTTCAGCGCATTCTCGCTGTGGCGGGCGGTTTACTGGCTGCCAAGCCGAGTCGGCGTCCGCTCGCTTGAAACCTTGCGCCGCGATCTGAAGATGATGAGCAGGGTCGGCTCTGCGGCAGCGTTCGTATTCGGATTGTGGGTCATGATGCTGCATTCCTACGGGGATGTTCTGACCCAATCGTTCCTGCACTACATGGTCGCTGTGGCGATGTTTTCCGGTATTCTGGGGCTGGGTCATTCACCGTTGACAGCGTTGCGGATCGCCATTGCGATCATGCTTCCCTTCAGCGCGCAGGTTTTGTTCAGCGGACATCCCAACGCCGTCCCGGTCGTGCTGGTGCAGGGCAGCATCACCACTTTGCTGCTGATGATTGCGAATGGTCATCACCGCGATTTCGTGCGACTTGAACTGTCGCGCCAGCAACTTGTCCGCCGCGAACGTGAAGCTGCCCGACTGGCGCAGGCCAACCACCTTCAGGCCACGGTTGATCCGCTGACCGGTGCGCTTAATCGCCGGGCGATCCTGCTGCGGCTGGAACAGGAGCTGGTTGGCAACCGCCACGGCCATGGTGCGGCGTGGCTGGCCCTGATCGATCTGGACGGGTTCAAGCATATCAACGACACGTATGGCCACGCGGCTGGAGATGCCGTGCTGGCGGCTGTGGCGGCGCGCTTGGCGGATGTGGTGCAGGTCAAGGCCTGCGGACGTTTGGGCGGTGATGAATTTGCAGCGATTATAGATGCGTCGCTGGATGAAGAGGCGGTGCGCGCGCTGGCCATGGATATGTCGGAATCCCTGCGCGCGCGGGTCTGCCACGGCGGTGCGGTTTTGCGTTTTTCAGGGTCCATCGGCATTCATCGCGTGGCAGGTCGCACCGCCAGCGACAGTCTGGAACGCGCGGACGCAGCGCTCTACAAGGCCAAAGAGCAGGGCGATGGTGCCGTGGTGGTGTTCACCCCGGAAGATGAAGTGGAACTTCAGGCACGGGCCGCGATCACCCGGCTGTTCAACGATAGCGAACTCGATAAACATATCAGGCTGGTCTATCAGCCGATCATCGATATCGAGAGCGGGCGGACAACCGGCTTTGAAGCGTTTGTGCGCTGGAGTCCTGATGGCGAAGCGTGGCTGATGCCGGGCAAATTCATGCATCTGGCCGAAGCGACTGGGCGCACTGGCGAACTGACCCGGATGGTGCTGGCCCGCGCCCTGGCCGAATGCCGTGCCTGGGAGCAGGGGCGCACACTGTCGATCAACCTTTCTCCGCGCGATGTTACCCGTGCCGGAACAGCAGAAGCGCTGGCCCGCATTGTCCGTGATGCCGGCGCACCGCCACAATCGATCGTGCTGGAAGTGACCGAACGGGCGTTGCTTGGCGATCCGAAGCGGGCCGATGCGCAGTTGCGCGCGTTCCGACAACAGGGCTTTCGCATTGCGCTGGATGATTTCGGCGCAGGCTGGTCAAGCCTCAGCCAGGTGCATCGCCTGCCGCTGGACATGATAAAGATCGATCAGGGCCTGTCGCGGGCGCTGGCAACCGATCCGGGGGCGCGCGCCTTGGTGGGAACCATCATCTCGCTGTCGTGGCAACTGGGCATCGACTGCACCATTGAAGGAGTCGAAGATCAGGCACAGGCCGATACGGCTCGCGCCTTGGGTGTCAGGCTGATGCAGGGATACCATTTCGGCAGGCCCGAACCTATCGAAGCGCTTCTGGCAAAGGTGGCCAACGTGGCCTGAGCAGCGTGACTGCCGATCAGTGTTCCAGCACGACCGGGCGCGGGGTGCCCGGAGGGTGCAAGCGGCGGAAAAGCTTGCCCTTTTCGCTGTAGAGCACCAGCAATAGGCTGAACACGCCGCTGCCCAGCAGTGCCAGCGCCAGCGGATGCGCGGTACCATCATAGGCCTGCCCGACGCCGATCCCGATCAGCGATCCGATGACCATGCGCAGGAAGGCATGCATCGAATTGGCGGTGCCTGCCGTGCGAGCAAACGGTTGCAGGGCGATGGAGCCGAAGTTTGCGCCGATGAACCCGATCAGAATCATGTTGGTAATCATCAGCGGCATGAACTGCCACAGCGTTTCGTCCAGATGGCTCGAAAACCATGTCTGCAATGCGCTGACGAAAATGAACGCGATGACCGCAGTGTGCGAAACGCGCCGCGCGCCAAAGCGTTCGACAATGCGCGAGTTTGAAAAGTTGGCCATGGCCATCATCAGGGCGGAAAAGCCGAACAGCACCGGGAACATGGCGCCCGCACCAAAATGTTCCGCTACAAGCTGTTGCGATGAATTAACGTAGCCGATCATCGCCCCGAACGTCAGCGAACTGCCTAGCACATAGCCGATGGCCGACCGGTTGGTGGCGGCGCCGATCATGTTCACTGCGATGGAACTGGCATGGATTGGCTGGCGGTATTCGGGATCGAGCGTTTCGGGCAGGCGCAGCGCCACCCATAGGCCCATGGCCGCGCCCATTGCCGCGAGAAACACGAATATCCAGCGCCAGCCCGCAAAAAGCAGCACGACCTGTCCGATGCTGGGGGCCAGCATGGGCACGACAAGGAACACGACAGAGATGATCGACATCTGCTTGGCCATCTGGTCACCGGCAAAGCGATCGCGGATGACAGCGCCCGGCAGCACGGCAAGACCGCCGCAGCCCACGGCCTGAAGCACGCGCATCACCAGCAGCATGTCGAAAGACGTGACCAATGCGCAGGCCAGCGAGAACACAATGTAAAGCGCCACGCAAACCAGCAGCACAGGGCGACGACCGAAACGGTCCGCCAGCGCGCCGGGAATCAGCGAGGCAAAGCCCGAAGCCAGCAGGAATGTGCCGACCACCAATTGCCGTTCATTAGGATCGGACACCGCAAGGTCGGTGGCAATATCGCCCAGCGCAGGCAACATGGCATCCACGGCCAGCGCCTGAAGCGCCATGACCAGCGCCATCATCGCAATGGTTTCGCGTTCGCCCATGTTGCGCGCTGACGAAGTATTTTCGCTATTGTTAGCTGACATAACCGCCATGTGGACCAATTCGATCGGGAATCCCACCCTTTATGTTGCGGCGCGAAACGGGCTAGATGGGTGACATGGATGCTCCGCCTGTCGATAGCGAACCGGATCGCTCAGGCTTCGCGCTGCGCAAGATAATCCATATCGATATGGATGCTTTTTTTGCCAGCGTGGAGCAGCGCGACAACCCTGACCTACGGGGCAAAGCTGTTGCAGTGGGGGGATCATCCGGGCGCGGTGTGGTGGCGGCGGCCAGTTATGAAGCGCGGCGCTTTGGCGTGCGCTCGGCTATGCCATCGGCCCGTGCGATCAAGCTTTGCCCGGACCTGATCTTCTGCAAGCCGCGCTTCGATGTCTATCGCGGAGTGTCCCAGCAGATCCGTGCCATTTTTCTGCATTTCACGCCCCATGTCGAACCATTGTCGCTGGATGAGGCCTATCTCGACGTGACTGACGATGTGCGCGGCATCGGATCGGCCACGCGCATTGCCGAACTGATTCGCCAGCGCATCCGTGCCGAAACCGGGCTGACCGCCAGCGCCGGGGTGTCCTACAACAAGTTTCTGGCCAAGATCGCCAGCGACCAGAACAAACCCGACGGCCTGTGCGTGATCCGGCCGGGTGAAGGGGCGGCGTTTGTTGCCAGCCTGCCGGTGCGGCGGTTCCACGGTATCGGGCCGCGCGGGGCGGAAAAGATGGCGGCGCTGGGGATTGAAACCGGTGCGGATCTGCGGGTCAAAGACCTTGTCTTTCTGCGCGCCAATTTCGGCAGCCAGGCTGACTATCTCTATCGTGCGGTGCGCGGCATCGATTTGCGGCAGGTGAAGGCTGATCGCCCCCGCAAATCCATCGGTGGCGAACGCACGTTCGAGCGGGATATTTCAGCAGGCACAGCGCTGCGCGAAACACTGGAGTGGATCATCGATATCGTCTGGGACCGGATTGAACGCAGTGGCGCGCGCGGGCGGACGGTGACGCTGAAGATGAAGTTTTCCGATTTCAGCAACCTTACCCGCGCCCGGTCGCTGCCGCGCGCCGTGATGAACCGGGATGAATTTGCGCAGATGTCGCGTGAATTGCTGGACGCGCAACTGCCTTTGCCACAGCCGATCCGGCTGATGGGGCTTACGTTGTCCGCATTGGACGGTGAGGAACCGGAAGAGGGCCAGGGCCGCGGTGCGCCTGTTCAATCGCAGCCAGAGCTTCCGTTCTGACCGGCCAACCAGCGCGCGATCATGGCTTTTACCGGGCTACTGGTCTGGTCCGGCAAGGCGTCCGGAGCAAAGAAGCGGGCTTCGATAATTTCGCGTCCGTCTGGCCGGGGCAGATCATCTGTGTGCCCTGCAACCATTTCCAGCAGGTTGGTCCAGCCCGTGCGGTCCAGCGTGACAGTGCCGATGTGGACAGGGCGCAGCAGGATGCAGCCGGTTTCTTCCAGCAGTTCGCGCGCGCCCGCAATTGCCGGTTCTTCATTGGTGCCAAGCCCGCCGCCGGGCAGCATCCATGTGTTGGGCGAATGATAGCTGTGCCGCACCAGCAGCACCTCGCCCGCGTCATTTGCCGCAATCACGTTGCACCCGCGCACCCGCCGGTGCGTGGTGCGCCACCACCACAAGCGCAATGCATGGGCGTTGCGCAGCACAAGGCGGTGCATGGGGCCGGGCAGGAAATCGAGCATGGCCGCACCATGGACGAATGCACTGCTGCTGTCATTTGGAATGGGCACATCCGCGTCATCACACGGTCGCAAACAGACTGTCACACCACCGTAGCAAATGACTGCTTGGGGTGTGCAGGATCTTGAGTTGCCGGGCGTTTGTGAATCGGCACGGGCAGGGTATGCCTGCTGTCGTGGAGGGTAGGGCACTGGTGAGATTCGGGGAGTTCAAGCTGGGCCGACAGTTCAATGGAGGGCAGCTGGGCGTGCGCTCGCTGTCGCTGCCGCCATTGCACGATGTGCTGTGGTGGGTGCTGGCCTTGCTGATTGCCTTTCTAGGCGCGGCGCTGGTCTGGGCGCTGGTGGCCCCCGTGTCTCCTTTGGGTGCGTGGCAACCCGCAGGCGTGCGCACAATGTCTGCCACGGCGCGCGCAGCCCTGTTCGCCAGCATCGATCCGTTCAACCGCACGCCCGTTTCTGCCAATGGTCCGGCGCAGGCTGGTGCTGTCACTTCGCTTGCGCTGACTCTTTATGCCACGCGGTCAACGCCGGGTGGTGGTGGCACTGCGATCATCGCAGGGGGCGACGGGGTGCAGCAGGTCTATCGCACTGGGGCTGAAGTGCAGCCGGGCGTTACGCTGGCCGCCGTGGCATTCGATCATGTAGAACTGTCGCACAATGGCGCGCGCGAACTGCTGTATATCGATCAATCCGGCCCAGCGCCTAGCGCGCAGGGCGTGGTGGCGGCCAATCCTGTTGCGCCGCCGCCGGGAGCTTCAGGGCCTTCAGGCGCTGGGCCTGCAGGTGGCAATTCGGGCGCGGTCAGCGTTGATGGTCTGCGCCGGGGCGTGAACTTTGGCCCGCGCGCAGAAGGCGGCAAAGTGGTTGGCCTTGAAGTGCTGTCGGCGGGCGATGGCGCGACGTTCCGCGCCGCCGGGTTTCAGCCCGGCGATGTGATTACGGCGGTGGATGGCAAGCCGGTCAACGGACCGGGCGATGCTGCTGCGCTTGCCGGGGCACTGCGTCCCGGCGCTTCGATTGCGGTTACCGTGAAACGCGGTGATCGCCAGCTTCCTCTTGCGATAACATTGGCCCCATGACCCTGCGCTCGCTGTTTTCCCCCCGGCTGCTTCTTGGCGCCGCCGCTCTCGCCCTTGCAACGCCACAGGCCGCGCTGGGGCAATATACGCTGAACGTGCGCGATGCCGATATCCGGGCATTCGTGGCCGATGCCGCGGAAGTGACCGGGCGGACGTTCATTGTCGACAGCCGGGTCCAGACCAAGATCAGCGTCGTATCCGACCGGGCGCTCAGCCGGTCGGAATACTTCGAGGTGTTCCTGTCGACCTTGCGCGCCAACGGTCTTGTCGCCGTGCCCACTGGCAATGGCGCGTTTCGCATCCAGCCGGCTGAAGGCGCAGCCACCAATCCCACGCGCATCGGCAGCCGCGGTGCAGCACAAAGCCAGATGGTGACAGAAGTGATCCGCCTGCGCGCGGTTGATGCGGCGCAGGCAGTGGAAACGCTGCGCCCGCTGATCAGCAAGGAAGGCGCAATCACCGCGAACAAGGCGGGCAATTCGCTGGTCGTGGTCGATTATGCCGACAACATGCGCCGCATCCGCGCGCTGCTGGCCGATATTGACCGCGACAATGCCGCCACGCAAACGGTGATGCTTGACCATGCCGGCGCGCGCGAAATTGCCAATGCGCTGACGCAGCTTGTGCCTTCGGGCGGTGAAGGCGCGCGGGCACTGGCAACGGTTGTGGCGGTGGACAGCGCCAATGCCGTGCTGATGCGCGGTGAACCTGCCACGCTGGCCAAACTGGCTGCAATGGCGCGCCAGCTTGATGCCAAGGCGGCGCAGGGCGGCGAAATCAAGGTCGTGTGGCTGGACTATGCGGATTCTGCCGCACTGGTGCCGGTGCTGGAACGGCTGGTCGGCGGGCAGGGTGGTGGCGAAGTCACCTCGGCCAGCGCCGCACCGGTTTCGCTGGGTGGTGTAGGCGGCAGCGCTTCCTCAACGGCAGGCGCGCAGGGCAGCACGGGCGGCGCAACAGGCGCGGGCGCAGGTTCGGGCACGTCAACCAGCCCTATCGGCGCAACGTCGGGCGGGCTTGGCAACGGCCCGATCAAGCTGGCCAACGGGCGCGGTACGGCCACGATAACGCGCTATCCGGGCGCCAATGCCATCATCGTGGCGGCTCCTGCGGATGAACAGCGCCGTATTACAGAAGTGATTCGCCAGCTCGACATTCCGCAGGAACAGGTGCTGGTCGAAGCGATCATCGTGGAAATTTCGAACAACGTCGCGCGCGAACTGGGTGTGCAGATGCTGTTCGGCGGTGAAAATATGCCTTTCACCGTGACCAATTTCTCCAATTCATCGCCCAATATCATCGATATCGCAGGCGGGTTGCTGGCCGATCAGTTGAACCAGACCACCACGGTCATCAGTGGTGATACGGTTACCACGTCAACCAACAGCGCTGCGGGCGATCTGCTGCGCGAAAACGCGGCGAGCAAGGTGCTGGCGGCGCGCGGGGGCTATTCGGGCTTTCTGACCGATCTTGGCGGCGGCACGTATCTGGGCGCGTTGATCAACGCCGTGCAGTCGGACAAGAATTCGAACATCCTGTCCACGCCGCACATCACCACCAACAACAATGTGCCAGCATCCATCCTGTTCGGGCAGGAAATTCCGGTGTCCACCGGGCAGGCGCTTTCGGGCGGAAATTTCAACGACACCTTCCGCACGATCCAGCGTCAGAACGTCGGCATCGAACTTGACGTGACCCCGCAGATCAATGCGGGCAACATGATCCGGCTGGACTTGCGGCAGGAAGTCAGCTCGATCGCAGGCACGGTGTCCAGCAAGTCTGACGAATTGATCGTCAACAAGCGCGAAATCAAGACCACCGTGACCGTGGGTGATCGTGAAATCGTCGCGCTGGGCGGGCTGCTGGACGACAACGAACAGCGCACGCTGCAAAAGGTGCCGTTTCTGGGCGATATCCCGGTGCTGGGCGAAGTGTTCAAATCGCGCGCGCGCAGCCGGGTGAAGACCAACCTGATGGTGTTCATCCGCCCCACTATCCTGCGCAATGCGTCTGACCGGCAGAAGCTTGCCGCGCGCCGCTACGGCATTGTCCGCAAGGAACAGGTGCGGTTTGATCCCAAGGCCGAACCCAGCATCGATGATCTGATCGTCGATTACATGGGGGCGGCCCTGCCCATTGCTCCATCGGCGCAAGTGGCCGCTGTCGGCACGGGCGACACGCTGATCCACCCGCGTGCCACCTCCACCGGCCCGCTCGATCAGGCGGAATTGCCGCCCAGCACCGCGCAGAACTGATCCGATGGACGCCGACAGCGCTCTTGATGGTACCGCTCAAGATGATGGCATGGCACCGCTGGTCGATGCGGTGACAGTCGCCGTGTCTGAACCTGCACCCTCCATCCCCTATGCCTTTGCGCGTGATCGTGGGGTCTTGGTGGAAAGAGCGGATCAGGCCGAAATCGGCGTGGCTCTGCGCGAAGGCAGCGATCCGCTGGCCCTGCTTGAGGTTCGCCGCGCACTTGGCCGTGTGCTGACCGTCCGCAAAGTGAACACGGGCGACTTCGAAAAGCTTCTGGCGGAAGCCTACGCTATGGACGGCGCGGCGAGCGTAGTGGGCGATATGGGCATTGCAGGCGACGGGCTTGATCCGCTGGCCCTTGGCCTGCCCAGCGCCGAAGACCTGCTTGACAGCGCCGACGATGCTCCGGCTATTCGTCTCATCAACGGGCTGATTGCCGAAAGCCTGCGTCAAGGCGTGTCGGACATCCACGTAGAACCGTATGAAACCGCGCTGGTGGTGCGGATGCGTGTCGATGGCGTGCTGACCGAAAAGCTGCGCATGCCGCCGCATGTCGCGCCGGTGCTGGTCAGCCGCATCAAGGTTATGGCGCGGCTGGACATTGCCGAACGCCGCGTGCCGCAGGACGGGCGCATTTCGCTCAGCCTTGGGGGCAGGCTGGTGGACGTGCGCGTTTCCACCCTGCCCAACCGCGCGGGCGAACGGGTGGTGATGCGCCTGCTGGACAAAGAAAACGCCGGGCTTGATCTGGCGCGCCTTGGTCTGGATGCCAAGGCCGAGGATACCTTGCGCCGTGCGCTGGCCGAACCCAACGGCATCGTGCTTGTCACCGGTCCTACAGGTTCGGGCAAGACCACCACGCTTTATGCCGCGCTGCGCGGATTGAACGACGGCGCGCGCAATATCCTGACTGTGGAAGACCCTGTGGAATACGCTGTGGATGGCGTGGGCCAGACGCAGGTGAACTCCAAGGTTGGCCTGACGTTCGCTGCGGGCCTGCGCGCGATTCTTCGGCAAGACCCCGACGTGGTGATGGTGGGCGAAATTCGTGACCGTGAAACCGCTGATATTGCGGTGCAGGCATCGCTTACCGGGCATCTTGTGCTTTCCACCGTACATACCAACGATGCAGCTGGCGCGATCACCCGTATGCGCGACATGGGGGTGGAGCCCTTCCTGCTGGCCTCCACCTTGCGCGCGGTCATCGCCCAGCGCCTTGTCCGCCGTCTGTGCCCGCATTGCCGTGAAGAGCGCGCGCTGGATTCGGGTATGGCCGATGTTCTGGGTATGAAGGCAGGCCGCCCTGTCCATGCCGCGCGCGGATGCGGTGAATGTGGTCAGACTGGATATCAGGGCCGCATCGGCGTGTATGAAGCGCTGCGCGTGGATGATCGTGTGCGCCAGATGATCCACGATAATGCCGATGAAACGGCCATTGCTCGCCACGCCTTTGCCGATTCACCCACACTGGCCAAGGCTGTGCGCCGCATGGTGAAGGATGGCGTGACCAGCCCTGAAGAGGCCGCACGGATCATGCGCCGGGATGGGGACTGATGGCGCGATTCGCCTATCACGCGATTGACCCCAAAGGCACCGAACGGCGCGGCGCGATAGAAGCCGCGACCGATGCTGCCGCGCGTGATAAGCTGGTCGCAAGGCAATGGCTGGTGGTCAGCATCAATCCTGATGCCGCCGTTTCTTCCCGTAATGCGGCCAGCAGCACCAGCGGCATTGCCCTGTTCGCGCCGAAACTTTCGGCCAAGCAGCTTGCCCTTTTTACCCGCCAGCTTGCATCGCTGATGGTGGTCAGCCCGCTTGAGGAAACGCTGCGCACCATCGCGCGGCAAACCGAAAAGCCCAAGGCGCAGGCCATTTTGACCAATGTTCATGCCGGGATCGTCGAAGGCCTGCCGCTGGCTGAAGCGATGCGCCGTGAAGAACCCAGCTTTCCGCCGATCTTCCGCGCGATGATCGCGGCAGGCGAAAATTCAGGCAGTCTGCCCGCCATCGCCAACCGTCTGGCCGACATGCTGGAGCGTCAGGCGCAAGTGCGCGGCAAGATCATTGCCGCGTTGGCCTATCCCATCGTGCTGTCGCTGGTGGCCATTGCGGTGGTGATCGGCCTGATGGTGTCAGTCGTGCCGCGCGTGGTCGAACAGTTCGACAATGCCAGCAGGCAATTGCCGATGCTGACCCGCGTGGTCATCGGCATTTCGCAGTTTCTCAGCACATGGTGGTGGGCGCTGCTGGCCTTGCTAGCACTGGCGATTGCCGGTTTCATCCGCGCCTTGCGCCAACCTGCATTCAAGCTGCGTTTCGATGGTTTCTTGTTGCGCCTGCCCTTCATCGGCAAGCTGATCCGCGATGTTCATGCAGCGGCACTGGCCCGGACATTGGCGACCATGATCGAAGCACGCCTGCCGCTGGTCGATGGCCTGCGCCTTGCCACGCGCACCGTTTCCAATGCAGTGCAGGCAAACGCGCTGGCCGGGATCAGCGAAAAGGTGCGCGCGGGTGGTTCGCTGTCAACGTCGCTGCGCGAAGCAGGCACGTTTCCGCCGCTGCTGGTCTATCTTGCCGCCAGTGGCGAGGCGGCGGGCCAGCTTGGTGCCATGCTGGAACGCGCTGCCGATTATCTTGAGCGCGAATTTGAAGCCTTCACCGCTGCGGCCATGGCCTTGCTCGAACCGGCGATCATCGTCGTGATGGGCACGGCAGTTGCGCTCATCATCCTCGCCATCCTGCTGCCCATCCTGCAGCTTCAGAACCTGACCGGACTGTAATCCCATGACCGACGAAACGCCGATCGAAACTCCCAAGGCCGAAGAAGAACGCCGCCGCAACGGCTTCAGCCTTGTCGAACTGATGGTGGTTATTTTCATCATCGGCCTGCTGGCAACGGTGGTGCTCATCAACGTCCTGCCCAGCCAGGACAAGGCCATGGTGGTCAAGGCACGCAGCGACATTGCCACGCTGGAACAGGGCATGGAAATGTATCGGCTGGATATGGCCAGCTATCCCGGCCTGTCCGAAGGGTTGTCCGCGCTGAAGACCCCGCCTGCCAACCTTTCGATGCCGCAAAACTATCGTTCGGGCGGCTATGTGAAGGATGTGCCGACAGACCCTTGGGGCCATCCCTATCAATATCAGACGCCGGGCCGCGATGGTAAGCCGTTCGAAATCTTCTCGCTGGGGGCCGATGGCCAGCCCGGTGGCAGTGATCTGAACGCCGATATCTACGCCGGACAGAACTGATCGCGTAACGATGCGCGCACCCCAATCTTCTGCCGACGGTCTGATCGTCCTTCTGCCTGAAACGCCGGGCCAGCCATGGTACTGGTGGCGTGTGGGAGAGGCTGGCGTCGGGCGCGATCATGCCTTTGATCCTGCCACCGAAACCGTGCCGTGGGGTGATGCGGGGCCTGTGATCGTGTTGGTGCCCGCCACTGCTGCGCCTGTTATCGACAAGCCGCTGCCCGATATTCCGGTGGCGCAAGCGCTGGCGGCGGAGCGGTTGGCGTTGGCGCAGTCAGGCCTTGTGGCGCAGCGCCATCTGGCGGTGGCCGCGCATGAAGGGCGGTTGCTGTCATGCAGCCTTGCCGCTGCCGACATGGACGGCTGGTTGGCCGAACTTGCGCAAGTCGGGCTTGATCCTGCGGCGCTGGTTCCGGCAGCATTGCTGTTGCCGCGTGGCGACGGGGCGCTGGTGCTGGGCAATTGTGGGGGTCAACTCCTGGCCCGCACGCCGCAAGCCGCCTTTACAGGCGAAGCTGCACTGGTTGATGCGCTGGCCGTTAGTCTCGATCAGGTTGCGCTGGACGAAGGCATGTTGGTGCAGCGGCTGGGCGCTGTTCATGCCGCGCCGCCGCTGAATCTGCGGCAGGGTATTTATGCGCCGCGCCGGGTTTCGGTTTTCCTGACGGCAGACTGGTTGGGGCTGGGACGCATGGCGGCCACGGCGGCCCTGCTGGCGCTGCTGGTAATGGTCGCGTGGATCGTGAGGTGGAACATGGACAGTTCCGCGCAGGAAGCGCAGGCGCTGGAATTGGTACAAGCGCGTTTCCCTGCTGCCACTGACCTTGATGGCGCTGAGCGGATGCTGAATGCTGAACTGGTCAAGCGCGGGCAAGGCGGGGCAAGCTTTGCCGCCCCCGCTGCTGCCTTGCTGGATGCGGTGCGCCCTGTGCCTGCGGTGAAACTGCGCGATATGGGTTATAGCGCCGATGGTACACTGCGTTTCACCGCCGCCGCGCCGCGTGCCGAAGATGTCAACGCGGTGTTGATTGCGCTGCAGAATGAAGGCTGGAAAGTGACCGTGCCGCCTGCACTCGCCCCTGATCCCACCGGTGCCACTGTGGCCGCGATTACGTTGAGGGCGCCGTGATGGGGCAACTTGGTACATGGTTTGGCGGACTGACCGGGCGCGAAAAGGCGCTGGTTGGCATTGCATGCGGGATCACTGCGCTCGTGGTTCTGGTCTATGGCATCATACTGCCGCTTGGCAGCGCATTGGATGAAGCCGCAACGCGGCACCGCATCGCCACGGAACGCGCGGGCCGGATAGCAGCGCAGGTGCGAATTCTCAAAACCGCGCCTCCCGCTCCCAAAGCCGCGCTGGGCGGGCCGGTGGAACAAGTGGCCGGGGCCAGCGCGCAAGAAGCTGGCTTCGTCGTCCAGTCAAACCAGCGGCGCGGATCGGACATGGCGGCGTTGATTATCCCCACCGCGCGCCCATCGGCGGCATTGGCGTGGCTTGATGGTCTGGCGACGCAAGGGCTGGCAGTTGAACAATTGACAATGACCCCGGCGCCCGATGGCAGCGTTTCGATCAATGTCACCTTGCGGCGGAGCGGATCGTGATTGGCCGGTTCATCTTCGTGCGCGACAAGGCGCTGGGGCGGCGCGGGAAACTGGTGTTGGCCGGACTTCTGTTGCTGGCGTTGATCGTGCTTTTGCCGTTGCGGTTGGTGCTGGGCTGGATTGCACCAGCGGCGGTCACTGCGCGCAGCGTTGAAGGCGCGGTGTGGAGCGGGCGGATCGCTGACTTGCGCGTGGGACCATTGCCCGTTGGCACGGTGTCTGCCGGGCTTGACGTCCTGCCGCTGATGATTGGGCGCGGGCAGTTATCGGTCGAGCGCGCAGGGCCAGCGCCGTTCGCGGGCAAAGCCTATGCAGGCGTTGGCGGCACTGGGCTGTCAAGCGTCAGCGGTGTTCTGCCACTGCCCGACGGTTTGGGTGATTTGCCCATTACCTCGCTGGGTTTCGACGGTTTTTCAATGCGGTTCAGCGCTGGCCAATGTGCTGAGGTGGACGGCACGGTAAAACTGACGCTGGCTTCACTGGGGCCGTTATTGCCCGATGCCATCGCTTTGTCTGGCAAGGCGCGCTGCGAAAATGGCAAACTGGTGGTGCCGATGCGCAGCGCAGGCGGCATGGAGACTTTGACCCTGCGCGTGGGCGGTGATGGGCGCTGGCAGGCAGACCTTGCCTTGTCCGGTCTGCCGCCTGAAGTCAGCGCGCCCTTGCTGCAATCAGGCTTTGCCGCCCGTCCCGGCGGGATCGGTATCGGGACGAGCGGCGTGTTTTGATCGGTTTGTTCCGAGGCTTAGGCCAGAAGCTCGCGCAGGAACCATGCGCGGGTTTCGGCCTGATCGGTCCAGTCGTCGGCCATGCCTTCGGTGGCGTTGTCGCCCGCTTCCGTCGCTGCGTCCTTGACCGCACGGATCGCCTTGACCAGCGCCATGTTGTCATCGTGCAGTGCCTTGACCATGTCCATCGCATCCAGCTTCGAACGCTTGTCGTCCTTCAGTGAAGTCTTGTCGGCGATGCTGGCGATGGAGGTCAGCGTATCGCCGCCGTTCTTGCGTACACGTTCTGCGATGATGTCGGTCAGGCCGAACAGTTCGGTCGCTTGTTCATCGAACAGCAGGTGCAGACTGCGGAAATGCGGCCCGGCAACGTGCCAGTGATAATTCTTGGTCTTCATGTAGAGCGTGAAATAATCGGCCAGCAGGCCGTTCAGACTGTCGTTCAGCGCTTTCTTTGCGTTGTCGCCGGGCATTGTGTTCCCCTTTCAAGGCCGGATTGATGTGCCGGTTATACGCCGCAGAGCCTGAAAGGTTTCACGATGCTTTGTGGCCAGATTGATCGATCAAGGCGATTATTCAGGCGCGGTCCTGCCGCCACGCAGCAGGATCATGCCGAATATGGCTGACAGGATCGATCCGGCCAGAATGCCCAGCTTCGCTTCCTCGACCAGAAGGGGCGATGCCGGAAACGCCAGCCCTGCGATGAACAGGCTCATGGTAAAGCCGATCCCGCACAGCAGCGACAGGCCCCAAAGCTGACGCAGCGTGGTCTGTTCCGGTCGGGGCGCGATGCCCAGTTTTTCGGCCAGCAGGATACTGCCCAGAATCCCCACCTGTTTGCCGACCAGCAGCCCCAGCGCGATCCCAAGCGGCAGCGCCGCCGATCCGCCCGCCATCGCGCCAAGTTCCACCCCGGCATTGGCAAGCCCGAACAGCGGCACGATGATGAAGCCATTGGGTGCGACCAGTGCGTGTTCCAGCCGCAGTAGCGGGCTGTCATGTTGGCGGTTCAGCGCCAGCGGCACGGTCAGCGCCGCGAGCACACCCGCAATAGTGGCATGAACGCCTGAATGCAGCACGGCATACCATAGCGCGATGGCTCCGATGATATAAGGCGTCAACGCCCGCACGCCCATGCGGTTGACCAGCGCCAGTACGCCAAGGATCAGTGCGCTTGCCCCCAGCCACGCAAGCTTCAACCCGCTGGTGTAAAAAAAGGCGATGACCATGACCGCGCCCAGATCATCCACGATGGCCACGGTCAGCAGGAACAGGCGCAATGAAGGGGGCAGGCCTTTCCCTGCCAGCGCCAGCACGCCGATGGCAAAGGCGATGTCGGTGGCTGACGGAATGGCCCAGCCCCGGTGCAGCGCAGGGTCGCCCGCGGTTACCGCCAGATAGACCATCGCCGGAACCGCCATGCCCGCCAGTGCCGCAATTACCGGCAAGCGCCGCCGCCGCGCATCTGAAAGCTCGCCCGCCAGCACTTCACGCTTGATCTCAAGCCCGACAACGAAAAAGAACACCGCCATCAGGGCATCATTGATCCACAGGTGCGCGGTGTTGAGCTTGGCGACAGGCGTCCACCCCAGTTCGTGATGGAACAATCCATGCCAGCCCGCAGCCAAGGGAGAGTTGGCAAGGATCAGCGCAATGGCCGCGCAAGCCATCAGGACGAGGCCGGGCGCGGCTTCATTGTGTGAAAGCCGTTGCCAGAAGCCTTTTATTCCATGCGATTGCGCCATTTTCGTATCAATCCCCGGTTCACGAATGCGGTTCAGCAGGCATACCACATGTTCTGTGCCGAAGGGGATCGCGCACGTCAAACCGGGGAATGGTCTTGCCCATGTGGCCGTCCTATTCGGCGTTTCAGTGGCTCGCCATTCTGGAGCATGAACTGCTGTTGTTTGCAGCCATCTGGTTTGCCATTGGCGCGGTCGATGAACTGGCGGTCGATGCAACATGGGTGTGGCTGCGGCTGACCGGGCGCGCTCGTACACTGCGCCTTTCCCATCATGCAGGCGGTGCCCATGATCCAAGCGCCGAACTGCAGGGCATTTCTGCCGTGCTGGTGCCTGCCTGGCGCGAATCGGCCGTAATTGGCGCGATGGTTTCGCACTGTCTGCGTGTCTGGCCGCAGCAGGCCTTGCGCATCTATGTCGGCTGTTACCGCAACGACCATGAAACGCTGACGGTGCTGACCGCACTGGGCAGCGATCCGCGCCTGCGCGTGGTGGTGCATGACCGTGATGGCCCGACGACCAAGGCCGACTGTCTGAACCGGCTGTATCGCGCGATGTGTGATGATGAACGGCGCGGGGCATGGCGCGCCCGGGCGCTGATCCTGCATGATGCCGAAGACATGGTTCACCCTGCTGCGCTGTCGTTGATGGACCGGGCGTTGTCGCATGTGGATTTCGTGCAATTGCCTGTCCGTCCCGAACCGCAGGCCAAATCGCCATGGATTGCGGGGCATTATTGCGATGAATTTGCCGAAGCCCACGCGCGTGACATGGTTGTGCGCGATGCGATTGGCGCTGGCCTGCCGTCCGCCGGCGTCGGCTGCGCATTTTCGCGCGGTGCGATTGACCGGATCATCGCGCAACGCGGCGGGGCTGATCCCTTTGCTGCTGAATGCCTGACCGAAGATTACGAATGCGGCCTGCTGGTCAGCGAAACCGGCGGGAAATCCGCCTTCCTGCGGATGCGCGATGACGACGGCAAGTTGATCGCCACGCGCGAATTCTTTCCGGCCACATTGGCCACATTGGCCACATCGGTTCGCCAGAAAACCCGCTGGGTTCATGGCATTGCCTTTCAGGGCTGGGACCGTCTGGGGTGGAACCTGCGTCTGTGCGATCTGTGGATGCGGCTGCGTGACCGGCGCGGGCCGTTGCTCGCTCTGGTGCTGGCTTCGGCCTATATCATGGTGCTGATCTGGCCGGTGGTGCGCCTTGCCGAAACCAGCGCGCTGATTGCACCGCTGCCGCCTGATCCGGTGATAGAGGCGCTGCTGGTGTTCAATCTTGGCAGCTTCGTGTGGCGTCTGGCGATGCGTGCGATGGTAACCGGGGCGGAATATGGCTGGCTTGAAGGTGTGCGGGCGATCCTGCGGTTTCCCGTCGGTAATGTCATAACCATCATCGCGGGGCGTCGGGCGCTGGCCGCCTATGTGCGGGTGCTGCTGGGCGGGCGGGTGCAGTGGGACCACACCGTCCATCTGGCGCATCCTGCCAATGCTCATTCTGCGGAACGGTGCCAGCCCTCCGCTGAAGTGGTGCCTGCGGTTCTGGCGCAGGTCTGATGTCTTCACGGCGCGGACAGCCCGTGCTGGTTTTGCTGGCGCTGGTCGGCGGGTGGGTGCTGGCACGCGCTGCCTTGTGGACATCGCCATTTGCAGCGCCGGTTGCGGAACATTCGGCTGGCTTTGCGCAGGTGGTGCCGCAGCGCCCTTTTCTGGCACATCACGCAGCGCAAGAAGGCCTACTGTCGCGTCGCAGCGCGAAGGCGGCGGGCGCGCGCGCCTGGCCAATCGGTCCGCCGCAAGCAATAGGCCTGCAAAAGACAGGACATGATGCGTTTCGCTTGCTGGCGGGGCCATCGCCTGAGCACGTTATGCTGGCATCGGCACGCGGGCGCCAACGTGCTGCTCCGGCCGCCAGCACCGCGTTCGGCGCGGCGCGGCGCATGCGTTCGGCGCAGCCTGCACAAGATGTTTCACGCTGGAGTTTTGACGTTTGGCTGCTGTTGCGCGGCGAAAGCGGCATTGCGGTACAGGCTCCGGGGCAGGTAGCTTATGGCGCAAGTCAGGCAGGTGCGGTCGCGCGCTTCCGGCTGGGACGGGGCGATACCACCGCGCCGTTTGCCTATCTGCGCGGTTCGCTGGCGATCAATGCGCCGGGCAGGGACCGTGACGTGGCAGTGGGGTTTGGCGTGCGTCCGGTGGAGCGCTGGCCGCTGCGGGTGCTGGCCGAAGCCCGGCTGCAGGATTCTGCCACTGGTCCCGCCCGTATCCGGCCGGTGGCGACGGTATTTACCGAACTGCCGTGGCAAACTCTGCCCATGGGTTTCAGGGGCGAAATCTATGGTCAGGCAGGATATGCTGCGGGGCAGGCCGCCACGGCGTTCTTCGATGTTCAGGCCGTGGCCGATCGTCCGTTGCCTGACATTATCCCCCCCTCTTCCGACTTGCGCGCAGGCGTCGGCATATGGGCAGGCGGGCAACGCGATGCGGTGCGGCTGGACGTGGGGCCGCGCGTGTCGGTCCGTCTGGATGTTGGGGATGATGCTCCTGCCCGGCTGGCTCTTGATTGGCGGGTGCGCGTCGCAGGGAATGCTCGTCCGGCATCAGGGCCTGCGTTGACGCTGGCGTCTTCGTTCTAAAACCAATCCGCCACAGCTTTTTCGTGGCCAATGGCTTTGGCGGGGTTGCTGGCTGCCGCTGGCGGGCCTAGCGTCGGTTCGGCAATGGACGTCTATCTTCCCATCGCGAACCTTTCGGTCAACGGACTTGTGATCGTCGGTCTGGGCGCGCTTACCGGGCTGCTTTCGGGGATGTTCGGCGTTGGCGGCGGATTTCTGACCACGCCCCTGCTGATTTTCTATGGCGTGCCTCCCACCGTCGCCGCCGCTTCTGCCGCCAGTCAGGTGACCGGGGCCAGCGTTTCGGGTGCATTCACCCATGCCCGGCGCGGCGGGATCGATTATCACATCGGCGC
Source organism: Novosphingobium sp. SL115 (assembly GCF_026672515.1). Lineage (GTDB taxonomy): Bacteria > Pseudomonadota > Alphaproteobacteria > Sphingomonadales > Sphingomonadaceae > Novosphingobium. Next base: position 20,879 of record NZ_JAPPRG010000002.1, on the reverse strand, counting down.
GGTGCTGGTGGCGGGCGGGATGATCGGCACCGGGCTTGGCTCGCTGCTGTTTCGCCTGCTCGAATCGCTGGGGCAGATCGATACGGTCATCAACGTGCTTTACGTACTGCTGCTGGGCGGCATCGGTGGGCTGATGGCGCATGAAAGCCTGACCACGCTGCGCGCTCAGAAATCCGGCATTCCGGTGCCTGCGCGCAAACGGCGTCATCATCCGCTGGTGGCCAGCCTGCCGCTGCGCTGGCGGTTCTATCGCTCAGGGCTGTATATTTCGCCGCTGGCCCCGCTGTTGCTGGGCATGGCCACTGGTATTCTGACCATGCTGATGGGCATTGGCGGCGGGTTTATTCTTGTTCCTGCCATGCTCTATATTCTGGGCATGGGCGTGAACGTGGTTGTTGGCACCTCGCTGTTCCAGATCCTGTTCGTCACCATGGCAACCACCATGATGCATGCGCTCACTACGCGCGCGGTGGACATCGTGCTGGCGGTCCTTCTGCTGTTCGGGTCGGTTACGGGGGCACAGGTTGGCGCGCAGTTTGCGCAAAAGGCCAAGCCTGAACATTTACGCCTGATTCTGGCGGTGATCGTCCTGCTGGTGGCGCTGCGCATGGCACTGGGGCTGGGTTATCGCCCGGACGAAATCTATACGGTGGTTCCGTTGTGATGCCGGTGGGCGCAAAGCGTCTTCTGACGCTGCTGGCCTGCACGCTGCTGCTGGGCGCGCGCGATCCCATTCTGGTGCCTGAAATTTCGCAGCATGACGTGCAGGTGCGGCAGGGCTTCACCGGCGCAGACCTGTTGCTGTTTGGCGCGATCCTCAGCCCCGAAGGCAGCCGTGCGGCGCAGGATTACGATATCGTTGTGGTGCTGGAAGGGCCGGTGCAATCTATCGTGCTGCGCGAAAAGCAGAAGATCGCAGGCATGTGGATCAATGCCGATTCTACGGAATTCCGCTCCGCCCCCAGCTTCTTTGCAGTTGCCTCGTCGCGCCCGGTGGCAAAGATCGTGGATGACAAGACTGCTGCGATTTACGAACTTGGTCTGAAATGGCTACAACTTTCTCCCATTGGCGTGATCGAACCGGCAGAGCAGCGGCGGTTCTCTGCAGGTCTGGTCGATCTGATGCGCCGCCAAAGCCTTTACGCCGAGGATGAGCGCGGTGTGAAGATCAGCGGTCAGGTGCTCTATCAGGCCCGCATCCGGCTTCCATCGAACGTGCAGACTGGTACCTATACTGCTGAAACCTTTGCCATTCGTGGCGGCAAGGTGGTGACATCGGCGATCACGCGGGTGGATGTCAGCAAGCAGGGCTTTGAACGCTTCGTGGCGGTGCAGGCGGATGAGAATGGCTGGATGTATGGCTTGTTCGCCATGTTGATTTCGGTCGGCATGGGCTGGATTGCAGGCCGGCTGTTCGCGCTGGTTTGATCGGTTTTGCGGGGCTTTTGGCAGTGTCGGAGGCTGCGATACAGCATGGAATTTAGGCGATGTTAACCGAACCTGCCTAGCCAATGGCAATCGCCGAAAGTTGGCCAGGGGGTTCTGATGTCTGATATGCCGATTAACGGGTTCGATGGTGCAGTTGCGCCCGTCGTGCCCGGCGCGGCCGCCTCGCCAGCGCCGTTTGCAGCGCCAGAAAGCATGGCTTCGGCCAATGCCCTCATGCCGATCGGGCAGGTGCGCGATGTGGCAGGCTCCAGTTCGGCGATCGCGCTCGATCTGACGCGGCTGGATGAATGCTCAAACGATATTGATCCCTCGGTCGCGCTTTCGGGCAAAGTTGGCAGCCAGATCAAGATCCGCGTCGGGAATGCCTGGCTACTGGCCAGTGTGCGCACGCAGCGGCAGGATTCATCGGTAGAAGGCGGCATCGTTGCCCAGATCGATTTTCTGGGTGAGGGTGAGGAAGAGCGCCTGACTGGGCGCATCTATGGTTTCCGACGCGGTGTTACCCGGTTTCCGGTGCCCGGTGCGCTGGTCTATCCAGCCACCAGCAACGATCTTCGCCAGATTTATGCCAGCGATGGGCGAACCAGCATTTCCATTGGGACGGTCTATCCCACTCGCGATATTCGCGCCGGGATCTATGTCGACAGTCTGCTGGGCAAACATTTCGCGCTGCTGGGGTCGACCGGCACCGGCAAGTCCACTTCCGCCGCGCTGATCCTGCACCGCATCTGTGAAATGGCTCCATCCGGGCATATCGTGATGATCGACCCGCATGGCGAATATTCCAGCGCTTTCCGGGTGACTGGCCAGTTGCTGGACGTGTCGAACTTGCAGATGCCCTATTGGCTGATGAACTTCGAGGAACATTGCGAAGTCTTCATCACGTCGACCGGGCCGGATCGCCAGCTTGACCTTGATATCCTTGCCAAATGCCTGCTGGCGGCGCGGGGCAAGAACCGTCTGGCCGAACAGATTGGCAAGATCACCGTCGATTCTCCGATACCCTACCTGCTGTCCGATCTGCTGATGATTATCCAGAACGAGATGGGCCGGCTGGACAAGGGCACCAATTCCATTCCTTATATGCGGCTGAAGACCCGGATCGAGGAAATCCGTGGTGATCCGCGTTACCAGTTCATGTTTTCGGGCATGCTGGTGGGCGACACCATGGTCGAATTCATCCAGAAGGTTTTCCGCATGCCATCCAATGGCAAGCCGATCTCGATCATCGATGTTTCGGGCGTGCCATCGGAAATCACCTCCACGGTCGTTGCCGTGCTCAGCCGTCTGGTTTTCGACTATGCCATCTGGGCGCGGGACGAGGAAACCCGGCCGGTGCTGCTGGTCTGCGAAGAAGCGCACCGTTACGTGCCGAACGAGAAGAATTCGGACGGGTCGTCGGTTGGCCGAATCCTGTCGCGCATTGCCAAGGAAGGGCGCAAATACGGCGTTTCGCTGGGTCTGATAACCCAGCGTCCGTCCGATCTTGCCGAAGGCGTGCTGTCGCAATGCGGCACGATCATCGCCATGCGACTGAATAATGAACGCGATCAGGCCTTTGTCAAAGCAGCGATGCCCGAAGGCGCGCGCGGCTTTGTTGATACCATTCCGTCGCTGCGCAACCGCGAATGCATTGTTTCGGGCGAGGGCGTGTCCATCCCGATGCGTGTGTCGTTTGATGACCTTGAGCCGATGAAACGCCCGGCGTCGAGCGATCCTTCATTCTGCGAACTGTGGAGCCACAATGGCGGTCAGGAACGCTCGGTCGAACGCACAGTGCAGCGTTGGAGGGCGCAAAGTCGTTAGAAATCAGCAATATTATTGCCGATTTACCTGAACGACACCTAAACTCACCTAAGTACACCCAATTGCCGCTCAAATGCCGCGAACGTCAGATGGTGGGCGCCATACGGCCTGCGGTGTCGGCATCGGCGTGGGTTTCTTCCTCACACTCGTCATCGGGCACTGCGCGGGCCTGTTCACGCCATGACGGCCGGCGATAAGCGATGATGGAAAGCGCCACCGCCACCGCCGCGCTGACGGGGAAGGCAAGCCACAGCGCATCGGCCCCCAGCGTTGGATAGAACGCAAAGTAGAAGCCGAGGCGCACCGGGTAGAGCGCGATGGCGAGGATGATGAGCGGCGCCCAGACCACGCCGCCAGCGCGCATGGTGCCGAACAGGACCATGGTGATGCCGAACAGCACATAGCTCCAGCTGGCAAGGAACTGGATGTGGCGCGCTTCGTCCACCGCCGGGCTGGCGCTGCCGAGGAACAGTTCGAGTGCGGGCCGGTCAAACAGCAGGATTATGGCGCACAGTGCGCCGGTCACGGTGAGGTTGAGGATCACACCGGCGCGGCTGATCTTGCCAAGCCGCTGGTCCAGCCCCGCGCCGATCGCCTGTGCCGCCATGGCGCTGACCGCAGCGGAAATCGCCATCGCGGGCATTTGCAGATAAGTCCACAATTGCAGCGCCGCGCCATAGGCCGCGCTGACCAGCAGGCCTTCGCGGTTGACGAGGCCGATGACGATGATCCCAGCAGCGGAAATGACCAGCATCTGCGCGCCCATGGGCAGGCCCTTGGTCAGGATATAGCGCAGTTCATCGCGGCGGGGCCACAGCCACGCCAGTTCCGCCCCGCGCAGCCGCAGCGGCAGATCCTTGGCATAGACATAGATGACGAGGCCGATCATCGAGGCAAAGGATGCAATGGCGGTGGCCAGCGCCGCGCCTGCGATACCAAGCGGCGGAATGGGGCCGAAACCGCCAATCAGCAGCGGGTTCAATGCGACATCGAGCACCGATGACAGCACCATGAATTTGAGCGGAGTTGCCGCATCGCCCCCGCCGCGCAGGCCCATGGCGAGCATGACGGTAACCATCGAGGCGGGCATGGCGATGAAAATGACGCGCAAGTAGGTGAGGGCATAAATCCAGGTTTCTCCCGGCGCGGCCATCAGCGTCAGCAGTTCGGGCGCAAATATCCAGCCCAGCGTGCCAACCACCAGCGAAAGCAGCACGCAAAAGCCCACTGCCGAACCGAACGTGCGCCGCGCGGCCAGCACATCGCGCGCGCCAAAGGCCTGCCCGATCTTGACCGTGGCGGCCATGCCGAAGCCGAACGCCGCGGCGAACACAAGGAACATGACCACGTTGGCATTGGCCGTGGCCGCCAGCGCACCTTCGCCCAGCATCTGCCCGACCCAGACCGAATTGATCGATCCGTTGAGCGACTGGAGAATGTTCGAGGCCAGCGTAGGCGCGGAAAAAAGCACCAGTGTTTTCAGGATGGGACCGCTGGTAAGATCGCGCGAACGGGGGCCTGCGCCGCCGGGGGGAGGGGCCAAGAGGATCAGTCCTTGCGCTGGAGCGCGGAAAGGGCAGCGAAGGGACCGGAGCCTGCATCACCCGACAGATTGTGTTCGGCGCGCGCCTTGCTGGCGTTCGGCCCTTCGGCAAAGGGATCGATGGCAAGAGCCAGCGTCTGTGCCACGGCCTCGCCCAGATCGAAGGTCATGCCTTCATATTCGATTTCGTCGCAATCATCGGCGGTAATCTCGATTTCTTCGTCCGGGGCATAGGCCACAGGGCTTGCGGGTACGAAGCGCAGGGCCACCGGTTCCTTGATTCCCACCGGGAAATCCTCGCCCGAAATCGCGCAGGGCTGGATCAGGCTGGCAGTCAGCCTGCCTTTCACTTCCACTTTGCTGCCATCGGGCACCAGCTTCAATTCGGCGCGCATGGCGGTGATTTCTGTCAGCCCGAATCGGCCTGCCAGCCTGCGGCGGGCAGCATCATCGGGTTCCAGCACCAATGGATCGGCAGTGATGTGGCGGATATCGATGATGTGGGAAAATTCAGGCACGCTCATTTACCGATCTCCGCATCGAGAACACGAAAGGCCGGAACAAGGTCCAGCCCGGCGGCAAAGGCGCGGGCGCGGCGGGCGACCAGCAGCGGATCGGCGCCATCGTGCAGGGTGACATTGCGATCCACAGCTTCGGCCATCATGGCATCGTCCTTTGCCAGCAGGCCTTCACGATAGGCACCAAGGCGGCCGCCCAGAACGCTCATCAACTGGCCCATCCGCTTGCCGACCACGACGTCGCCCACACCACTTTCCCGCAACTGGCCGTCCATGTCATCGACAAAAAGTTCGGTCAGTCGCACCGAAGGTTCGACCAGTTCGGCATCGCGCTCCATGCGTATGAGGACGATGGACAGGATCAGGGTAATCATGTCGAATCGCCCGGCCACGGTGTCGGCCACGCCACAGTCGCGATACCATTCCTTTTCGCGGGCGATTTCCACGGTGCGATGCCAGAGCGGGCGTGCCACCGCCCGGTCGTCTGCCTTGCGTCCAAACAGCTTGCCAAAAAACGACATCTGGCACTTTCCTTCAGGTCTGCCCCGTTCAGGGGCGATTAAATCTTTTGCGTCCAGCAGGCGCCTTACAGGTTTTGGCAATGCGCGCCGGCGTTTGTGGCTGCGGCATTGCGGTAAACCGGAATGGACCCTAAAGGTCCGCCGATAGAGGCTGTGCATTCCCGATGCAAACGGGCATGACGGCTTTCCGGGCCATGCGGCCTGAACTGATTTGACGGAGTCTTCGAATGCGGAACAGTCGGCTGATGGTGCAGGGTGCGGCGGTGCTGGCCCTGGGCGTGGCTGTTACGGGATGCGCGAGCATCAAGGACCATCGCGGCTATATCGTGGATGAAGCGCTGGTTTCTTCGGTACAGCCCGGTGTGGACAACAAGACTTCGGTGGAGCGCACGCTGGGGCGGCCCACCTTCACCAGCGATTTCGGCAAGCAGACCTGGTATTACGTGTCGATGAACACGGGCCAGAAGCCGTTCACCCGTCCCAAGACCACCGACCAGATGGTGCTGGTGGTAGATTTTGACGCGCGCGGCAATGTTGCCGCGCTTTCGCGGCAGGGCATGGAAAAGGTCGCCAACCTTTCGCCTGAAAGCGACAAGACGCCGACGCTGGGCCGTGACCGTTCGTTCTTCCAGGATCTGTTCGGCAATATCGGCGCGGTTGGGGCATTGCCCGGCGGCGGCGCTGGCGGTGCGACCGGCGGCACCGGGCCGAACGGTAGCTGATTTGAACGGTTAGCTTGAAATCCTCTCCCGGCTACTCATATCGCCGGGATGGACGATAGCAGGGCAAGCCACGGCCTGATCCAGTGGCACGGCACCACCATTATCGGGGTGAAAGCAAACGGCCGGACCGTCATCGCAGGTGATGGTCAGGTTTCGATGGGCAACACGGTGATGAAGCCCAATGCCCGCAAGGTGCGCCGCATTGGCGATGGCAAGGTCATCGCCGGTTTTGCAGGCGCCACGGCAGATGCCTTTACCCTGTTCGAACGGCTGGAGCGCAAGCTGGAGCAGCATCGCGGCCAGCTTATGCGCGCCGCCGTGGAACTGGCCAAGGACTGGCGCACTGACAAATACCTGCGCAATCTGGAAGCGCTGATGATCGTGGCGGATGCCGACACGATGTTGATCCTGACCGGAAATGGCGATGTGCTGGAACCCGAAGCCAAGAACGACACGGTAATCGCCGCGATCGGATCGGGCGGGAACTATGCGCTGGCGGCGGCACGCGCGCTGTCCGACTATGAAAGCGATGCCGAAAAAATTGCGCGCAAGGCGATGCAGGTGGCGGCGGACGTTTGCGTCTTCACCAATGACCGCGTGACGCTGGAAGAGATCTGACGAACCCTGATTCCCGTTCGTGTCGAGCGTAGTCGAGACACGGTAGCGCTGCGGTGTCTCGACTACGCTCGACACGAACGGATGTTGTGAGATTTTTATGAACGACAATCTTACCCCCAAGGCCATTGTTCGCGCGCTGGACGAACATATCGTTGGCCAGACCGACGCGAAGAAGGCTGTGGCCGTTGCGCTGCGCAATCGCTGGCGGCGGCAGAAGCTGTCGCCCGAACTGCGCGACGAGGTTAGCCCCAAGAATATCCTGATGATCGGGCCGACGGGCTGCGGCAAGACCGAGATCAGCCGCCGTCTGGCCAAGCTGGCCGATGCCCCGTTCGTCAAGGTGGAAGCGACCAAGTTTACCGAGGTCGGCTATGTCGGCCGGGACGTGGAGCAGATTGCCCGCGATCTGGTGGAAGAGGCAATCCGGCTGGAAAAGGACCGCCGCCGCGATGCGGTGCGTGAAGCTGCCAGCAAGGCTGCGATGGACCGGCTGCTGAAAGCGCTGGTGGGCGAAGGCGCGAGCGAAGCGACGCGCGAAAGCTTCAAGGCGCGGCTGGCCGATGGTTCGATGAACGAAGTCGAAGTCGAGATCGAGGTCGAAGACAGCCCATCGATGCCCATGGAAATTCCGGGCATGGGTGGCAATGTCGGCATGATTAACCTGTCGGACATGATGGGCAAGGCGTTCGGCAAGAACAACCTGAAGCGCCGCAAGATGCGCGTGGCCGATGCGTGGGACAAGCTGGTCGACGAAGAAGCCGAAAAGCGCATGGATCAGGATGACGTTGCGCGCGAGGCGATCCGCAATGCCGAAACCAACGGCATCGTGTTTCTGGACGAGATCGACAAGATTGCGGTTTCGGACGTGCGCGGCGGGTCTGTCAGCCGCGAAGGCGTACAGCGCGATCTACTGCCGCTGATCGAAGGCACCACGGTTTCGACCAAATATGGTCCGATGAAGACCGACCATGTGCTGTTCATTGCCAGCGGTGCGTTCCATGTGGCCAAGCCCAGCGACATGCTGCCCGAACTGCAGGGCCGCCTGCCGATCCGGGTGGAACTGAAGGCGCTGACCGAGGATGACTTTGTGCGCATCCTTTCGGAAACGCGGGCCAATCTGGTGGAGCAATATCGGGCGCTGATCGCGACCGAGAACGTGACGCTGGAATTTGCGCCCGATGCGATCCGTGCGATTGCGCGCACGGCGGCGCAGGTGAACGAGAGCGTCGAGAACATCGGCGCGCGGCGTTTGCAGACGGTGATGGAAAAGCTGCTGGAAGAAGTGAGCTTTGAAGCTGAGGATCGGGTGGGTGAAACCGTGACGGTGGATGAGGCTTATGTCGCGGACAAGCTGGCCGGTCTGGCCGGGAATGCGGACCTTTCGAAGTATATCTTGTGAATTAGCGTCGTTCCTGCAATGTTCCATCAGCGAATCCGGTTGGGAGCAGGCTGATGGAACTTGGCGGAACGGAACTGGCGGGATCAGAACTGGCAGGCGGATGCCATTGTGGCGCGGTGCGTTACAAGGTGGATGGTGCGCCGATGCACGTCGCCATCTGTCACTGCACCGATTGCCGCAAAAGTTCGGGCGCGCCGATGGTGGCCTGGGCGATGTTCAAGGAAGAACAGTTTTCGCTGACGCAGGGTGAGGTGACGACCCACAATTCATCTGGCGCGTCGATGCGCAACTTCTGCCCGAAGTGCGGTACGGGCGTGTTCTTTACCAATGCCGAGAATTTGCCCGGCATTGTCGACGTGCAGTCGGCCACATTTGATGACCCGGACCAGTTGCCCGCGCAGCTTCATATCCAGACGGCGGAGCGCATCGGCTGGACAGTGGAGCAACATAGCTTGCCCGAATTTGCGCGTTTTCCCGGTCAGGAGTAAGCGCCGGGCATGACTTACCAGACACCCGAAGATCGCCCCGTCTACCGCCTGCTGACCGGCAAGGACGACCGCGCCTTTTGCGAGCGTGTGTCCGAAGCGCTGGAGCAGGGCTGGCGGCTCTATGGTTCGCCGTCGATGACCTATGACGGCGGCATGGACTGCATCAAGGTGGCGCAGGCCGTGGTGTGGCATGAGGCTGATGTGGTGAAGTGAACGGGCGTGAAGTGGAAGGGCGGGGCGATTATTCCGCCGCCTCGCTGACTTCCGCGCTTTCGGCGGCCTGCCGCGCCCACATTTCGGCATAGAGGCCATCGCGGCGGAGCAGTTCTGTGTGGCTGCCCTGTTCGGCAAGGCGGCCCTGTTCCAGTACTAAGATGGTGTCTGAATCCGCGATGGTGGACAGGCGGTGCGCGATGGACAAGGTGGTGCGGTGTTGCGCCACGGCGCGCATTGTCGACAGGATATCCTGTTCGGTGCGGGTGTCCAATGCGCTGGTGGCTTCATCGAACAGCAGAATCGGCGGGTTCTTTACCAGCGTGCGGGCAATGGCCACGCGCTGTTTTTCACCGCCCGACAGTTTCAGCCCGCGTTCGCCCACTTCGGTATCCAGCCCTTCGGGCAGGCGGGCGATGAAATCTGCGATGGAGGCGCCGCGTGTGGCGGCTTCGACTTCGGCAGCTGTGGCGCCATCGCGGCCATAGGCGATGTTATAGCCGATGGTGTCGTTGAACAGCACGGTATCCTGCGGGACGATGCCAATGGCGGCGCGCAAGCTGGCCTGCGTGACCTGCGAAATGTCCTGTCCGTCAATCAGGATGCGGCCCGATTGCGGATCGTAGAAGCGGAACAGCAGGCGGGCGAGGGTGGATTTGCCCGCGCCCGAAGGGCCGACGATGGCGACACGGCTGCCGGCGGGCACTTCGAACGACAGGCCGTGCAGGATGGTGCGACCAGGGTCGTAACCGAAGACGACGTTGTCGAAAATGACGCCGGGGCGTTTTATGACAAGCGCAGGTGCGCCAGGGGCATCGGCCACTTCGACGTGGGTGTCGATCAGGCGGAACATTTCGGCCATGTCGATCAGGCCTTGCCGGATGGTGCGATAGACCATGCCGAGCATGTCGAGCGGGCGGAAAAGCTGGGTAAGGTAGGTGTTGACGAACACGAGATCGCCCACGGTCAGCTTGCCCTGGGACCAGCCCCACACCGTCCACGCCATGGCCCCCGCCATCAGCAGGTTGACGATCAGGGCCTGCGCGATGTTGAGCAGGCCCAGGCTGTTTTCGCTTTTGACCGCGGCATCGGCATAGGCGCGGGCGGCGGCGGCGTAGCGGGCCTCTTCACGCTTTTCGGCGCCGAAATACTTCACTGTTTCGTAGTTCAGCAGAGAATCGACCGCGCGCGACAGTGCCTGCCCATCAAGCCGGTTCATCTTTTCGCGCAGATGCGTGCGCCATTCGGTGATAGCGCGGGTGACCCAGACATAGGCGATGACCGCAAGGATCGTGGCGGTGACAAGGCCGAGGCCAAAGTTCAGCCAGAAGATCACGATCACCGCAATCAGTTCGATTACCGTGGGGGCAAGGTTGAAAAGCAGGAAGTAGAGCATCGTGTCGATGCTTTTGGTGCCGCGTTCGATCACCTTGGTAACCTCGCCCGTGCGGCGGGCAAGGTGGAAGCGCAGGGACAGGCGGTGCAGGCGGGCAAAGACGTTTTCCGCCAGATGCCGCGTGGCATCCTGCCCAACCCGTTCGAACACGATGTTGCGCAAGTTGTCGAACAGGACACCAGCGAAACGGCCCAGCGCATAAGCCAGCACGAAGGCCATGGCCACGGTAAGCGCAGGTTCTGCCCCGGCTTTCAACGTCATCGCGTCGACGGCGTTCTTGTAGGCGAACGGCAGGGCGAGCGTGACGGCCTTGCCCAGCAGCACCATCGCAAAGGCGCCAATCACACGGCGGCGCAGCCCGGCATTATCGGCAGGCCAGAGATAGGGCAGGAATCGCCGCAGCGTTTGCCAGCCATCGTGGCGTGCGTTTTTCGAAGCGGGGGCAGTTTCAGGAGGCATGGTTTCCAAATAGGCCGCCTGACGCGCCGCGCCAGCCCTTTCGCAAGGTTTGTCGGGGCCAAGGTTCAGGGTCTTGGTCCGGCCACTCCGGCAGGCAGATCGAACAGGATGCGCCGGGTGGAAAAATCGATCGCCACGCGGCTGAACATGCGGAGCTGGCCCATTCCCATCAGCATCGCCGGTTTGCGATCCAGCCCCAGACGGCGAAAGGCAAGTGCATCGGCAAAGGCCAAGGGTGTGTTGTGCAGGCGGATGCCTTCAACCTCGATCACAGACGCGGTGGCCATTTCCGCGCCGATGGACTGGCCGGTTACGGAAATGAGCGTGGTGGCCTGTGTGGGGCTGCGCCGCGACAGCGCCTTTTGCAGGGCAGGGTTGCCGATGGAGGTATCGGATCCGGTATGGATGATGATGCTGGTGGCGATGCCATCAACCCGCGCGTTGGCCATAATCAACTGCCCGGATTTGCGGCGCGCGCTGACCACGATTTCAAACCCGCGCGCACCGCCAAGATTTGCTGCATCGCCAATTGCGATCCGGTCGCCCACGAAATCGATCAGCACCCGCTGGTCCTGCAGGCTGTCCACGCCGACGATGCCGTCTGCGCCGATATGCGCGCTTTCCAGCAGCGGCGCGCTGAGGCCGTAGAAGGTGCGGCGACCGATGCTGAGTTCTTCCACCTCGACGATCTGGACAGAATGCGCCCCTGCGACCCCGACAATGGTGGCGTTGCCGCTGGCCGACAGGCCAAGCCGGGCGGCGACATCATGCGAAAGAATGGTGCGTTCGGCTCCGGTATCGATCAGGAAGCGGAACGGACCGGTGGTGCCGATGTGAACGGGCACAGTATAGCGATCATACCGGTCCTGCGTCAGTTTGACGAGTTCGGCGTTTGAAGGTTGAGTGATGGCAGGTTGGGTAATCACTGGCGCAAGTGCAAGGGCCGGTGTCGGCGCAGATTGTGCCATCAATGGGTCGCAGGACAGCACCGCGCAATAGCCCGTCATGCAAAGGCGGATTGCGTGCATAGCCCATGGCGCGCGATTGTTCGGCATCGGCATTCTCCCGCCGGGGATCTTACGCCTGCGCGGGACTTGGCGCCAGTGGGCAGCTACCCGGTCGAGGATACAGGTTTTTGCCGGACATTTGCCAGCAGGCCTGCTGCCAGATGGGCGATTTCATCATGGAGCGGATGGCGGACAAGGCGCAATGTGGCAAACCACAGCGCAATCCCGGTGGCAACCATGGTGGTGGCCTGTAGCAGGCTGGTTTGCGCCGGGTCGTTCCACAAGGCGTAGCTTGTCAACAGTGGAGCGACAGCGGCAACCGTGACTATGGCGCTGCGCACGGCGATCAGGCCAAGATCGCGCCAGCGCAGATCAAGCACTCGTTGCATCAGCGGGGCATAGATCGCCACCCAGATCAGCCCGTGCGCCACCCGCGACATGGCGACCCACAGAAGGCCGAAGGGCGCGGTGACGCCGATCAGCACGATCGAGATGATGGTTTCCAGAACCATGCGCCGCATCAAAGGCTTCATCCGGCCCAGCAGCACGGGAAGGTCTGCATAAAGCGGCAGCGCGACATAGCAGATTTGCGATAGCGCGATCCATGTAAGCAGCGGGGCGGCGGCCACCCAGCGTTCACCATAAAGCAGGTGGATCAGCGGCTCGGCCAGCACGGCGATGCCGGCCATGGCGGGCCAAGTGACGCCGGTAAAGGCTGCGACGACGCGCAAATAGGGCGGGCCGAGCGGTTGGCCACTGTCGCGCACGCGGCGGAAGGCGGGGTAGAATACGCCGGTTACCGCGCCAGCAATCAGCAGCCGCAATTGCAGGGCCAGACCCGATGCACGGGCGAACAGCCCGACCGATGCGTTGTCGATCAGGCGGCCGATCACCAGTTCAGGCGCGCGGGCCGACAGGGAAGAGCAGATCACCTGCACGGTATTGGTGGTGCCGATGTCCATCACCGGGCGCACTTCTCCAAGACGCAGGGGCCATGGCAGCATTCCGCCTGCGCGCCATTGGCTGACAACAAGGCGGGCTGCCTGTTGCGCAAAAGCGCCCCATGCCAATGCAAGGGCGCCGTGGCCCTTTATGGCAAGGACCAAAGCGGTGGCGGCGTTGGCGATGGACGACCCGACCTCGATCATGGTGTTGGACCGATAGTCCATGCGGCGCTGGCAGGTGGCCTGTGGCACGATGGCCAGCGGCACGAACAGATAGGACGCGGCAATTACCAGCG